>NZ_RAWB01000883.1 GCF_003612055.1 Corallococcus llansteffanensis
CCATATGATCATCTCCGCGCGGTAGGCCACCGCTTCGGAGAAGCCGATGCGCAGCATGGTGGGCAGCGCCTTCAGCGACGTGCGCAGGCTCACGCGGGCACCGCCTCCCGGGCGGCCTCCGCGCGGCGCGCCTTGCCCTCCTGGAACAGCTCGCTCATCACCTCTTCCAGCGGCGCGTTCTCCACCGTCAGGTCCGTCACCGGCAGCGTCGACAGCGCCCGCCCCACCGTGGCGTTCACCGCGTCCTGCTGCACCTGGAGCACCGCCGAGCCCGGCTCGTGCGACACCACCCGCCCCAAGCTGGCCAGGAGCGCCGCGTCCACCGGCCGCGCCAGCCGCAGCACCACCCGCTTCTCCGGCCGCACGCGCTGCACCAGCGCCTCCAGCGTGCCGTCGTAGGACAGCTGCCCCTTGTCGATGACGATGACGCGCGGACACAGCGCCGCCACGTCGTCCATGTAGTGGCTCGTCAAGATGAGCGTGGCGCCCGTCTTCTCGTTGTACGCCTTGATGAACGCGCGCATCGTCACCTGCATGGACACGTCCAGGCCGATGGTGGGCTCGTCCAGGAACAGCACCCGGGGGCGGTGGATGAGGGCCGCCGCCAGCTCGCACTTCATCCGCTCGCCCAGGCTCAACTGGCGGGTGGGCTTGGTGATGAGGTCCTCCAGCTCCAAGAGCGACACCAGCTCCTCCAGCGTCTGCTTGTACTGGAGGCGGGGCACGTCGTAGATGGCGCGGTTGAGTTCGAACGTCTCCGCCGGCGGCAGGTCCCACAGGAGCTGCTGCTTCTGCCCCATCACGAGCATGATCTTCTTGAGGAACGCCTCCTCGCGCAGCCGGGGCACGTGGCCATCCACCGTGACTTCACCCTCGGAGGGGTGGAGCAGGCCGGCGAGCACCTTGAGCGTCGTCGTCTTGCCCGCGCCGTTCGGGCCCAGGAAGCCCACCCGCTCGCCGGGCTTGATATCGAAGGAGATGCCGTCCACGGCCTTGACGGACGTGTAGCTGCGGTGGACGAGCGAGCGCAGGGCCGCCTTCAGGCCAGGCGGGCGCTTGTGAACCTGATAGTGCTTGCGCAGTCCGCGGACGGAAATCATGGCCGGACGGGTTTAACGCGGTCGCCCCCAGGTGGCGACCCCAGAAGTGAAGGCACTGATGAGCAACGCATACAGCAAGGACTTGGAGCGGTGGCTGCCGCGGCTCATCGCCGTATGGCGCGCCTCGCGTGGCAAGGGCGACGGCCCCGAGGGGCGCCTCACGCCCCAGGAGGTCAAGGAGGTGGGCGCGGGCGTGAAGCAGCTGTCGCTCGGCCTCACGCGGGAGCGGCAGCTCGCGGGCGCCCGGTACATGGACGACCCGCGCCTGCTGGGCGCCTACCTGCTCTTCTACTGGCCAGTCTCCTACGCCCAGGCGAGGCAGGTGCTGGGCGAGCTGCCCAACCGCCCCCGCCACGTGCTCGACCTGGGCAGCGGCCCCGGCCCCGTGGCCTTCGCGGCGATGGACGCGGGCGCCAGTGAAGTGACGGCGGCGGACCGCAGCAAGCCGGCCCTGGCGCTGGCGCTCAAGCTCGCGACGGAGGCGGGCGAGGCGCTGGCCACGCGCGAGTGGGACCCGCTGAAGAAGAACGCCCAGCTCCCGGACGGGCAGTTCGACCTCATCACGATGGGGCACGTGGTCAACGAGCTGTACGGCGCGACGGACGAGGCGCTCAAGCCGCGCGCGGCGCTGCTGGAAGCCATCCTGACGAAGGTGAAGAAGGGCGGCAGCCTGCTGGTGATGGAGCCCGCGCTGCGCGAGACGAGCCGCAACCTGCTCAAGGTGCGCGACCTGCTGGTGGAGCGCGGCTACGGCATCCGCGCGCCGTGCATGTACCGGGGCCCCTGCCCCGCGCTGGTGAAGGAGACGGACTGGTGCCACGCCGAGCGCGCGTGGCCCATGCCCCGCGTGGTGGAGGAGCTGGCGCGCACGGCCGGGTTCCACAAGGAATCGCTGAAGATGAGCTACCTCGTGGTGGCGCCCAAGGGCGAGGCGTGGCCGGAGCCGCCGCCGGGCCGGCTGTTCCGCATCGTCAGCGAGTCGCTGGAGGGCAAGGGCCGCCAGCGCTACATCGGCTGCGGGCCGGAGGGGCGCGTGGGCCTGGCGATGCAGGAGCGCCACCGCGCGGAGAAGAACGAGCGCTTCTTCCACCTCCAGCGCGGCGACGTCATCGAGGTGACCGACCTGGAGACGAAGGGCGACGGCTTCGCGCTCGGGGAGAACGCCGAGGTGCGCATCGTGGCGCAGGCCGGACGCGGCGTGCCACCCGGCCCACCGAAGGCGCCCGAAGCCCCGGCCGCGCCCCAGGCGCCCACGCCGGTTCCGCCCGTGAAGCCCTGAAGCGGACGCGGGCCTCGCGGCGGCGGGGCGTCCGGATCCGGACGCCTTGGAAGGCTCCGGGGAGGCTCCGGGCAGGCCCGCACGACCGGAGCGTGTCGCTCGCTCCGTAGGGACCCTGGAGAGGAGCCCCTGCTCCTCCCCTCCCCCGAGG
>NZ_RAWB01000884.1 GCF_003612055.1 Corallococcus llansteffanensis
TCCCCCCACCGTGACGCCCACGACCCCCACGGGCACCAAGACCGTGAAGAAGGCCGGAGCTCGTGGGCCAACGCGCCCGCGCAATCCGACCCTTCAGTCCGCGCTCGACGCCCTCAACGAGGGCCGCGCGGCGCTCGCGGCGGGAGACACCGGCAAGGCGGTCCGCATGGCCCAGCGCAGCTACACGGAGCAGGACAACCTGGCCGCGCGCCTGCTGGCGCTCCGGGCCTACTGCCAGAAGGGGGATCTGGCGAACGTGCGCGCGGTGGCGCGCGTGGTGGACCTTCGGGATATGCAAGAGGTCGTCGCCGAATGTCAGACGCATAATATCGACTTGACGCCCTGAGCAGCCCCCGCCGCATGCGGGGTGCGCCCGGGTGAGGGGAAGGAATCGCGCGTGAGGATCGTCGTCGCAGTGGCCGTGCTGTCCGCCGTCCTGGGCACCCTGCCCGCCCGGGCCGCGGCGCCCGTCGAAGCCGGCAAGGTGTTCGTGGGACCGCAGGGCGAACAGGTGGCGCTCGTGCCGCTCCTGCCCCGTGAGCAGAAGAAGTTCCTCGTGCGCATCCAGGGCACGGGCTCCGTGCTCGACGGCCTCGTGCTCCCCTACACCGTCAAGGACTGGAGCAGCCTCAGCATCTCGCGGCTGAACTACACCACCCAGTGGCACGGCCGGAACTACTCGCCGCTCATCCTCGTGGGCCCGCGCGTGGAGCTGCACTTCCCCGGCGGCCCCGGCAACGGCATCGCCGTCCAGTACGACGAGGCGCGCTCGCAGAAGCTCAAGCCGGAGGAGGTCTACGCGCAGCACCAGCAGCAGACCCAGAGCGGCCAGCTCGCGAAGCTGATGGCCTTCGATCGCAAGGCCGAGGAGGCCGTCCACGACACCGCCTACGCGGAAGCGCTCCAGGCGATGAACGCCACTTGCGGTGCGTCCGTGGCGGGCTCCATCGACTGGGCCACCGTCACGGAAGCCTGGCTCAAGGACGTGAACATCACCCGCTACTGCGCCTTCCCCCTTACCGCCCTGAAGACGATGTGCGGCACCTCCGAGGAAGCCCGACGCACGGTGAAGGCCCGCCTCCAGCACATTGACTGCCGCTTCGGCGCTGCCCTGGAGCCGAGCCTGCAAGGAGACCGCTTCGTGTGGACCACGTCCCCGGAGGCCTCCAGCCAGGAGAAGGCCGCCACCCGCTACTTCAAGAAGCACCTCTAGCCCCGCACACCCATGACCTTCCCGCGCATCCTCACCGTGGCCCTGCTGCTCGGCGCCAGCACCACCTCCGCCGTTGAGCCGCCGTGGGGCAAGGCGGAGAACCTGGGGCAGCGCATGCTCCTGGAGGCCACGTCCGTGTGCACCGACGGCAAGGGCCACTACGCCGTCTCCGTGCCCCGCGAGGAGACGGAGGACCTGGAGGATCGGCTCTACTACGGCGACGCCAGGGAGCTCGTGGAGGTGCCCCGGCCCCACGGCTTCCTGTCCGCCGAGACCTTCCTGGACCCGCGCTTCTTCAACAAGCAGGGCATCCCCGACTACCAGGGGCGGGACCTGCGCGTGTACTCGGAGCTGTCCGTGGACGCGAAGGAGCGCACCTGCTCGCTGCGCTGTGGCGAGCGCAAGGTGTCCCTGGAGATGCTCCCGGGCGCCGAGGCGCGGGAGCTGCTGCGCAAGGCCACCTACGCGCCCAACCCGCAGAAGTACGTCCCCCACGCGCTGCTGCGCGACTCGAAGGGCACGTACTACTACGTGGACAAGGGCTCCTCGTCCTCGGACTCGCGCAACTTCCGGGTGTTCATCGGGCCGCGCGGCGACCTGAAGCCGCAGAAGATGACCAACGTGGTGTCGGACTCCGAAGGGGAGATCTTCACCACGAAGCGGGGCGAGCTGCGGCTCGTCATCGACCGCGCGCAGACGCCCCTGTGGGTTGAAAAACCGAGCAAGGAGGTCGCGCTGCGCAACGTGCCCGTGGAGCAGAACCTGTCGCTCATCTACAACGAGCTGGGCGTCTACACCGGCATCCGGCTGGGCACGCCCTGCGACGACCAGTAGCGCGCCCGCCTCAGACGCGGACCAGCACCGCGAGCTGGTGCGCGCCGATGCCCAGGCCCACCATCACCAGGTACTTCGTGCGCAGCTCGCGCTGGAACCGGGAGAGCGTCACCGGCATCGACGCGTGCACCATGTTGCCCAGGTCCTCGAAGGTATCCAGGTACTCGCGCGGGCGGATCTGCTGGGCCCAGTGGTCCATCAGCTTGCGCGTGGCCTGGTGCGAGATGAGCGTCACCTCGTCCGCGCTCACGCCGTGCTTCGCCAGCAGCCGCTCGACGAGCTTGGGCGGCCCGTTCATCCCGGACGTCAGGAACGCCTGGATGCCCCCCGTGGGGGCGATGCCGTAGGTAGGGTGCGCAAGCCCGGACTCCGGGCGCACGCCCAGCATCATCGCGCCGTACTCGTCGCTGAAGGTGTCCGCCGCCCAGTCCACGAGGACGAGCCGGCCTCCGGGCTCCGAGGCCCCCACC
>NZ_RAWB01000885.1 GCF_003612055.1 Corallococcus llansteffanensis
CTCCCGGCCCCCCGAGGCCCCTTCTGACGAAGGCGCTGGGCCCGCCTTCTCCGCGGACGCGGGGGACGATGAAGGGTTCGACGACGACGATGACACCGAGGACGCCCTCCCGGTCGACCCCGAGGTGAGCGACGAGATCCGCCGCGCCACGGAGGCCCTGAAGGCCGCGGAGGCCGAGGACGCCCAGGCCGCCGCGGAGGCTGGCGACGAGGTGGAGGAGCCCGAGGCCGTCATCTTGGAGCTGGAGCCGGAGCCGGAGCCCGCGGCGAACGAGCCGGAGCTGCAGGCGCCCACCACCACGCGCACCGGCGAGCCCGCCGAAATCGACCCGGACGAGATGGATCCGGACGCGCTCAAGGTGGTGCTGCGGCTGCACCAGCACGGGCATCAGGCGTACCTGGTGGGCGGCTGCGTGCGCGACCTGCTCCTTGGCAAGAAGCCCAAGGACTTCGACGTGGCGACCAGCGCCCACCCGGGCGAGGTGCGCGCCATCTTCCGCAACTGCCGGCTCATCGGAAGGCGCTTCCGGCTGGCGCACGTCTACTTCAAGGGCGGGAAGATCGTGGAGGTGTCCACCTTCCGCGCGAACCCGACGGAGCTGGAGCCGCCCCCGGGCGCGTCGTCGGAGGAGCCGTCCGGCGAGGACCTGCTCATCACCCACGACAACGTCTTCGGCACCGCGCAGCAGGACGCGCGCCGCCGCGACTTCACCATCAACGGCCTGTTCTACGACGCGGCGGAAGGTCGGGTCATCGACTACGTGCGCGGCCGGCGCGACCTGGATGAGCGGTTCATCCGCACCATCGGCGACCCGGAGATCCGCATGCGCGAGGATCCGGTGCGCATCCTGCGCGCGGTGCGCTTCGCGGCGAAGCTGGACCTGGACATCGAGTCGCGCACCTACGCGGCGATGGAGGGCGCGGTGGAGGACCTGCCGCGCTGCGCGCCCGCGCGCCTGTTGGAGGAGACCTTCCGGCTCATCCGCACCGGCAGGTCCGCCCCGGCGCTGAAGCTGCTCGCGGCGCTGGACGCGCTGAAGCTGCTGCTGCCTCCCGTGGACGAGTACCTGCGGGAGAATGGCAAGGAAGGGGAGAAGACCTTCTATGCCTTCGCCGAAGCGCTGGACAAGCGCGTGTCCGCGGGCGAGGTGCTGGACGACGCCATCCTGCTGGCGACGCTGCTCGTGCCCATTGGCCGCACGCAGCCGGCGGAGGAGTCGCAGGACGAGGGCCGCGCGTCCGTCGCGCACGTCATCGAGGACCTGCTCGCGGGCTTCGTGGAGGCCGCCCGGCTGCCGCGCCGCATCGCCGAGCGCTGCCGCATGCTGCTGCTCATGCAGCGCACGCTGTCCGGTGAGCGCCGCAAGAAGGCCGGCGCCTTCCGCCGCCACCCCCTCTTCAACGAGGCGCTGGCCGTCTTCGCGATGACAGCGGAGGCCACGGGTGAGGGCCGCGAGGCGCTGGAGGCCTGGCAGGCCGGAGAAGTGCCCCCGCCGCGCGCGAGCGCGAGTGGTGCCGGGGACGCGGAAGGCCCCCGCAAGAAGCGCCGTCGCCGTCGTCGTCGTCGCACCGGCGGTGGGAGCGGCGAGGGCAGCGGTTCGGGCGCCGAGCGTCCGGCGTCGTCCCCGGGTTCCGACGCGGGCGAAGGATAGTCCCCGCGACGAAGGGGCCGGAGTGCTTCGGCGTCTCCGCGCGCTTCGAAACGGACGAGGGTTGATCCCCGCGACGAAGGGGCCGGAGTGCTTCAGTGCTTCGGCGTCTCCGCGCGCTTCGAAACGGACGAGGGTTGATCTCCGCGACGAAGGGGCCGGAGTGCTTCAGTGCTTCGGCGTCTCCGCGCTCTTCGACACGGACGAGGGTTGATCCCCGCGACGAAGGGGCCGGAGTGCTTCAGCGCTTCGGTTTCTCCGTGGGCTTCAGCCTCTCCACCGGACGCTCGGAGCGCGGGTCGTCGTCGTCCGGCGCCTCCGCTCCCGCGATGTCCGCCATGGTGATGGCCTTGCTGCCGAAGCGGGCCGCGATGCGGTCCATCGCCTCGTTCAGCTTCGAGGCCCGGGGCGCCGCCGCGGGGAACAACCCGAGCTGCGCTTCGTCTTCGTCCAGTTGCACGCTGACACCCGTGAGCCGCAGCGGCTTGCCCTCGTGCGCGCGCTCCAGCAGCTCCAGCGCCGCGCGGTAGAGCACCTGCCCGTCATCCGTCGGCTCGCGCAGCGTGGTGCGCCGGGTGATGAGCGTGAAGTCCGCGAACTTCAACTTGAGCTGCACCACGCGGCCCTTCAGCGACGCCCTGCGCAGCCGCCGGGCCACCCGCAGCGCCTGCGCATGCACGTGCGGCTTCAGCGCCTCCAGGCCCGTCAAGTCCTCCTCGAACGTGTCCTCCGCGCCCACGCTCTTCGCGGCCCGATCCGGCACCACGTCCCGCGCGTCGATGCCGTGCGACAGCTCCCACAGGTGCCTGCCGCTGGAGCCAAACCGCTCCTCCAGCCACCCCAGCTCCCGCGCCGCCACGTCCCCGATG
>NZ_RAWB01000886.1 GCF_003612055.1 Corallococcus llansteffanensis
GCCCCCAAGCCCGATGAGGGCCGGCTCGCGCAGCAGATTGAACAGCGCTTCGCGGACATCCAGGCCAAGCGCGACCACTTCTCCGTGCTCGGCGTGCCCCAGGACGCCTCACGCGACCAGGTGAAGGCCGCCTTCCTGAGCCTCGCCAAGGTCTTCCACCCGGACCGGCTGCCGCCGTCGCTGCCCCACCTGGCGCAGAAGATGACCTCCGTCTTCGAGTCCATCCGCGAGGCCTACGAGGTCCTCCACGACGACGCGCGCCGCAAGAGCTACCAGCAGACGCTGCAGGGCGCGCAGGCCCTGCCCAAGCCTCCGTCCGCCGCGTCCGGTGGCCGCCCCGGCTCCCCGCAGTCCGCCCGCTCCGACACGAACGCGGAGGACCTCTTCAAGATGGGCGAGGTCTACTTCCGCAAGCGCGACTTCCTCGCCGCCGTCGAACACTACGAGCGCGCGCACGCCCTGGACCCCAAGCCCCTGTACCTGGCCGCTCGCGCCTGGGCCGTCTACATGGATCCCAGCCGCAAGGCCGACATGCCCCGCGCCAAACAGTGGATGGCGGATGCGGTGCGCCTGGACCCGAACTGTGATCGCGCCCACTACCAGCTGGGCGTCATCGCCCGGGTGGAGAACGACATGGACCGCGCCGAGCGCCACTTCCGCGAGGCGGTGCGCGCCAACCCCAAGCACCTGGAGGCGAACCAGGAGCTGCGGCTCATCGACCTGCGCAAGAAGAACCCCCCCAAGAAGGGTCTCTTCCGCTGACCTGCTTGTCCTCCAGGGAGGGAACCGGACGGTTTTCCGGACAGTCCCGCCCATTGACACACCTGGAAACCGGGCCCGATGCTTGCTCCTGCGGGGCGCGCCCGCCGGATCCGCCGCCCCTCCTGTTTTGAAAGGCATGCAACGTGGCCAAGCAGCACCTGCTCCTGGTCGATGGTGACGCGAAGAGCCTGCGCGTGATGGAGGTCAGCCTGAAGAAGGCGGGCTTCTCCGTCACGACGGCGATCCACGGCAAGGACGCGCTGGAGAAGGTGCAGATCAGCCCTCCGGACCTCGTGCTGGCGGACACGAAGATGCCGGAGATGGACGGCTTCGAGCTCTGCAAGACGCTCAAGTCCGACGAGCGCTTCAAGTTCATCCCCTTCGTCTTCCTGACGAACCAGAAGTCGGTCGAGTTCAAGGTGCGCGGCCTTGAGCTGGGCGGCGACGACTACCTGACGAAGCCGATCTACATCAAAGAGATCGTCACCCGCGTGAAGATGATCCTTCAGAAGGCCGAGAAGGAACGCATCGAGAAGCGCGAGACGACCAAGGGCGGCTTCGCGGGCAGCCTCGCCGACATGGGCGTCGTGGACCTGGTCCAGACCTTCGAAATCGGCCGCAAGACGGGCGTCATCGCCATCCAGGGCGAGCGCACCGGCACCGTCTACTTCAAGGAAGGCCGCGTCGTGGACGCGGAGCTGGGCCGGCTCAAGGGCGAGAACGCCTTCTACCGGCTGCTCAACACGTTCGAAGGCCAGTTCGACGTGCAGTTCACCACGCTCGACAGGCCCGAGCGCATCGAGGTCTCCACGCAGGGCCTGCTCATGGAGGGCATGCGCCGGCTCGATGAGTGGGGCCGGATGCTCGAGCAGCTCCCGCCGCTGGAGACGGTCTTCGAGATCGACTACCACCAGCTCGCGGATCGCCTGTCGGAGATCCCCGACGAGGTGAACGGGCTCTTGCGCCTGTTCGACGGCAAGCGCGCGCTGTCGCGCGTGGTGGAGGACTCGGACTTCGAGGACCTGGCCGCGCTGGGCATCATCAGCAAGCTGTACTTCGAGGGACTCATCCGCGAGCTGGGCAACGCGCCGCTGGAGCCCGTGCAGAGCAGCAAGCCCGGCATCGAGCAGTGGCTGAACGCCGCCCCGCCCATCCCGGTGGAGGTCGCGCCCGCGGCCGCCGAGCCCGAAGCCGCGCCCGCCGAGCCCGTGGTCCCCGTCGAGGAAGCGCCCGTCGAGCCCGAGGTCGCCCCCGTGGCGGAGGTGGAGCTCGCGGTGGAGCCCGCGCCGAGCGCGCACGTGGACGAGGTCACGCCCGTGGCGGAAGGTGTGCCCGCGCCGCACGCGGTGCAGCCGGCGCAGGTGATCATCTTCCCGCCGCGCGCGCGCCCCGGCGAGGGCAGCGCTCCCCCCGCGTTCGGCCAGGACGCCGCGGAGCCTGTCGTCCCGCCGCTGTCGCAGGAGGGGTCCGCCTTCCTCGTGGAGCCGCCCCCGGCGCACCGTGCGGTGGACCACGCGCGGCGCAGCCTGCTGCTCGACTGGGGCCGGGTGGACACGGAGGGCCTGAGCGCCTCCAGCACCTGGGGCCCTGGCTCCGTCTGGTCGCCCGCGCCCCGCGCGCCCCTCTCCCCGCAGGGCCCGTCCGCCGCCGTGGTCGCCGCGCCCGCGCCGGCCGCCGCGGAGCCGCCGCTGTCGCGCGCGCCCATCTTCGGGGGCGCCGCCATCGCGCCCAGCCCGCTGGCGCC
>NZ_RAWB01000887.1 GCF_003612055.1 Corallococcus llansteffanensis
CTCCCTCGCCAGGGGAGGGCACACCCCCCCTTGGGAACCGGGGCGGGCACGGACTAGGATGGCGCCCCGACGATGGCCAACGCCGATCCGAACAGCTTCCTGAACAAGTACTCCGATATCGTCCTGGCGGTGGTCGTCGTGGCCATCGTCGGGATGATGATCGTCCCGCTGCCGACGTTCCTGCTGGACATCCTGCTGACGCTGAACATCAGCATCTCGGTCATACTTCTTCTCATCTCCCTCTACGTGCCAGGCGCGCTGCAGCTGTCGGTGTTCCCGACGGTGCTGCTGATCACGACGATGTTCCGCCTGTCGCTCACCATCTCCACCACCCGACTCATCCTGCTCACCGGCGACCCGGGCGAAGTCGTCGTGGCGTTCGGTAACTTCGTGGTGCAGGGCAACTTCGTCGTCGGCGCCATCCTCTTCCTCATCCTGGTGGTGGTGAACTTCATCGTCATCTCCAAGGGCTCGGAGCGCGTCGCCGAAGTGGCCGCGCGCTTCACCCTGGACGCGATGCCCGGCAAGCAGATGTCCATCGACGCGGACATGCGCGCCGGCTCCATTGATCAGGATCAGGGCAAGAAGAAGCGCCGCGACCTGGAGCGCGAAAGCCAGCTCTTCGGCGCCATGGACGGCGCCATGAAGTTCGTGAAGGGCGACGCCATCGCGTCCATCATCATCACGGTCATCAACATCGTGGGCGGCCTCATCATCGGCGTGACCCAGAAGGGGATGGCCGCGGGCGACGCGGCGCAGAAGTACACGCTGCTCACCATCGGTGACGGCCTCGTCGGCATGATTCCCGCCATCCTCATCTCCACGTGCGCCGGCATCCTGGTGACGCGCGTGGGCGGCGAGGAGGAGGGCGCGCACCTGGGCAAGGACGTGGGCACCCAGCTCACCGCCTACCCGAAGGCCATCGCCATCGCGGCGGCCATGCTCGTGGGCCTGGGCCTCATCCCCGGCCTGCCCAAGATTCCCTTCTTCATCCTGGGCGCGGGCGCGGGCTTCGGCGCGTACTCGATGATGAAGAAGAAGGACGCGGATCAGGCCGCGGAGGACGCGGGCCCCGCGACGGAGTCCAGCTTCGGCACGCCGGTGTCGTCGGAGCCGCCGCCCAAGGAGCAGCTCAACCCGGACTCGGAGCTGTTCATCCCCGTCGTCACCCCCATCGTGCTGGAGGTGTCCGACGCGCTGGTGCCCTTCGTGGACTCGCGGCAGGACGGCGGCAAGTTCCTCTTCGAGCTCATCCCGTTCATGCGCGACGGCCTCTTCGTGGAGCTGGGGGTCCGCTTCCCCGGCGTGCGCGCGCGCGGCAACGGCGGCCTGCCGCCCGGGGCCTACCAGATTCAAATCAACGAGGTCCCCGTCGTCACCGGCCAGGCCACCCTGGGCCACATCCTGGTGAACGACACGGTGGAGCGCCTCAAGCTGATGAACATCCCGGGCTTCGAGGCCATCAACCCCGCGACGCGCCAGCCGGCCGCGTGGGTGCCCGAGCAGTACCGGGAGACGCTGGAGGCCGCCAGCCTCACCACCTGGGACGTGCCCGGCTACATCATCCTGCACACCGCCGCCGTGCTCCGGAAGAACGCCCGCGAGTTCGTGGGCGTGCAGGAGACGCAGACGATGCTGGAGCAGCTGGAGAAGGCGTTCCCGGCCATCGTGAAGGAAGTGGTCCCGAAGATCGTCAACGTGCTGAAGCTGACGGACATCCTCGGGCGCCTCGTGGAGGAGGAGATCTCCATCCGCGACCTGCGCGGCATCCTCCAGGCCCTGTCGGAGTACGGCCAGGTGGAGGCGGACAACGTCATGCTCACCGAGCATGTGCGCGCCTCGCTGCGCCGGTACATCTCCCACAAGTACGCGCGCGGCACGGGCACGCTGGTGGTGTACCTGCTGGATCCGAACATCGAGGAGGCCATCCGCAGCTCCATCAAGCGGACCTCCGCGGGCGCCCACCTGGCGCTGGAGCCGGACATCGCCCAGGAGATCGTCGGCGCGGTGCGCTCCGAGTGCGGCCACCTGCCGCCCAGCGCCCAGCGCCCCGTCATCCTCACGGCGATGGACATCCGCCGCTACGTGCGCAAGCTGCTGGAGTACGAGTTCAACCCCTCGTTCTCCATCCTCAGCTACCAGGAGCTGTCGCCCGAGCTGAACATCCAGCCGGTCGCGCGCATCTCCTCCGGTCGGTAGTTCGCGAGTCCGGGAATCCGGCGGCCCCTCGCGGGGCCGCTGACGTCCGCCCGGGAAGCCCCGGGCGGGAGCGGCTCAGGCGCCCGCGAGCACGGCGATCATCAGCGCGAGGAACGTCAGTCCCACCACGCCCATGACGATGAGCGGGACGAACTTCTTCTTGTCCGCGAGCCCCGCCATCGCGCCACCACCGTCGGGCTCGGGCATGGACTCGCCCTGGGACCCGTCGGGCGACGGCTCCTCGGAGGAGGCCGCGGACGGGTCCTCGGAGGACGCGGAGGCTTCGTCGGGGGGCGCGGGGGCGGGC
>NZ_RAWB01000888.1 GCF_003612055.1 Corallococcus llansteffanensis
GCTCCGGGTGGCGCGCCCGGTGGGATGTGGGTACACCTGGGCCCATGTTCCACCGCGATGGCCCCACCCTCCGGGAGCTGGCCCGGCAGGCCCTCACCTCCGTCGAGCAGGGGTACGACCTGCTCGCGCCCAAGTTCGAGCACACCCCGTTCCGCACGCCGGATCCGCTGCTCAAGGCCGCGTTCGCCCAGGTGGGCCCGCCCGGGAGCGTGGGCGCCGCGCTGGACGTGTGCTGCGGCACCGGCGCCGCGATGCGGGTGCTGCGCCCGCTGTGTCGCGACCGCGTCGTCGGGTTCGACCTGAGCCAGGGGATGCTGGACGAAGCGCGGCGGCGGCTGGGGGACGCACCCGGCACGGCGGCGCTGGACTTCGTGCGGGGCGACGCGCTGGCGCTGCCCTTCACGGCGGAGTTCGACCTCGTCACCAGCTTCGGCGCCTTCGGTCACATCCTGGAGGAGGACGAGCCGCGCCTCGTGCAGGGCATTGCCCGCGCGCTGAAGCCCGGAGGGCGCTTCGTCTTCGTCACCGGCCAGCCGCCGTCCGCGCTGAACCCCGGCTACTGGGTGGCGAAGGGCTTCAACGCGGCCATGCGCGTGCGCAACGCGCTCTGGAAGCCGCCCTTCGTCATGTACTACCTGACGTTCCTCATGCCCCGGGCCCGCGCCCTGCTGGAGGCGGAAGGGTTCGACGTCGAGGTGCGCGAGGGCGGCATGCCGAAGCCCTTCGGCAGCCTCGTCACCGTGATGGCCACGAAGCGCTGAGCGCCGCTCACGGACCGGGCGCGTGCGCTTCGGACCCTCCGTACTCCACCGCCAGCAGCTCGTACTCCACGGGCCCCCTGGGACGCTCCACCTGGACGACCTCTCCGGCCTCCTTGCCCAGCAGCGCGCGAGCGAGCGGAGACTCCACGCTCAAGCGCCCCGCCTTCACGTCCGCCTCGTCCGGTCCGACGATGCGGTAGCGCATCTGCTCGCCCTCCTCGTCCTCCAGCACCACCCACGCGCCGAAGAAGACGCGCCCCGCCCGCGACGGATCCGGCTCCACCACCCGCACCTCCTCCAGGATGGAGGAGAGCTCACGCGCCCGGCGCTCCCGCTCGCGCTTGCGCACGCCCGCTTCCAGCTCCGGCCAGTCACCAGCGTGCGGATCCGGCCCCTGCAACGACAGCCATTCCTCCTGGAGTGCACGGTGGCCTTCCGGCGTGATGTAGCGCTGCTCCGCCGATGCCGACCGGGTGCGCGCGGGGGTCAGTCCCTCGTCGCCACCCCCGTCTTCCTTCGTGAACGCCTTGGACATGGGCCGCTCCCTCCTCCCAGGAGATTTCTCAACGTTTCCCGGGATTTGCATGAGGGGCACGCCCCCCTGCCTGCTTTGTATTGGCGCAATTTTATTGCGCGGGCGGAATCTGGCAGACTTGGCGTCATGCACCTCCCCCGAGCCGTGACGCGCTTCGAGCATCGCCTGGCCGTCCGCCTGCGCGGCATGCTGCCGGTGTACACGCGCGACGTGTCCCAGAGCGGCTTCTGCGCGGACATGCTCCAGCCGATGAAGGCGGGGGACTTCCTGGAGGGGGCCCTGCTCCTGGGAGACGAAGAGGTGGCCTTCCAGGGCGAGGTCATGTGGGTCCGCCGCTCCGCCGGGGAGCGCACGCGGGGACGCTACGGCGTGCGCTTCATCACCATCGGCGAGGACTTCCAGCGGCGGCTCGTCGCGTACCGGCGCCTGCAGGGCAAGCGCCTGGTGCGCTGGTTCACCTGAGCCGGGGCGGCTTCAGACGCCCGCGTCGGTGGCCATCGGGGCCACGGTCTCGCTGGGGGCGCCAGGAGACGCGGGCGCCACGGGCGTCGGCTCGGAGGCGGTGCTCGAGGGGGTGTTGATGGGGGCGCCTTCGGACGCGGGGGCCTCACCGGAGGGCACGAGCTGGAGCTTGTAGTGACGCACGCCCTTGGGCAGCACGACCTCCACGAGCGGGTTCTCGGTCAGCAGGGTCTGGTTGACCTTGAGGGACACCTCGCCGTTCTCGTCGCTGACGGCGTTGAGGCGGGTACGGAACTCGCCGCCGGACACCTTGGCGCCCTTCACCGGCTGGCCCGTCTGGGCGTCCACCACGCGCAGGACCACGAGCTGGTCCTCCTTGAGCTCCGCGGTGCTGCTCGCCTGCACCAGGTCCTTGTAGCGCGGGCGCAGCGAGCACGCCGACAGCAGCGCGGTGGAGAGAATGGCGACGGTCAGCAGGTTGCGGCGAAGGCTCATGGGGTCCATCCAGGCTGGGAAGCGGTACGGAGGAGGCGCGGCAGCATAGCCGCCAGCGACCGGACGCCAAGTCTCCGATGCGTCAAGGTCTGGGGGTACGGCGCGCACCCCCACGCCGGGTGGCGGGAAATTCCGGCAGGCAGGCCCGGCGTGCGCCCTTCCCCTCGGGGTGCGGTGGAGCCGCCAGCCCTTCCACCCGCCCGCTACCAGCACCATCTCCCATACATGTCCGGGCACCCTCTC
>NZ_RAWB01000889.1 GCF_003612055.1 Corallococcus llansteffanensis
CCCCCGGGTGGGTTTCCAGGGACGGCGTTCCCGTCAGCGCCAGGAGCGCGGACGGCAGGCCCGGGGCCGCTCCCAGGACCGCGCCCAGGACATACAGCTTCGTTCGCATGGTCTCCCCCTTCGCCGGCTGCTTTCTGGAGTCGGCGCGCGTCGTGGCGCACCGGGTCCGGTCGAGCTGGCAGAGACGGATCTACCAGCAAGATCTGACATCCCGTGCCCGTCCCGGAAGGGAATGCGGGCGTCCGGTATGCGACGACAGGCACTGCGGTTAGGATGGCGCGCCCCGCCTGGAGAGCCGTACCGCGCATGAAGATCGAGATCGCCCACCTGCCCCACGACATCATCGAGGTCATCTACCCTTCGGAAGTGACGCCGAAGGACGTGACCGATTACGTCGAGCAACTGAAGAAGGACATCACCGCCCGGGGAGGCAAGGAGTGGTCCGCCCTGGTGGACCAGTCCAAGCTGCGGGTGATGCCCTCCACGGTGGTCGGGGAGATGGCGCGGCTGAACGCGTACGCCCAGCAGCGCGGCATGGTGCGCTCCGCGCGCGTGGTGGTGGACCCCGGCAGCGGCCTGCAGGCCTGGCGCATGACGAAGAACGCCGGCCTCACCATCCCCGCGAAGACCTTCGAGTCGCGCGCCGAGGCCCTGGCCTGGCTGGAAGCGCCCGACGCCGACTGAGCCGTTCGCGGCCCTACCCACCCGGGCACCCGGCCGCAGAGGCCCTGCGACCGCACGGGTCTGCCTACGTGTTACAGTAACACCCCATTCCTTCACTGTGTCTGTCGCCGCACCGTCAGGAGTCGCCCCGCATGTCCCCGTCCGCCCCCGCCTTCCGAGCGAAGCTGCTCGGCACCCTGTTGTGTACCCTCACCGCGCTGGCCTGCGGACCGGCTCCCGAGTCGGACGCGCCCGAGCAGGCGCCGCTGGCCGAGTCCCGCACGCCCGTCGTGTACGGCAACGATGATCGCCAGGACGTCTACGCGCACCCCAGCGCCACGCTGCAGGAGCGGGCCCGGAAGTCCACGGTGGCGCTGATGTTCCCGGAGTCCATCGACGCCTCGAACCCGAACAACATCACCTTCACGGAAGGGACGCTGAACGACTGGGAGAACCTGTGCAGCGACCAGCGCTTCCGCGACGACCCGGCGCCGGCCTTCTGCTCGGGCACGCTCATCGACGATGACCTGGTGCTGACGGCGGGTCACTGCATCGAGGACGTGGCGGACTGCGCCGACACGCGCTTCGTCTTCAAGTTCTACCGCACCGCCAACGGGATGATGGAGACCATCACCAGCGCGGACATCTTCTCCTGCAAGAGCATCGTGGCCCGGAAGTCCGAGGGAGAAAACGACCAATACCGCTACGTGGACTTCACCATCGTGAAGCTGGACCGCTCGGCGGCGCCGCGCTTCAGCCCCGCGCCGGTGCGCCCGGGCAACGCGCCGCTCGCGGTGGGCGCCAACGTGGCCGTCATCGGCAGCGGCAGCGGCATCCCGTTCAAGATCGACTCGGGCGGCGCCGTGCGGGAGAACAACGCGGCCTTCATGGACAACTTCATCGCCACCACGGACACCTTCTCCGGCAACTCCGGCTCCGGCGTGTACGAGACGGTCAACAACACCGTGGCCGGCATCCTGGTGCGGGGCGAAGAGGACTACGTCCCGCGCGACGGCGCCAACTGCAACGAGGTCAACGTGTGCACGGAGACGGGCTGCTCCGGCGAGGGCATCATCTACGTGAACCAGGCCATCACGGAGTTCTGCGCGCGGAACATCAACCTGCGGCTGTGCAACACCACGCCGCCTCCGCCCACGAAGTACGCCTTCACGGCGTCCAACACCGCCAGCGCCACGCGCAACACCGTCAACGGCACGGTGACGCTCGCGGCCGGGCAGCAGCTCACCGTGGGCACCTGCGGCGTCACGGACGCGGCCGTCACCGGCGACTCGTACCTGCGCCTGCGCGGCCCCTCCGGCACGGAGGTCGCCTCCAACGACGACGCGTGCGGCGGCGCGGGCTCCAAGGTGACCTTCACGGCCACCGTCGCGGGCACCTATGAGATCCGCGCCGGCTGCTACCAGAACACCCAGTGCAGCGGCACCGTCTCCTGGGAAGTGACGGCGGGCAGCACGACGCCTCCCACGAGCGGCTCCACCCCCTTCAACGTGAGCAACACCAACAACGCCACCCAGGGCACGGTGAACGCCGACGTGGCGCTCGTGGCGGGCCAGGCGCTCTCCTTCGGCAGCTGCGGCGTGACGGGCGCGTCCGGCACGGGTGACACGGTGGTGCGCCTGTTCAACGCCGCCGGCCAGCAGGTGACGTTCAACGACGACGCGTGCGGTTCGCTGTCGCACGCGGCCTACACCGTGCCCACGGGCGCGGGCGGCACGTACCAGATCCGCATCGGCTGCTTCGGCAGCTCCGCGTGCAGCGGCACCCTGGCCTGGACCACCCAGTAGTCCAGCC
>NZ_RAWB01000088.1 GCF_003612055.1 Corallococcus llansteffanensis
CTCCAGGAAGAAGCCATGGGTGGCCAGGTGCAGGATCCCGGGGGCGGGCACCTCCAGCAGCCGCTGCCGGGTGGCCTCGGCGCCCAGGATCAGCTGGGCCTGGGGCAGCAGCCGCTGGATGGCCTTTGCCTCCTGGCGGGTTCCGGGCAGTGGCGTCGGTGCCCACGCGCGTGCCTCCAGCCTCGCGCGGAGCGTCTGGAAGAAGCGCTCGCTGGGAAGCGAGCGCTTCGCCCCCCCGGGATCCTCTCCCATGGAGGCAGGGAGCGCCGGGATGGAGGCGGTGTTGAAGTCCGGGTCGGCGAGGACGACCACGGAGTCAGGGGGCGCGCCCTCCTGGGGGCGGGGCAGCAGGCTCCTTCCAGCGGGGACATAGGTGAGGTCGAAGCCGTCCACCAGGTACTGGTGGCCGTCGTGCAAGGCGGCGAAGGGCACCAGGGCGAGCTGGCCATCCGGCGAGAGAAAGAGGCGGCGGGTCTTTCCCAGCAGCGGCAGCAGGGGCTGGAAGGTGCGCTGGTAGAGGTCCTGGGCGGAGGCCAGGAAGGTGGCGTCCCGGTTGGCGAGCGCGTCTCGCAGGCGCGAGGCGGCCAAGTCGATGGGCCCGGCGGCGCCCAGGTCCTTGAAGTGGAGGGTGGCGTCAGGCAGGAACACCAGCACCAGGTAGCGCAGCTGGGAGGGGGGCGCGCCGGGCCCCTGCACCAGCGGCCGGTCCACGTAGGTGATGAACTCGACGAGGGCCGCGTCCGCGGGAAGGGCCTGGGCGACACGGTCCACGATCTCCGCGGCGGAGGGCAGTGCCACCAACGAGCGCAGCCGCGCGGAGCGCCGGGCCAGGTCACCTTCGAGGGCGGCCCCCTGCTCGGAGAGGTCCTCGAGACGCCCCTGGTAGGTTGCCGGTGGAAGCGAGCCGGGGCCCTGGAGTGACAGCTGGGCCAGCCGGGTGCGCAGCCCCCTCAACCGCTCGAAGGTGTCCCGGTCCTGCGCGCCCAGGCTCCGGTAGACGGTGCGGGAGATGTCAGCGGTCTCCTCGACGGAGCGGCCCTTGCGCAGGAGCGCGGCGGCCAGGGCCAGGCGTCTGACGCGGCCATCGTCCGGATGGGCGCGCAGCAGCGCATAGAGCCGCTCCTCGTCGGTGCGCAGCAGTTGGAGGAAGCTGGCCAGGCGCGCCTCGGACAAGCCGAGGGCCTCCTGGCGCAGGTGCTGCTCGGACATGGCGAAGGCGCGGGTGAACAGCGGCAGGGCTTCGTCGAGCCGGTGCTGGGCCACATGGGCCACGGCGAGGTGGTTGAGCGTCGCGGCGACGTCGGGATGGCTCTTGCCGAGAGTGGCTTCCTGAATGGCCAGCGCGCGCTCGTAGAGCGGCCGGGCCAGGCCGTACAACCCCTGGGCCGCGTAGAGCCCGGCGAGGTCGTGGAGCGACTCGGCGACGCGGTGATGACGCTGGTCCAGCGAGGCTTCCCGAATCGCCAGCGCACGCGCGTGGAGCGGCTCGGCGCGCGCGTAGAGCCCCTGGGCCACGTAGAGGTTGGCGAGGTCGTGGAGCGACTCGGCGACGATGGGATGACGCTCGCCGAGGCTCGCCTCCCGGATCTTCAGCGCGCGAGCGTAGAGCGGCTCGGCGCGCGCGTAGAGCCCCTGGGCCGCGTAGAGGTTGCCGAGGATGCTGAGCGAGATGGCGACGTAGGGATGGTCCTTGCCGGAGGCGGCTTCATCCATGGCCAGCGCCCGCCCGAAGAGGGGCTCGGCACGCGCGTACAGCCCCTGGGCGAGGTAGAGCTGGCCCAGGGAGGAGAGCGCGTTGGTGACGTCGGGATGGTTCTTTCCGAGGGTCGTTTCCCAGATGGCCAGCGCCCGTTCGTTGAGCGGCACGGCCCGGCCGTACAACCCCTGGGCGTCGTAGTTGGCGGCGAGGCTGAAGAGCGCCTGGGCGACGAGGGGATGGCTCTTGCCGAGAGCCGCTTCCCGAATCGCCAGCGCGCGCGCATGGAGCAGCTCGGCGCGCGCGTACAACCCCTTGCTCTCGTAGAGGTTGGCGAGGTTGATGAGCGAGCTGGCGACATCCACCGGGTTCTTGCCGGGGGCCCTCTTCAGAATGGCCGGTGCCGGCTCGTGGAGCTGCCGCCCCGGGCCTGGTGGCTCCTCCCCCACCGCCGCGCCCGCAACGCAGCACAGCATCACCACCAGCATCCACCCACGCTGCTCCTGCATCTTGCTCCTTCGAGCGACACCCATCCCCCGGTCCGAGGCAACCCCAGAGCACCCACCCTCAAGAGCCAGCGATCCGGAAAATGATGCAGCGGCTCGAAGGGGCCCGGAGGGGTCGAGACCCACCGAGGCACTTCGAGGCACTGACCCATCCTGGGTCCTTTCCGGGAGCTGATCCGTGAAGGCGGAGGGAATCGAACCCGTCGCTGGGGGCTTCCGGCCTACCTGATTGGGAGTGGAACCAGAGTGTATGACGGGCGGCTGGGTCCCAGCTGGCCGTCAGTATTGTAGCCCCAGGCCCAGACGCGACCGTCCGCCTTGAGCGCCAGGGAGTGGGCGAAGCCCGCGGCCAGGGCGGCCTCGCCTGTCAGGCCGAGCACCGGCACCGGCGTCGGCCTTCGGCCGATCGTCCCATCTCCCAGCTGACCGTAATCGTTGTCGCCCCAGGCCCAAAGGCTGCCGTCCGCCTTGAGCGCCAGGGAGTGGAAGGCGCCCGCGGCCAGGGCGGCCACGCCCGTCAGGCCCGACACCTGCACCGGCGTCAGCCTATCGTCGGTCGTCCCATCCCCCAGCTGGCCGTAAGCATTGTAGCCCCAGGCCCAGACGCGACCGTCCGCCTTGAGCGCCAGGGAGTGGTAGACGCCCGCGGCCAGGGCGGCCACGCCCGTCAGGCCCGACACCTGCACCGGCGTCAGCCTATCGTCGGTCGTCCCATCCCCCATCTGGCCGTAATCGTTGTCGCCCCAAGCCCAGACACTGCCGTCCGCCTTGAGCGCCAGGGAGTGGGCGAAGCCCGCGGCCAGGGCGGCCACGCCCGTCAGGCCCGGCACCTGCACCGGCGTCAACCTTGGGTCGGTCGTCCCCTCCTCCAGCTGGCCGACAGCATTGTAGCCCCAGGCCCAGACGGTGCCGTCTGCCTTGAGCGCCAGGGAGTGGTAGGCGCCCGCGGCCAGGGCGGCCACGCCCGTCAGGCCCGGCACCTGCACCGGCGTCAGCCTGTCGCCGGTCGTCCCATCCCCCAGCTGGCCGATATAATTGGAACCCCAGGACCAGACGGTGCCGTCCGCCTTGAGCGCCAGGGAGTGGGAGGCGCCCGCGGACAGGGAGGCCACGCCCGTCAGGCCCGACACCTGCACCGGCGTCAGCCTTTGGGTTCTCGTCCCATCCCCCAGTTGGCCGGTAGAATTGTCACCCCAGGCCCAGACGGTGCCGTCCGCCTTGAGCGCCAGGGAGTGGGAGGCGCCCGCGGCCAGTGAGGCCACGCCCGTCAGGCCCAGCACCTGCACCGGCGTCAGTCTTTGGTCGGTCGTCCCATTCCCCAGCTGGCCGTAATCGTTGTTGCCCCTGGCCCAGACGCTACCGTCCTTCATGAGTTCCAAACCAAAACCATTACCCGCGACGACGCGAGTGACGGCCCTCCCCGCGTCCGCAGGGGTGCCCGCGTCCGCCTCGCCCTGCGCCCCTGCGTCGGCAGGAGTGCCTGAGTCCACTCCACCAGCGTCAGGCGTGCCCGAATCCGTAGCGATTCCTGCGTCCTCCTCGCCCGTCATGCCGGAGTCGGTGGTACTGCCGGCGTCGTGTGCCGCCTGCGTCAGCGGTTCGCCACAACGAGCGGGGTTGCGCAGGCAGAAGTCCGCCTGATCCTGCTCGAAGTCAATGCAACCGGCCAGGGACGCCAGCAGCCCCACCACCAGCACCAGGCCATTGCAGCGCGTTTTCACGGCCACCTTCCCTGCACGAAGGCGGACGTGCCGTCCGTGCTCACGTCCACGCCCAACGTCCTCGCCTGCGACGGCCGCCCCAGCAGGTACACTCCCGCCGAGACGCCCAGGCCGACCACGCCCGCACCCGCAAGGCCCACGCCCATCCACTGGTACCTCTTCCCTCGCGAGGCGCTGCGCTTGACGTCCTCCCGTGTCGCCAGGCCCGCGTCACTGCCCCGCAGCTTCGAGTGCTCTGCCCGGGCCAGCAGGTAACACACCCCTCCTCCCACCAGCAGCCCGCCGCCAATGGTGGCGGGGAGCCACGCGCCTGTACGCCGCCCCTGGCCGCTGGAGGTCCGCGCGACGAAAGCCTCCGGCGCCAGCGCCGGGGCGTGCGGTGCGTCCGGCACGGGCGTGGGCGGAGCCTCCGGGGGTGGCACTTGCACCGGCGCGTCCGCTTGACCGCGCGCCACGGCCTCCAGTTTCTGCTTCACCTGCCGCCGCACGGCCTCGAACCGCTCCTCCACCTTCGGTGAGACAAGCACGGGCAGCTTCGCCTCGGGACGCACGAAGAGCGCCGCCTTGAAGGCCGCTTCCGACTCCTCCACCCGGCCGAGGTCCGCCAGGATGGCGCCCTCGTAGAGAGAAAGCAGGACGTCCTCCTCTTTGCCTGAGGAGAGGCGCTTGGCGCGTGAGAGTTGCTCCAGGGCACGCTCATACTCCAGGTTCTCGTAGAGGCGGCGCACGGAGAGCAGGTAGGGCTGCACCCTGCCCTGCTCCTGGGCGGTGGCCTGCAGCGAAGGCAGCACCGTCAGGCTCAGCAGCAACGTGCCCAGCAGCCGGCGGCTGCACGTAGAAGCCAACCGCCGCGCGTGGCGCTCATGAAGGAAGCCTTTTGAGTCCATGGAAGTCCCTCGTGTCCCGGCGGCCCGTGCTCGCAGGAGCCCTCCCTGTCAGGTGCAAGACCGGACATGCCAGGAAACGGGGCGCGATCATAAAGAACCGGAGGGCGGTTGCACCTGAGTCACGCTTGCCCTACCGCTCCCAGGGGTGAGGATGAGTCGCTCTTCCCGGTCGGCTACGCCTGCGGGAAGGGCGTGGAGGCTCCAGATAGGCTGACAGCCTGCTGGCTGCGAGGGACCATGAGCATTCAGAACCAGAGTGTCGGCGAGCTTCTCGCCGGGTATGCGCAAGTACTCGCGGAGCTTCGACGCCGCAGGGTGGTGCGCACAAACAACGCCCCTGCGGGGGATTACGCAGAGTGGCTCGTTGCTCGAGCCCTCGGTGGCACACTCGCCGAGGACAACTCGGTCAAGTCGCACGACCTCACGCTCCCAACAGGTGAGCGTCTCCAGGTGAAGGCTCGGGTCATATCCGAGCCACCGAAGCGTGGGCAGCTGCAGACCTCCGCCTTCAGATCCTGGGACTTCGAGTTGTCCGCCCTGGTCCTGCTGAGGGACACCGACTACTGCGTGGTCCGAGCCGCGCTCGTCCCCGCCGAAATCGTCCGCGAGCAGAGCCGGTTCGCGGCCCACACAAACGCTCACTCGGTCCACATGAACTCGCGCCTGATGGGCCATGCCCGAGCGGTGGACATCACCGCCCAGCTCCGCGCCGCAGCCGAAGGATGAATGAGAGGCCCCTTCCTCTCCGACGTCGACTCGCGCGCGGCCATCAAGGACTCCCGCGGCCCGCTTTGACTCCAGCCCATCTGGACGCGCTTCAACGGTTCATGATGCTGCTGCACTTGCCTGGCATGGCCAACCATCGCCAGCCCCAAGTCAAGAACGGTCCGGCCTTGGCCAGACACGGTGCTGAAGCCGTCCGAGCTGTACCGGGTGCTGGCCGAGAACCAAGAGGTGCGCGAGCGCCGCAACCAGCTGCGCCATCCCAACCACCCGGTGCCCCAGGTGCACGCGACGAAGCCGAACGAGCTCTGGAGTTGGGACATCACCAAGCTCCACGGACCGGCGAAGTGGACGTACTTCTACCTCTACGTCGTCCTGGACGTCTTCAGCCGCTCCGTCGTCGGCTGGCTGGTGGCGCACCGCGAGTCGGCCGCGCTCGCCCAGAAGCTCCTGGCACAAACCTGCGAGCGCCAGGCCATCCCACCCGGCCAGCTGCCGGTTCACGCCGACCGCGGCTCCTCCATGATGTCCAAGTCCGTGGCCCTCCTGATGGCAGACCTCGGCGTGACGACGACGCACTCCCGGCCCCACGTCTCCAATGACAACCCCTTCAGCGAGGCCCACTTCAAGACGCTGAAGTACCGGCCCGACTTCCCCCGCGTCTTCGGCTGCCTTGAGGACGCCCGCGGCTACTGCGGCGACTTCTTCCGTTGGTACAATGAGGAGCACCACCACGCGGGGCTGGGTCTGCTCACCCCTCACGACGTCCACCACGGCTTGGCGGACGCAAGCCTCGCGGCCCGCGCCACCGTCCTCGCCGCCGCCTTCGCCGCGCACCCGAGCGCTTCTCCCACGGCCCTCCGAAGCCCCAGGCCCTTCCGAACGCCGTCTGGATCAACAACCCCGCGCCGCTCCCCACCTCACAGAGGGCTGCGCACCCATCTCTCAGTTTCACTGTC
Organism: Corallococcus llansteffanensis; assembly: GCF_003612055.1. GTDB lineage: Bacteria > Myxococcota > Myxococcia > Myxococcales > Myxococcaceae > Corallococcus > Corallococcus llansteffanensis. Next base: position 6,493 of record NZ_RAWB01000088.1, read on the forward strand.
TCATTCACGTTGACAGGTTCCGCAGCCTGGAGCCTCGTCAGCCGCCTTCTTCAGCTCCTCGGCTCCAGCCCTGTGCCCCCCTTTCGCGTCCAGCGCGGGAGCAGGCTCCGACCTCTTGTTGCATGCGGCACTGAAGCTCACCGCGGAGGCGAGCAGGACGTGCGAGATGGGAAAGGCTTTCAATGAAGGCTCCGTGACAGGTACGGCCGCGTCATCTTCGACGCGGGGTGCTGACGCCCGATGTCAGACCGCATCTGTAGAAGGTCATCCCGACGATGACCGACAAAAACACTTTTCCTGAAAAAGCTTCTTTTCAGGATTCAATCCAAACATCTGGGCGTCTTCGTCAATCCACGGGGCTCGCGCATGGAGCCGTCCTGCTCCGCGCGGAGCGGCTTTCCTTCGCCTTCGCCGGGGGGACGCCCGTGCTCCGCGATGCCTCCCTCCACTTGAAGGGGGGAGCGTCCGTGGGGCTGCTCGGGGCCAACGGCGCGGGCAAGACGACGCTGCTGGGGGCGCTCACCGGCACCGTGCGGGGAACGACGGGAGGCTCGGTGCGGCTCGACGTGCGAGGGCTGCCCGCCCGCCGCGCCATCGGGTTCGCGACGCAGGCCATCGCGCTCTATCCCGTGCTCACGGTGGAGGAGAACGTCGGGCACCTGGCCCGGCTGTTGTTGGGGCGCGAAGAGGCGAAGGCCGCCATCGCGAGGACCCTCGAGGAGTTCGCGCTGGGTCCCATTGCCCGCACGCGCGTGCATCACCTGTCAGGGGGGCAGCGGCGCCTCGTGCACCTGGCGGCGAGCTTCGTCCATGCGCCGCCCATCCGGTTGTTGGATGAGCCCACCGTCGCGCTCGACTTCGAGGCCCGCCAGCTGGTGGTGCGCCGGGTGCGCGCCTGGCGCGAGGAGGGCGCGGCGGTGCTGGTCACCGCGCACTACCCCGAGGACATCGAGGAGCTGTCCACGGAGCTGGTGCTGCTGCGGGACGGGAAGACGCGCGACCTGGGGACGCTGGGAGCGGTCCTGTCGAACCAGGCGCGCACGCTGTCGCTGCGGGGCGCGCGCCCCGTGTCCCCGCCCGCCGACGCTTCGTGGGAGCTCACGCTGGCCACCAGCAGCCTGGAGGAGGTCCGCTCGAAGCTGGGCGAGGTCCCCTCCGATGTCCACCTGTCCGAGCTCCGCCTGTCCGGCAACCGGCTCCGCGACATCCTGCTGAGGGACCCGTCCCTGAGCGCCTTCGCTCGGGAGTCAGAAGGGCCATGAATCACGACATCGCTTCCAGTGACGCCTCCGCTCCCAGCGGCGTGGCGGACTTCGTCAACGTGGTGCGTTGCTACGCGCTGACGGAGTGGCGGGTGCTCGCGCGCGAGCGCACGGCCATGGTGTTCATCTTCATCCTGCCCGCGGTGCTCTCCGCCATCCTGGGCCCGGGGGTGTCGGGGCTCGACGCGGCCCCGGGCGCCATGGGCCGGGCCACCATCGGCTTCGCGGTGATGTTCAGCTACATGGTGGTGACCTACTCCGGTCACGCCTTCTACCGGGACTTCTGGTACCACACCCACGGCAGGCAGGCGTTGATCCGCCCCGCCACGCTCGCGTTCGCCATGGGCAAGGTGCTGCCCGCGTGCGCGATGTCGTTCGTGCAGCTGCTGCTCTTCACGGGCTTCGCGGCGGTGTTCCTGGGCCTGCCGCTGAACGGCCAGGTCCTCCAGGTGGCCCTCACCGGCGCGGCGCTGGTGACCAGCGGTTCGGCCCTGGGCTTCCTCCTCTTCGCCATCACGCGCAGCACCGCCACGCTCTCCAACCTCTCCTACCTGGTGCTGGTGACGTTCAGCGCGGTGGGTGGCGCCATCGTCGCCACCGAAGCCCTGCCGGCCTGGTCGCGCACGCTCGGCTACGCCACGCCGCACTACTGGGCCCTGCGTGCGCTCAACGAAGCCACCTTCGGCCAGGGCCGCTGGAGCGTCGTGCTCCAGAGCACCGCCGTCATCCTCACCTTCACCGCTGTCTGCGCGACCGCCGCGAGCCTGGCGTTCGACTTCCGGGATCAAAAACATGACACGACCTGAACAAGACACGGCGGGCCGCCTCCGGGCGCCTGTCATCCAGCGGCTGCTCGGGGACCCGCGCGTGGCGCAGGCCCGTCTGGGCAAGCGCATTGGCCGCCTCCCCTACTTCACGCGGGTGGAGTCGGCCACCGGCCCCATCACCCGCATGGAGGGCCGGGACATCCTCAACTTCGGCTCCAACAACTACCTGGGGCTCGCGAACGACCCCCGCGTCATCGCCGCCGCGCAGGAGGCCTCGGGCCGCTGGGGCGCGGGCGTGACGGGCTCGCGGTTGCTCAACGGCAACCTGGCGCTCCACGAAGAGCTGGAGGACGCCCTGCGGCGCTTCTATGGCCGCACCGGCGCCATGGTGTTCTCCACCGGCTACGGCGCCAACCTGGGCCTGATGAGCTCGCTCTTGGGCCGCAATGACCGCGCCTGGGTGGACGAGGAGATGCACGCCTCCGTCCTGGACGGGGTGTGGCTGGCGCGCGCGAACATGAAGCGCTTCGGCCACAACGACCCGGAGCACCTGCTGGCCCAGGCGAAGGACGACACCGCCTCCGGGCTCTGTGTCGTGGAGGGCGTCTATTCCATGCGCGGGGACCGGGCCCCGCTGCGCCGGTTCCTGGAGGTGTGCCGCGAGACGCGGCTGGCGCTCGTCGTGGACGAGGCGCACGGCCTGGGAACGGTGGGGGCGCGGGGGCTGGGCACCGTGGAGGAGGACGGCGTCGTCCAGGACGTGGACTTCATCACCATCACCTTCTCCAAGAGCCTGGGCTCCTGCGGCGGCGCCATCCTCGGGGACAAGGAGCAGATTGAAGCGCTGCGCGTCCTCACCCGGCCCTTCCTCTTCACCGCCGCCAACACGCCGGCCTCCGTGGCCGCGGCCCTGGCCTCCCTGCGCATCCTCCATGAGGACCCGGGGCTGGTGGGCCAGCTGAAGGAACGGGTGCGTTCGCTGCGCGAGGCGCTGACGGCGCGCGGACTGCAGCCCATTCCGTCGGACGGTCCCATCGTCAGCGTGGAGGTGGGCGCGGACTTCGACACGCTCCAGGCGTGGAGGCTGCTGTGGAACCGGGGCATCTACGCCAACCCGGTCATCCACCCGGCCGTCCCGGCAGGCCGCGGCCTGCTGCGCCTGAGCGTGATGCGGACGCATGAGGAGCAGATGGTGCGCACCGTCGCGGATGCGTGCGCGGACGTTTTCTCGGACTTGCAGCTGTCCCATCAGGGACTGGGGAAGGTGGCATCATGAAGCGCACGCATCAGCTTTCCAGTGGTCAAACGCTCACCACGCAGACGCTTCGCGCCCACGGCGTGGACGTCGAACGCATCCTGTCGGAGCTGGTCAGCGACCCCGCCTCGTGCGGCGTGCTGCTGACGGGTTCGCTCGCGGCCGGCAATGGCACGCCCAGTTCGGACGTGGACCTGATGGTGCTGGTGCCGCACCGCACGTCGCTCATCTCGACGAAGGAGGGAGTGCGTTTCAAGAACAGCCGCTTCAGTGAGGCGCTCCAGTACTGCGACGGCATCGAGGTCAACGTCGAGCTGGCGGAGCGCGGCCGTGTGGCGGAGATCATGACGTGGATGACGGCCATCGCGCCGGCGCTCTACAAGCCGTCCGAGCTGAAGTTCATCCCCATCATCGATGGCCCGGAGCTGCGCTTCCTGCACCGACTGCGCACGGGGCTTCCGCTCATGAACCCGGGCCTGGTGGCGAGCTGGCGGGACGAGTTCCTGGTGGAGCTGCTGCCCACCTACCTCACCGTGCGGCACTTCATGGAGGTCCACGAGTACCTGGAGGACGCCATCAGCCACCGCGCCGTTAGCGAGGAGTCCAGCCGGCACGTGGCGCGCATCTCCGTGGAGGAGGCGCTGGTCTCCATCCTCGCGGCCCTGGGGGTGACGAGCGCGGCGCGCAAGTGGCTCCTCATCGAGTCGCGCAAGGCGATGGCCACCGCGGGCGAGGTAGACCGGGCCCTCCTGGCGGAAGGGCTCTCCATCCACGCGGACTGCGCGACGGGCCCGCTGGGCGAGTGCCTCACGCGCATCGAGGCGCTCCACCAGCGCATGGCCCAGCGCATGGCGGCGGAGCCGGAGCTGGCGCGCGCGGTGGAGTTCCTCCAGGGCAGCATCGACTACGTCCTCGAGCACCAGGGATGAGCGACTCCGGGAACACGGCCCCCCCGGTCCGCGCCCCCGCGAGGGCTCGGCTGGGGGACGCGCTGGGACAGCTCTACGGGGCGGAGCGCGCGGAGGCGCTCGTCCGGGAGCTGGCCCAGACGGCGGAGGGCGTCCGCGCGCGCCTGAAGCCCGGGCGCGCGTCAGTGGACGCGCGGCCCGCGGTCATCGCCGTGTATCCGGACCACGTGCTCGACGGAGAGCTGGCGCCCCTCGCGGCGCTGCGGCGCTTCATCGACGAGGAGGTGGGCGGCTTGGGGTCGGCCCTGCTGCATGTGCTCCCGCCCTATGTGTCGGACGGGGATGACGGTTTCGCGGTGGTGGACCACCAGGCCGTGCATCCGCGCCTGGGGGGGTGGGAGGACCTGGAGCGGCTGTCGGAGGTGAGCGGAGGGCTGATGCTCGACCTGGTGATGAACCACGTGTCCACGTCACACCCGGCGTTCCGGGACGTGCTGCGCGGGGAGGGACGGCCCGGGGACTTCCATCTCTTCCGCGAGCCGCGGGCCATCGAATGGGGCACGCGGGTGCGGACCTCCTCCCTCCTTCAGCGCTTCGATATGGGGACCCGCGCGGTCTGGGCGTGGTGCACGTACGGACGCTCCCAGGTGGACTTGAACCACGGCTCGCCGGACGTCTTCCTGTCCATGGCGGCGACCCTGCTGCGGCTGGTGGAGGCGGGCGCGCGGGTCGTGCGCCTGGATGCCATTCCCCACGTGTGGAAGCGCGTTCCCGGAGGGCCGCACCAGCCGGAGGCGAAGCTGCTGGTGCGCGCGCTGCGCGCCGTGGCCGACCTGGTGGACCCTTCGGTGCGCCTGCTCGCGGAGACGGACCACCGCACAGCAGAGCGGTGCTACCTGGGCGAAGCGCTGGCGCAGCACGACAACCACCTCGCGGTGCCGCTGCTCGTCTTCGCGGCGGCGCTCGCGGACGAGGGCGGTCCGCTGGTGGACTGGGTGAACGCGTCCGCGTCGGATGCGCACGGCCGTGACGGCTACGCCTTCCTCCAGACGCATGACGGCGTGCACCTGCGTCCCATGGACCCGCCGCTCGATGCCCCCACGCTGCGGCGGGTGCTGGAGCGGCTGGAGCGTGCCGGTGTCCGGGTGTCCCACGCGGACGTGGGGGGCGAACCCCGGCCGTACGAGCTCAACAGCTCCCTGCATCGCATCTTCTCCACGGAGGCGGGGTTCGACGTCGAGCGCTACCTGGCCGCGCACGCGCTGCTCTTCGCGCTCCCCGCCACGCCCTGCCTCTACTTCCCCACGCTGTTCGGGCTGCCGGACGCGGTGGGCGTCGAGCCCTCCAACCCCCGCGCCGCGAACCGGCACCGCTACGCGGAGGGCGCCCTGCGTGCGTTGGTCCGGCAGCCGGTGCACGCGCGCATCCTGAAGTCCCTGCTGGGCCTCATCCGCCTGCGCGACCGGACGCCCGCGCTGCGGGAGGACAGCGGCTGCGAGGCGCGGCTGCCAGCGCCTGGCGTGCTTCACCTGGCGCGAGGCCATGGCCGTCAGCCCCTGCATGTCCTGGTGAACTTCGGCGCGGACCCCGTGGCCGTCCCCGTGCCGCTGCGGGAGTGGAAGGACCTGCTCGGCGGGCGTCAGGGGCAGGGAGACGTCCTGCTCGCGCCTTCCGAGGCGCTGTGGCTCGTGGAACCCGGGAGTGGAGACCTCACATGAGAAACGCTGCCAGTGTGTCCGGCCTCGTGGAGGCCTTCGGCTCGCGTCCGGGGAGTGAGGAGTTCGTCTTCACGTTCTTCGACCCGTACGCCATCGGGCTCGGTCTCGCGGAAGAGGCGCTCGCGTTCCTGGAGCGCGAGGGATTCCGCGCCGTGGACCGGCGCTTCGTCCAATACACGCAGAGCAGCATCGAGGCGGTGTACAGCCCCAACCGCCCCATCGCGCTCGACAAGACATGGGCTGTCCCGAGCGAGGTGTACCTGCTGGAGTCCTCCTGCGCGCTCATCCTGCGCACCCCGGGCCGGTCGGCCTGCGCGGCGTTCAGGTCGCTCAAGGGGTCGGCGGATCCGCGCAAGCGCTCACCGCACCACCTGCGCAGCCGGCTCCAGGCCCCGACGCGCGCGCTGAGCCTCATGCATTCCTCGGACGACACGCGCGCCATGATTGAAGAGGCCGCCACGGCCTTCGACCCTCGGGAGCTGCGCATGCTCCTGGAGTCGGAAGGGCGTCCCACCCGGCGCGCGGGCTCCGCCATCCAGCAACTGCCGGGGGCCGTCGTGGGGCGGGCGTGGCGGCCTTCGCCCATGGAGTTCCTGGTCCACCTCCGCCTGCGCCTCGCGGAGGAGGTGGAGCTCGTCGCCCCCTGGCCGGAGGAGCTGATGGCTCCGTGGCGTGAAGCGGTGAACGAGCTGGAGGGGCTCCGCTCCGAGCCCTCGGCGTCCCGTGAGGTGTACCTGCGCGTCGTGGCCCGAGAAGCTGCGCTGGTGGACGGCGCGGTCCAGGCGGGGCTTTCGCACCCGCACCGGCCCGGGATGTTCGACTACCGCGTGGAGCCAGCGCTCGCAGCCACGGTGCTGGAATTGCTCCACCACCCCGCGCTGTACCGCGAGACGGACCTCACGCGGCTCATCGGTCCGCTGGGGGCGCTGGTCCGCAACGCCTACGAGCGCGTGCTCCTGCGCAGCGCGCTCCAGGAGTTCGAATGAACCCGTCACCCTGTCAGCGGCACACGTTCGAGGACCCGGCTCTTGAGGATGAGGTCGTCGTGCGTGCGCAGGATGGAGAGTTCGGTCACGTCGAGCTCCACGAGGGTCGTCTCCCGGAAGCTGCGCAGCACGCCGAAGAGCTCGTCCGCCTCATGCACTTCCAGCTCGGAGTTGAAGCGCAGGTGGTCCATCAACTGGAGGCAGCCGATGTAGAAGCCCGGGTGGAGCGAGTGGCCCAGGCGCGTCTGGACTTCCGTGAGGTGGTCCACGGGGTTCGGGCCATCCGTCAGCTCCGGGTAGACGGGGAAGTAGATGCGGCCGTTCTTCTTGCCCCAGAACCAGCCGCCCTTCACCTGGACGCGGAAGCGGGGGAAGCCCTCCAGCCGCTGCTTCACGAAGGGCACGATGTCCGCGATGGGCATCCGTTCGTGGAGCCCGTTGCAGATGGTGAAGTGGTGTCTGTATTTGCGCCGCTCGACGAGGTCCCAGGCGATCTTCCGCGCCGCGGCGGTCATGGCCACGGCGTTCATGAAGCGGTTGAACTGGGGGCTCTGGGCGAAGGCGCCGAAGTCCACGAAGCCCACCAGCGAGACGCGGGGCGCGCGGTAGGTGCCCAGCCAGTCGTAGCCGGCCTTGAGGTCGAACGGCACGACCTCCGGATGATCGGGCCGCACCAGCGGCAGCTGCATCAACCGGTACTCGTAGGAGAGGACATGGTCCTCGGACGGGCGGGGCTGAAGCTCATTGCCCGCGCGGCGGTACGCCAGCCGCTCATCCGTGGCGAAGGTTCTCATGCATCGAATCCACCACACGTGAGCAGGGGCCACAATGCGATGCCGCGCACGCGCCATGCACCACGTCCGCTCGTGCGAGGTCGCCCGTGACAGCCCTGGACCGCGAAGCCGCGACGCTTCGCCTCACCCCTCCGGTTGGAGTTCCTCCTGACTGCCGCATCCGCGGCGTCGGCCCCGTGCACGCCTCCACGCGCGTCTGGGCCGAGCGCGTCCTGGATACGCTCGCCCAGACGTACGACGGCGTGCCGCTGACGCTCGTGTTCAAGGGAACGGTGCTCCCGCGTCCGCGCGCGCTTCGCGAGTTGCTCCAGGAGGCGTCCGCCGTGATCGCGACCTGGCGGGGGGAGTGCCGCTTCGTCGTCGGAAGGACCCAGGCGGTGCGTGAAGCGCTGGAGGGGTGGGACCTGGACGAGGTGGCGGACCGGCTGACCCGGGCCGGAACCGCAGCACGCTTCGAGTTGGAAGCGGACGAGGTCTCAAGCGAGCCCCTGGCCCCCGTGGGCCGGCTCGTCCTGGGGGACAAGGCGCGCACGCTCGACCTCCTGTCGGAGCTGCACGGGCCGTGGCGCATCTGCCGGCCGCACATCGTGCGGGGCGAGGACTGGGCCCGGGACCGGGACGCCGTACTCCGGCGTGTTCGGGAGCGCTTCGAGAACGAGCGCGTCGTCGTGCGCTCCTCCTGCTCCGCGGAGGATGCCTGGACCGCATCGAACGCGGGACGCTTCCTCTCGGTGCTCGACGTGGACGCGGGCGATGCCGTGGCCGTGGGCGGCGCCATCTCGGACGTGTTCGCTTCGTACGGTCCGGGGGCAGAGGAAGAGAAGGTCTTCCTCCAGTCCTACGTCCACCCCGTGAGCGAGAGCGGCGTGCTGATGGCGCGGCACCCGGAGACACTGGCCTCGTACTGGGTGGTGGCGTCGGACGTCTCCAGCGGGCGCACGGACCAGATTACTTCCGGCGCCCTGGAGAAACCCTCTTCCGCGTACGTGGAGCACGGCGTGCCCCGGGGCCTGTTACCGGACTCGCTCCGTCGCGTCGTCACCGTAGGCCGTGAGCTGGTGAAGCTCCTGGGCGTGGAGGCGCTGGACATCGAGTTCGCGCTGGCGGGCGGTGACTTCCACCTCTTCCAGGTGCGTCCCATCGCCAAGGGTTCGTCGCTGCCGGAGGGAAGCGATGTCCGCCGGGCGATGCTGCTGGCGGATGCCTGCACGGCGCACCAGGCGCTGCTGCGGCCCAGGGCACCCGTCGTCGGAGACGGGCCCGTGTACAGCACGATGACGGACTGGAACCCGGCGGAGATGATTGGTCGGCGCCCGCTTCCGCTCGCGCGGACGCTCTACGGCAGGCTCATCACGGACCGGACCTGGGCGGAGCAGCGCGCGGCCTACGGGTACCGCGACCTGCGCGGCATTCCCCTGCTGCGCGACTTCGCGGGGCACGCCTACGTGGACGTCCGCGCCTCCCTCAACTCCTTCATCCCGGCCGTCACCCCGGCGCGCGTGGCGGAGGTCCTGGTCTCCCGGCAACTGGCCCGGCTGGCCCACGCCCCCGAGCTGCATGACAAGGTGGAGTTCGAGATCGCGGACACGTGCGCGAGCCTCGGCCTGCGCGAGCGGCTTCGGAGGCTCTACGCGTCCTCGTTGGATGCAGGGGAGCTGGACGCCCTGGCCACCGCGCTGCGGGACCTCACGCTCCACGGGCTTTCCGACCTCCCCGCGCAGGTGGAGCAGGTGGAGCGGCTGCGGTCCCATCCGTTCGCGCCGGGCTTCGAGGGCGGGCTCGGCCCCCTCCTCGCGCGCCTGAGGGAGCTGGGCACCCTGCCCTTCGCGCACCTGGCACGGACGGCGTTCGTGGTGACCGCGCTGCTCAAGAGCTTCGTGCGCGAGGGCGTGATGGATTCGAGCGAGCAGCGCGAAGTGCTCCAGCGCATCCGGACGGTGGCGGGGCAGCTGCAAGCGGACGCGCTCCGCGTGCGGCGGGGCGAGCTGGGCCTGGAGGCGCTCGTCGCGGAGTTCGGGCACCTGCGCCCGGGGACCTATGACATCCGGATGCCACGCTATGACGCGGACCCGGAGCGCTACTTCGGCCCGCTCATCTCCGGAGGGGAGGAACCGTTCAGGCACGAGGCCCCGCTGTCCCGGAGCCTTCACGAGCGCCTGGGCGCGGGCCTGCGCAGCGCCGGCCTGTCGATGACCAGCGAGGTGTTTCTCGCGCACCTGGGCGCGGGCATCGCGGGGCGCGAGTACGGCAAGCACGTCTTCACGAAGACGCTGAGTGGCGTCCTCGAATACCTCGCGGAGTGGGGCGAGCCCCTGGGGCTGGGCCGGGATGAGCTCGCGCACCTGTCGCTGGAGCAGGTGGAGACCGCCCTGGCGCTTGCGCCGCGCGAAGCCCGGTCGTGGTGCCGCGACGCCGTGGAGGAGGCCCGCGAGCATGCCGCCGCCGTCAACCTCATCGAGCTGCCGGACATCCTGGTGCGCACGTCGCATCTGCTCTTCCACGTGAGCAGTGGAGAGCAGCCCCTGTTCGTCACCAAGGCGTGCGTGCGTGCGCCGGTGCTGGTCGCGGACGGGCTGCCAGACCCGGAGCGCGTGCGCGGCAACATCGTGCTGCTGGAGCGTGCCGACCCCGGCTACGACGGGCTGCTCGCGCTGGGCGTCGCCGGCATCGTCACGGCGTACGGGGGCGCGAACTCGCACATGGCGGTGCGCTGCACCGAGCTGCAGCTGCCCGCCGCCATCGGCGTGGGACGGGAGCAGTTCCGGCGGCTGTCGGGTGGGCGGGTGATGACGCTGGACTGCGGGGGGCGCAGGCTCGTCCATGAGTAGGCGCCGAGTGGTCCTGATCACCCAGCGCAGCGACCGTGTCCCGGGGCGTCCGGAGGTGCGGGACGCGCTCGAGGACTCCTGGGCCTCGGGCCAGTGGGAGGCCGGCTGGGTGCCGTTCCCTGCGGTGAACGTGGCCGCCGCGGCCGCCGCCCAGTTCGAAGCCCTCCGTCCGGGGCTCGTCATCCTGAGTGGAGGCAACGACGCTCCGGGAACGGGACCGGAGGCGGTCCCCGCGCGCGACGAGACGGAGTCGGTCCTGCTGTCGCTCGCCGCCCGGACGCGGACGCCGGTGCTGGGCGTGTGCCGGGGCGCGCAGATGCTCGCGCTCTTCGCGGGGATGCGGCTGGTGCCTGTCGAAGGCCACGTGCGCGTGCGCCACGCGCTGACGGGTCGCCTCGCCGATACGTGGAGAGGCCCGGCGGAGGTGGCGAGCTTCCACCACTGGGGCGTGGCGGAGGACTCCCTGCCCGACGGATGGGACGTCCTCGCGCGCTCGGAGGACGGCGCGGTGGAGGCCTTCGCGAACAGGGGGCGGCGCTTGCTGGGCGTCCTCTGGCACCCCGAGCGGGAGCCCCATCACCTTCCCGCAGTCCTCGAAGTCATGGAGGCGTACGAACCGTGAAAGCCATCATCCTGGCCGCGGGCCTGGGCACCCGCATGGGGCCGCTCGCGGCGAATCGTCCGAAGTGTCTGGTGGAGCTGGCGGGAGCCCCGCTGCTCGACCATCAGCTGGCGGTCTACAAGCACTTCGGTGTGGACGTCACGGTGATGGCCGGCGCGTATCCCGAGCTGACCCAGGCGGGGCGTGACGTGCGCGTCGTGGTGAACCCGGCCTACACCACCGGCAACATGGTCTCCACGCTGCGCTTCAGCCTGCCGGTGGTGTCCCGGACGGAGCCGGTCCTCGTTTCCTATGGGGACATCGTCTTCTCGCGCGAGGTGTTGGCGCGGATGCTCGCCGCGTCCCGGGACGTCGACGTCGCCATCGACACGCAGTGGCGCCGCCTCTGGGAGCTGCGGATGGAGGACCCCACGACGGACTGCGAGTCCTTGCGCCTCGAAGGCGAGCGCATCGTGGACATCGGCGCGCGGGTGCGTTCGGTGGAGGAGGTGCAGGGGCAGTACATCGGGCTGCTGCGGTTCGGGCCCGGCGTCCTGCACGCGCTCATGGAGCGCTTCGAGCAGTGTGTGGCGAAGGACCCGCGTTACTGGAACATCTCCATGACGGCCTTCCTCCAGGACCTCATCACCGAGGGCGTGGCGGTCCACGCCGTGCCCATCGCGTCCGGCTGGCTGGAAGCGGACAACGCGGAGGACCTGCGCCGCTACACCGAGGCCCACGCCTCGGGAGCGCTGGCGGGCTTCTGGTCCCCCACGGCGCCTCCGCGCTGAAGCCTCAGATGAGGCGCACCCGAGGGTCCCCCGCGTCCTGAAGCAGCGAGAAGCCGGCGAGGTAGCGCGCCCGGATGTCGGGGACGGAGGTCAGCGCGCGGACGGCCGCGTCCCAGTCCGGCCAGGTGAGGTGCTCCGAGCGGACGGCGTCGCCAAAGGGCGTGTCGTCCGTGAGGTGGAAGTGCACCTGGCCCACGTCCTGCCGGGGGCCCGCGTTGACGAGCACCGACGCGGGGGCCCGCTGCCGTGCTCCGGCGATGAGCGCGAAGAGGCCCGCGCGAAGCAAGGCATGGCGAGGGTGCGCCAGGGCGAAGACGTCCGGCACGCCCCGCAGCGGGACGGCGATGTGGTGGAAGGTGCCGTAGACGGGACGCGGGTGGCGGTAAATGGCGGCCTGCTCCGAGCGGTCCACGGAGGTGAGGGGCAGGAGCCGGTCCGCGTGCGCGAAGCCGAAGCGCACCAGGGAGCCGGAGGCGGGGGTCCGCGCCATCCGGAACGCCAGCTGTTTCAGGGTTGCCATGAACGTCCTTCGCTCGGGTGTCCGTCGGAGGGAGCATGCCCTCGCGGTCTGACAGCCTGCGCAAGTGGTTCTACTCCAGGCGGGATTGTCCAGGTCCCTGGGCACTCCGGTGCTCGGTCGGCTTCGCGATTCCGCGCTCTCGATCGGCGCCCGAATCACAGGCGCGTCAGCGTCCTCCGTCCGCCAAGTGACGAACTCACTCAGGTTGATATCGAGGTCTTCGACCAGCCGCCACACTGGGGCGAATGCGCAAATCACCCAGCGCAGCTGGGTGTCGCTCTTCCCGGTCGGCTACTCCTGCGGGAAGGGCGTGGAGGCTCCAGAGGGATCCTCGTTCGACACGTTCGAGCCGGCATCGTGCGCCTCCACAACATCACCGTGGATGACGCCGCCAACATCGACTTCGTCAACTGGACCTGAGCGATGCCTCAGCCCACTCGCGGTGCCACGCCCTGCTGGGCCGCTTGTTGGTCCACTTGGGCCGGCGTGTGCCCAAAGGGACGGCACGGCCTCTGCTCCAGCCCGCGCGTCACCCTCCAGCGGCCCTTTTCAAATCCTGTTCACAGCCTGGCCCCTCAAACGGTGAGCGGCTCTCAGTCCCCGCGCCAGGCGTTCAGCGAGAGTGGGCGGTCACCAGGCGGGACCCGCGCCAGGGCCGGGATGAAGTCGTAGCTGGGGCGGGTCGGCAGGCCCTGCAGCTCCGCCAGCCGGAGGACGGCGAGCCCCTCGATGAAGACCTTGCCCTCGGTGGCGTTCAACTCCGGGTTGAAGCCCATGCGCTGCGTGTAGCCCTGGAGCTGCTCCCGGCGGGTGTCGATGAAGAGCTCAAACGCAGCCGTGAAGGCCCGGGGGGCCTTCTCATTCAGCGCGACGCAGACCTCGAAGTTCGCACTGGGGCGGCCCTGCTCCACCTGCGTCCAGCGCTCCAGCAGCCTCGTCTGTTCGTTCACGCCTTCGGGCTCAAGGAGCAGCCGGTGCATGAAGTGGAAGAAGAGAAAATCGTCCTCGTACTCCACGCCCTGGAAGTGGCGGGTCGGGGAGCGGGCCGCGATGTCGACCGCCAGCCCCAGGTGCCCGGCGGCGAGGGCCGCGCAGAAGCCCGGGTCCCGTGTGCAGCAGAGCAGCTGCGGCTTCACGGAGGAGCGGCTTCCCAGCTCCAGGAGGACGCGCCGCGCCTGGGCCGACCTGCACAGGTGCCCGGCGAAGGTGTCCACGTCGGCATCCTGGAGGAGCGCGCAAAGCGCGAGGCTGCGCCAGCAAGAGCTGAGGGTGAACAGCTCCTCCGCCGTCGCCCCTTCCGCGCGCTGTGCTGCCGCCTGGGCCTTGCGCAGGTAGTACGCGGAGTTGTGGCGGGCCTGGGCGAGGGGGTCCATGCTCATGTCATGAGGTTGACGGGGGTACCGACCTCGAAGAACTCGGCCCCGGTGGTCTGCTCGGACTCCAGCAAGGCCTTGAAGTCCTCGCGCACGATGGGCAAACGCGGCGCCGCAGCCACCCGGAACAGGTTGGCCTCGGGGTCGACCGCGTCCTCCTTCAGGACGAGCCGCCTGACGCGCATGTACCGGTTCTTGTGCGCGGGATTGAACTGCCCCTCGCTCTTGTCCAGGTCGACCCAGTCTTTCCCGCCGATGACATTGACGATGTAGCAGCTGTCGCTCTCCACCCGCTTCTTGTGGTTGATGAGGGTGAAACGCAGGAACTCGATCTCAGCCTTCGCATGCTGCTCGATGAGCGCCTTCAGCCGCGAGGACACCATCAGGTAGCCGAAGGTGTTGTGGAGGACGTCGGAGATCTGGATGCCCGTCGAGTCCTCATCCATGTTGAACTCCTGGCCGTCCTTGTAGAGTTCTCCCATGCGCACACCGGTCGCCGGCATGTGGATGTGCGTCATGCTCCGCGGAAAGTTGCCGATGGCGGCGTAGTCTTCGTGAAGCTGGGGCTGCAGGATGAAATAGCTGGGCATAGTGCGGTGGGTTCAGCGGGCCATGGTAACCCGCCCACTGTTGATGTGGGGCGTCACGCCTCGGGCGGCGTCCTGCCTACCGTAATCCACGATGAGCCAGAACTCCTCCTGTTCCCAGCGGCGCAGGAAGGCGCGGAAGGCGTCCACGTTGGCGTCCGTGATGTCGTGCTTTCCATCCGCCGTCAGCTCGGTCATGTCAGACTTCATCGTGTCGATGACCGTCTTGCACTCCTTGCTGTACTTCTCATGGGAGTACAGGTGGATGGGGAGTTGGAGCTCATCGGCGGCGTCCGCCAGCGCAGGCAGGATGATGAGGTTGATGCCCTCGTTGATGTTGTAGCGCGAGGCCTGGAGGATGGAGAGCTCGTCGTTCACCAGCCTCGAGCGCAGGACCCCGCTGGGCATGATGTGGTGGTACTGGTGCGGGAAGGGCGTCGAGGCCTCGGTGTAGTTCTTGCCGCTGAAGGCCCATTCCGGCTTCTTGAAGTACAGCCGCATCTTGCCGGGGTTGACCATGATCTCCGCCCGGCCCTTCGCCCGGTAGGCGCAGTTGGGATAGGCGGGCCTCCAGTACTTGAACTCGTGGCTGCTGATGCAGCCCTCTTCCTGCTCGTGGTTCGGCTTCTTCCACAGTGCTCGGACGTGTTGCTTTTCGGCCATGACCGTCCCTCGCTTCAGTCCTGGAGCGCTCCGGGTGCGTGGATGCGCAGGGCACAGCGCTCCCCCATGTCACTGCCCACCCACAGCAGGGCGACTCCTGGCGGAGCATACCCGCGTGCGAAGCCATGGGCCGCCATGGCCACCCCCAGGGGGCCGGTGGCGGCGCCAGTCTCCCCGAAAGGGAACGCCGGGTACCACTCGGGGACACCCGCTTCCACCAGTCCCTCCGTCCGCAGCCGCACGAGCGCATGGCCCCAGTCCTGCGCGCGGTAGGCGTCGCCGTTCAGCCCCGCGATGACCAGCCCCACTGGCTCGCGGTGCTCCCGCGCCGCCAGGAGCGTGTCGCGGATGCACCCCGCCAGCGCCATGCCGAGGGCGGGCTGGCCGGACTTCCGGTGGAACGGCTCGGCCCGTAGCCGGGGGGCGTCCAGCAGCGCCTGGAGCGAGGCCTTGCGCCGGAGCGCCGCGGCGGGGGATTCCAAGAGCAGGAAGACGGCCGCCTCGCCTGGCACGAAGCCCACCGGGTTGGCAGGACTCTTGAGCAGCCGCAGCGCATCCAACTGCCGCACCTGCTGGGGCTCCACGAAGCTGTCCACGCCACCGACGATGCACCGCTCGACGCGCCCCTGGCGCAACAGCTCGGCCGCCTCCTGGAGTGCCAGGAAGAAGCCGGCCTCACCCGAGAAGACCTTCTGCAGCTGCGGCTCCTGCCGGACTCCGGCCACCTTGAGCATCCGGGAGACCAGGGACTGGAGGTGGGCCTGGAAGGTGCCCGCGTCGCCTTCGGGCGCACCTTCCTGCTCCGCGTGCAGCCGCGCGTGGTGGCCGCTGGAGGTGCTCACGTACACCGCGATGCGCTCCCAGTCCTCCACTCCAACTGAGCGCTGGAGGCTCCGCAGGCCGGTAGCTCCCAGCTGGCAGAGGCGGCCGAGCCCCGTGAAGCCGCGTGTCACCCAGGGGGCGGGGTGGCCGCAGGCGGGCTCGAGTTGGCGGGAGGTCGGCTCGAAGACCTGGACATCCTCCAGCTCCATGATGCGGAGCACGCC
>NZ_RAWB01000890.1 GCF_003612055.1 Corallococcus llansteffanensis
GCTCGGAACCGGGGACGAGGGCTGCGCGGCGGGACGGGGATGGGGCAGCACGGCCTCCCGTCCCGGGCCGGAGCCGACCCCCGGCGTCCTCACCGGCGACGCGCTCCGGGCTTCCCGAGCTCCGGAGACGTTCACGGGCGTGATGGACGGCACGACGGGCACGGCCACGACGCGGGTGATCTCCTGCGCGGCGTTGAGCACGAAGGCCGGAGGCGGCGGCGGGGGCACGGCCGTGAGGAGGGGCCGGGCGAAGGCGTCATTCGCGGAGCTGTAGAGCTGCTCGTCCTCCAGCGCCGTCGAACACGCCAGGCCCTGGCCCAGCCGCCCCACTTCCATCTGGAGGACGGGGTCCTTCGGGTCCAGCTCCAGCGCGACCTTCAGCGCACCCCTCGCGCGGGACTCACAACCCAGTGACAACAGCACCTCCGCTGCATCCCGGTACGCGGCGATGGCCTGGGTCCGCTGTCCGGCGCGCCGGCACGCCTCCGCGAGTCGCACGCGCACGTTCGGGTCGCGTGGCAGCAGCTTCGCCAGATGCGAGTACGTCTCCGCGCACTCCGCGTACCGGCCCTTCTGGTACAGGGCATATGCGGCTTCCTTCAACTCCCGCAGCTTCGTCGACTCGCGCTCACTCATGGGGGACCCCGCCTCGGTGCCAGGCCCGTGAGCTAGCAGGCAGCGTGCCGAGCGCCGCGAACGTGCGCTCCTGTTCACTGACGCGCGCCCACTACGACCTGCTACCGGATCCGCTGTCGTGCACCGGGCGGATCCAGGGGAGGGACACCGTGCGCCGGTGCACGCTGTCCGCTGCGCGACGCCGCCTGGGCCCTGTAGAAATGGGAACGACGCTGTAACAATGTCAGTGCTGTTTTCAGGAATGTCTGGGGATGACGTGTCCCCCGCTGAGACGTCGGGTGCGGGCGCATGCGACGCTGGGGCGACTCCGGCGTTCGCCGGTGACACCTGGAGGTCATGCCCGTGGCGCCACGCATCGCAGCCCTCACGTTGTGGACCGTGTTGCTCGGAGCCGTGCCCGCGGCCGCGAAGGACCCCGCGCCCGCGAAGGCGGAGGCTTCACCCCAGGCGAAGGAGGAGACGCTCACGTTGAAGGTGGGCGGCAAGCACACGCTGAAGGTGCCGGCCCTCACCCGCGTGGCGTTGGGAGACCCTTCTGTCGTGGACGTGGAGACGGAGGGGGCGGAGGCGGTGGTGCTCTCCGCGCTCAAGCCGGGGGAGACGACGTTGCTCGTCTGGGGCGAGGGCGGTGCGCGGCGCACCTGGCGCATCGTCGTCAAGCGCTGACGGCGGGCCCGGAGGCCCGCGGGGCGTCACGACTCGGCGAGCAGGAACAGGGCGTGCGAGCTGGCGATGGGGCGCGTGCGGTCGTCCTGCCATGCCTCCACGCGCACGTTGGCCACGCGCCGGCCCTGGCGGGTGATGAAGGCGCGCGAGAAGGTGTCCTGCGGCTTGCCCGAGCGCAGGAAGTCCACGGTGCTGGAGATGACCTTGGGCACGCGCTCGGTGTCCGTCTGGAGCAGGAGCTCGAACACGGCGGTCGACTCCAGGAGCGCGCTCAGCGCGCCGCCGTGCAGCGCGGGCAGCATGCTGTTGCCGATGAGGTGGGGCGCGTACCTCATCCGGCAGAGCATCTCCCCGGCGAGGTTCTCCACGCCAATGCCCATGAAGCGCGTGTAGGGGATGGCGTCGGTGAGGCGGTGGTATTCGCGCGACTGGCGCACCGTGCGCACCAGGTCCGCGAGCGGCAGGGAGGGCGTGCTCATGGCGCTCAGTCCTCCACCCGCATGAAGGTGCCCTGCGAGGAGGCCACCGGCAGCGCCGGGTCTCCCTGGTGCACCAGGGCGCGCACGAAGGCGATGAGCCGGGTGACCTTGTAGCACTCGGCGTGCGCGGTGAGCTCCAGGCCCGGGCGCGCGGGGCGCAGGTAGTCGATGCGCAGGTCCAGCGTGGCGATGAGGGCGAAGGCGTTCATCCGCGCGAGCACGGCGGTGCCGCACGTCGCGTCGATGAGCGTCGTCACCGCGCCGCCCGCCACCACACCCGTCTCCGGGTTGCCCACCAGCACGTCCGAATACGGCATCACCACCGTCGCATCCGTGGCGCCCACGTCCACCAGCCGCAGCCCGAGCGCCTGGTTGTGGGGCACCGCTTCGCCATACATCACGGAGAGCTGCGCGAGCCGGTCGGCCTTGTCCGCGGGAAGAGAGAGGGTCGGCATGGGGGAAGGCGATAACAGATTCGAACGCGGGAAGGGGACGCACGCGGACGGGAACACGCTCGCATGTCCGCTGGTTCATGCGCGCCCTTCGCCCTTGGCGGGGCGCCCGGGCCGGGTAGGCTGCCCGCGCCTTTTTCCGTCTCCCAAGAGGACCACCCCGGTGAATCGACTGACCTCCGCCCTCTGCTTCGCGCTGCTGGTGCCGGGCCTGCTCCTGGCCGCGCAGCCCCTGCCC
>NZ_RAWB01000891.1 GCF_003612055.1 Corallococcus llansteffanensis
GGACCTGGACTTCCCCCAGCGCGCCATCACCGGCACCTGCACCACCCGCGTGTCCGCCGTGCGGACCGTCTCCACCGTCACCTTCGACGCGGTGGACCTGGACGTCACCGACGCCCGCGTCGACGGCAGGCCCGTCCCCTTCTCCAACTCCGGCGCCCACGTGCGCGTGGAGTTGCCCCGCGCGCTCGAGGCGGGCCAGGCGTGCGACGTCGCGCTCGCCTACCGCGCGAGCCCCCGCCGCGGCCTCTACTTCTGGGGCCCCGACGCGGGCTACCCCGACCGCCCCGTCCAGGCCTGGACGCAGGGCCAGGACATCGACGCGCGCTGCTGGTTCCCCTGCCTGGACAGCCCCTCGCAGAAGGCCACGTCGGAGGTCGTCGCCACCTTCCCCGCGAACATGACGTCGCTGTCCAACGGCGTGCTCGTCAGCGACGTCACCGAAGGCGGACGCCGCACCCAGCACCACCGCATGGCGCAGCCGCACGCGCCGTACCTCGTCACGCTGGTGGTGGGCGAGTTCGAGGAGGCCACCGACACCGCCGGCACCACCCCGCTGCGCTACCTCTTCCCGAAGGGCCGCCGCGAGGACGCGCTCCGATGCGTGGCGCGCACGCCCCAGATGGTCGCCGCCTACGAGTCCATCACCGGCGAGCCCTACCCGTGGAGCGGCTACGCGCAGGTGTTCGTCACCGAGTTCATCCTGGGCGGCATGGAGCACACCACCGCCACCACGCTGGTGGACACGGTGCTGCACGACGCGAGAGCCCACCTGGACTACACCGTCGAGCCGCTCATCTCCCACGAGCTCGCGCACCAGTGGTTCGGCGACCTGCTCACCTGTCGCGACTGGCCCCATGGCTGGCTCAACGAGGGCTTCGCCACCTACTTCGAGGTGCTGTGGAAGGAGCGCGGCGACGACCGCGACGAGGCCGACCACCACCGCATGGTCTTCCTGGACGCCTACCTCTCCGAGGTGCGCGAGCGCTACGCGCGCCCCATCGTCGCGCGGAAGTTCCAGGCCCCCATGGACCTGTTCGACGGCCACCTCTACGAGAAGGGCGCCCTGGTCCTCCACGAGCTGCGCCGCCGCGTGGGTGATGACCTCTTCGTGCGCGCGCTGCGCCACTACGTCGCGCGCCACCGCCACGGCGTGGTGGAGACGGTGGACCTGGCGCGCGCCTTCGAGGAGGCCACCGGCCACAACCTGGACCCCGTCTTCGACCAGTACGTCTTCGCCCCCGGCCACCCGGAGCTGAAGGTGGAGGTCCGCTACGAGGCCGACGACGCCCGCCTGCGCATCGCCGTGCGCCAGGCGCAGCGCACCGACACCGGCATCCCCGTCTTCCGCCTGCCGCTGGACGTGGTCGTCACCGTGAACGGCCAGGACACGCGCCACCGGTTGGAGCTCACCGAGGCGGAGCACCGCTTCCACCTGCCCTGCCCCGCCGCGCCCTCGCAGGTGCGCGTGGATCCGCGCCGCGACGTGCTGGGCGCGCTGGACGTGGACAAGGCCGTGGGCCTGTGGCGCGAGGAGCTTCTGGCCGCGCCCGAGGCCCGCGCGCGCACGGAAGCCGCGCTCGCGCTGGGCAAGGACGGCGGCCCGCGCTCGGTGGAGGCCCTGGGCCGCGCGCTGGAGGACACCGGCCAGTTCTGGGCCACGCGCGCCGCGTGCGCGAAGTCCCTGGGCCGCCTCCGCACGCCGGAGGCCCGGGCGCGGCTGCTGGGCGCGCTGGACACCGCCCACCCCCGCGTGCGCCGCGCCGTGGTGGCCGCGCTGGGCGAGTTCCGCCACGACGCGCAGGTGGCCGGACGCCTGCGCGCGCTCGTGGAGGCGGGAGACGCCAGCTACTTCGTGGAGGCCGAGGCCGCGCGCGCGCTGGGCCGCGTGCGCGCCCCGGACATCCTGCCCCTGCTGGAGGCCGCCGCCGCGCGCCCCTCGTTCCAGGACGCCATTGGCGCCGGGGCGATGGACGGGCTCGCGGAGACGCAGGACGCGGCCGCGTTCCCGGTGGCCGTGGCGCGCACCGCGTACGGCCAGCCGACGTTCCTGCGCCGCGCCGCCGTGAGCGCCGTGGCGAAGCTGGCCGAAGTGGCGAACCGCAAGCGCGAAGCAGTGGACCTCTTCGCCCAGCTGCTGCGCGACCCGCAGTTCCGCGTGCAGCTCACGGTGTGTGACGCGGCCTCCACCCTGGGCGACCGTCGCCTGCTGCCCGCGCTGGAGGGCACGACCTTCAGCGACCCGCGCACCCGCCGCTACGCCCGCGAGGCCGTGCGCTCCCTGCGCGAGGGCGCGCCCCAGGCCCGCGAGGTCGCCTCGCTGCGCGAGGAGCTGGACGCGCTCAAGCAGGAGACGCGCACCCTGCGCGAGAAGCTGGAGACGCTCACGCTCCGCCCGGAAGCCCCTGCCTCCAGGACGAAGCCCGCGCGCAAGCGCGCCGCGAAGCGGGCGAAGCAGGGCC
>NZ_RAWB01000892.1 GCF_003612055.1 Corallococcus llansteffanensis
GTGGATGACTTCACGCCGGCCGGCCCGGATCCCCGCTACGACGGGATGAAGGACAAGGTCCTCATCAAGGCCCTGCACGACGCGGTCTCCAAGCACAAGGACCTGGGCTACAACGGCGCGCGCAAGGTCATCTTCACCACGCTCGACAACCACGACGGCATCGTCAAGTGCGTCTACACGGGCAAGGAAGTGAAGACGAACAAGATTCCCAGCAGCAACGTGATGAACACCGAGCACACCTGGCCCCAGTCCAAGGGCGCCACGGGCGCGGCGAAGGCGGACCTGCACCACCTGTTCCCCACCGACAGCAAGGCCAACTCCATCCGGGGCAACTACCCGTTCGGCACGGTGAAGACGGTGAAGTGGACGGAGAACGGCGCGAAGTTCGGCACGGACGACAAGGGCCGGATGGTCTTCGAGCCGCCGGATGCCCACAAGGGCAACGTGGCGCGCGCGCTGTTCTACTTCTCCACCGTGTACAACAAGCAGATCCCGCCCGAGGAGGAGACCGTCCTCAAGCAGTGGAACACGCTGGACAAGGTCGACGCCGCCGAAGCCAAGCGCAACGACGCCATCGAGACCTACCAGCAGAACCGCAACCCCTTCGTGGACGACCCGACGTTGTCGGAGCGCATCGCGGACTTCTAGAGTCCCCGCATGCCTCGTCCTCTCGCGCCCCTGTGGGCGCTCGTTCCCAGCCGTACCGGCGTGCCCCTCATGAAGGTGGGAGGCACGCCCGAAGCGCCCGGTCCCCTGGACTGGCCCGCCTGCGAGATGTGCGGCGGGCCGCTGCGCTTCCTCTTCCAGCTTCCGCACGTGGAGGGACGGCTGGACCTGGCGCCGTACGCGTCGGTCCACGTCTTCCAGTGCGAGAACCCCGCCTCCGTCTGCTTCCGCTGGGACCCCGAGGAGGGCGCCAACGCCGCGGTGGCGGTGAAGGCGGGCGCTCCTGCCGTCAGCGCGCCTCCGGGCCCGGTGAAGCCCTACGCCGAGTGGACGCTCGGCTTCGAGCCCGCCACCGAGGACACCGAGGCGCTGTCGGTGGACGTCAACGAGGCCACGGACGAGCAGCTGGCGGCGTTGGACCGCGCGCAGGAGACGGCGCCGGAGAGCAAGGTGGGCGGCGTGCCCGGCTGGCTCAACGGCGAGGCGACGCCGGAGTGCTGTGACGCGCCCATGCGCTTCGTCGCGCAGCTTTCCGCGATGCCGTATGGCCTGGAGTTCGGCGACAACGGCCGGGGCTACCTCTTCCGGTGCACGCGGGACGACTGCGAGCGGCCCTTCCGCTTCCTCACCCAGGGCGCCTGAAGCGGGGCGTGGCCTCTAGCGCTGCATCGCGGTCAGCAGCTTCTGCGCGTCCGCCGCGCTGAGCTTGCCGGCCTCCACGAGCTCCAACACGCGGCGCATCTCCGCCTCGGGGATGCCCGGGGAGGGCGGTGGCGCGGCCTGCTCCGGCCGGGCGTGCGGCGAGGTGCCTGGATGGTGCGCCCAGGGCGGCGCGCCCCACGAGTTCGCCCAGGCGTGGGCCCACTGGTGGGCGTGGCGTTCCGCGCGACGCTGCCAGCGCTCCGCCTTGCGCTGCCAGCGCAGCGAGTCCGCCTCCCACGCCTCGTGCGCCACGTCCTCGGAGCGCGAGCGGCCCGACTCGCGAATGCGCACCGAGCCCAGCTCCGTCTCCAGCACGAGCGTCGTGGCCGCCTGGGGGTTGGACGGGTAGCGCGTGTGCACCGCGCCCATCGCCGTGCGGGCCGCGACGTGCACGTCGAGCCCCGGCACCAGGCGCAGCTCCACCGCGCCCACCTGCGTGCCGATGCGGTGCTCGCCCACGTCCAGCGCGTCCACGTCCAGCTTCACCGCGCCCGCCTGGGCGGAGATGTTCAGGGTGCCGCCGACGCGCTCGCCGACGATGCGGCCCGCGCCGGTGCGCAGGGTCAGCTTGCCGTGCACGTCGCGCAGGCTCGCGGTGCCGGCGTCCGTGGACAGGTCCAGCTCGCAGTCCTTCAACCCGGAGACGCGCACCGCGCCCGCGTCCAGGTGGAGCTTCGCGTGCACGTTGGCCGGCACGAACAGCTCCGCGTGTCCGCCCTGGCGCCAGAACAACGACAGGAAGCCGGACTCCCTCGGCACCAGCTCCACCTTCGTGACGCGCCCGTGCTCGTGGATGCGCGCCTCCACCCGGCCGTGCGTGACGAGGTAGGGCTTCTCGCCTTCCGCCAGCGGGGACACGACGAGCGCGGCGGCCGTCGCGTGCAGCTCCAGCTGCGCCTGCTGACCCCAGGGGATGGCGTGGCGCTGGGCGCCATCGCGCGCGGAGTCGGAGTCGGAAGACGGCGTCACTTCGGGTTCCATCATGGAGTTACTCCCGTGCCTTCTTGAGGCGTTGGGCGGCCTCGTCCGCATCGATGAGCCCGGCCGCGAGGTCATCGAGAATCTGGGCCCGGCGCGGTGAAGCG
>NZ_RAWB01000893.1 GCF_003612055.1 Corallococcus llansteffanensis
GAGCGACAGGACGGCGGCGAGCATCAGGACGCTGCGGAACATGGCGGACCTCTTCTACGGAAGCCGCGGACCTCGCGGATGCATGCGATACGCGACACCCGCCGGAACGGTTACAGCCCCGTCCCATTCCCAGGTGTTCACCCCGCGTCATCCGAGGGCCGTCCACCGTCCACCGCTTCACGCAACGCGCTCTCAGGGGCAGCCTGCAGCTTGACGCCGCCCGGGTCAATCTGGACGCCCAGGCGGTCTAACAAACTTCCCAAGTCTGAGAAAGCCGGAACTGAAAGCTGGTGGGCGAGCAGCGCGTCGAAGAGGGGTTGTCCCGCGACGGCGTCCACGGCGGCGCCGAAGCCCGCGAGCGAGGACGTGGGGCCGCGCGTGGCGAGCAGCTCCAGCACGTCGTCCAGGCGCCGCTGGCCGTGCGTCACGCGCCGCAGCTCCACGTCCAGGTGCAGCGCGAAGAGGGCGCCGGTCCAGTAGACGCCCAGCCAGTTGCCCTCATGCGCGACGACCTCCGCCATGGTGCGCGAGCCCGCGGCGGAGCGGCCGCGCGCGAAGCCCTCCGTCAGCTCCTTCCATGCGCTCTGGGCCGTCTGGCGTCCGGAGCGGGCGCGGGCGACCTCCGTGTAGTAGGTGGCCAGCCCCTCGGTGAGCCACGCCACGCGCGGCATCAGCGTGGGGTGCGCCAGGTGCAGCATCTCGTGGAGGGCGACCCAGTCGCTGGTGAAGGACGCGGCGGTGGCGTCCTGGCCCACGAGGATGGAGATGCTGGGGGGTGAGCTCCACTGGACCATGCCGAAGAGGGCGGGCGAGTCCTCTGCCGGCACGGGCACGACGCGCACGGTGATGCGAGGGTGCGGGAACGTCTTGCGCACGGTGCCCACCTCGCGCGCGGCCTGCGCGAGCCAGGCGCACACCTCCGCGTCCGTCAGGTGCGTGAAGTGGCCCAGGAGCGCGACCTCCAGGACGGAGGCGCCGACGCGCGCCTCGCATCGCCGGCCGCCGAAGCCGTGGAAGCCCGAGTCCACGAGGTCCTCGCCGCGCAGGTGGTACACGCCCGCGTCGTCCGCGCGCCAGGGCAGGAGCGCGTCCGTGCCGGACACGGTGAACTCCACGCGCAGGTCGGGTGACACCGTGCGCGGGCGCAGCAGGTAGGCCTTGCCGGCCACGTGCCACGCGTCTTCCTCCCCCACGCCGGAGAAGAACGAGCGATGGCCGCCCTTCGAGGGGGACTCCAGCGGGTAGCGGTAGCGCACGAAGCGCGTCCCGGAGGGCACGTGCACCGCGCCGTCATGCACGCGCAGCGAGCGCGCGGAGCCGTCCTCGCGCCAGGCCCACACCGCGTCCACGCGCTCGGGTTCGCGGAAGAGGAAGTCGCGAGGGGACGAAGGCAGCAGGACGATCTCCACGTCCAGTCCCCGCGTGGGCTCGCGCGTGTACGTGACGTTGTAGCGGAGCGCCGCCACCTCCCGCCGGGGCAGCGAAGGGCGCGCGGTGGCGCAGGCGCCCAGGGTGAGCGCGAGGAGGAGGAGCACCGCGCGAGGCACCACCGTCTTCAAGCCATCCACGCGGCACCGCCTCTCACTGCCCGAGGTCCGGACCCGAGGACCCCACGGCGTACCCCATGCCGTCCAGCAAGGAGTATCAACGCAGGGCGACGAGCGTCGGAAGGTGGGCGCGGCACGGGCGCGACTCCCAGCCTGGGCGAGGCCTTTCCTTCAACGGGCCTGCTTCTTCCGCGCGGCGCGGGCGCGACGCGCGGGCGCGGCTCCCGGCTCCGACACCGGTGCACTGGCGCGCTTTGCCCGGGGCCGTTCGCCCGTCTTCCTCGCGGGTCGGGAGCGAGGAACAGCCGCCTCCCCTGCTTCCGTCACCGGCGCTCCGGCGAGCAGCAGGGCCCGGGCCGCGTCGAGGATCTCCGCCGACACGGCCTGCGAGCCCGTGGCCCGCGCGAGCGTCATCGCGCCGAAGCACAGCGCCACCGTCGCCAGCATCTGCTGCCGGGGCGTCGCGCCCTCGCGGGCCGGAAGCTGGCCCTTCGCCGCGTCCACCAGCTCCTCCAGCCCCTCGCCGAAGGAGGCCTGGACCTCCGGCGGCGCGCGCGTCAGGTCCGACAGCAGCGACGGCATCATGCAGCCCGTCTGCCCGGTGTCCCGGTTGTAGAGGCCCAGGTAGCGGCGCGCGAAGTGGTCCAGGAACGCGGGTCCCCGAAGGTCCTCCAGCCCCGACAGCCAGCGCACCTTGCGCTCGTCCATGAACGCGCGCAGCGACTCCGCGAGCAGGGCCTCCTTGGAGGCGAAGTGGGCGTAGAAGCCGCCCACCGTCAGGCCCGCGGCGCGCATCACCCGCTCCACGCTCGCACCGCTGAAGCCCTCCGCGCGGAACAGCTTCTCCGCGGCCGCCAGGATGCGCGCGTGCGTGGCCTGCTTGTGCTCGGCGGTGTAGCGCAT
>NZ_RAWB01000894.1 GCF_003612055.1 Corallococcus llansteffanensis
CTCGTCCCCCACCACCCCCTCCTCGTCCTCCGGCTGGCAGGACGTGCTGATCCGGCACCTGGAGCCGCTGCTGGGCGGCTTCACCGCCAAGATGGCCATCCAGACCGCCTCGCTGCGGACGCTGAAGCGCCCGCCTGAACAGGTAGGCCTTCAGGACCTCCCGCAGCTGCTGGAGGGCCTCAAGCCCATGCTCAACACGTTCATCGGTGCCCTGCACACGAAGGTCATCCTCACGGAGTTCTCGACGGCCATGGAGAAGTTGCGATGAGTGCCTCCCCTTCCCCGGGCCGCGCCTCCGGGTCGGCGGCTCCCTGGCTGGGCGCCGTCGCGGGGCTCCAGGTCGTCCACCTGCTCGCGGCGGCCACGTTCCTCCAGGACGCGCACCGGCTGTCGCTGACAGGAGACGTGGCGGGCTGGGCCGTGGGCCTGCTGGCCGTGGCGGGCACGCTGGCGGCGACGCTGTCGTTCGCGCCGGGCGACTACCTGCGGCGCGTGTGGGGCCTGCTGACGCTCGGCGCGTTCCTGTCGCTCGTCAGCACGGCCCTGCGCAGCTACTGGATGCACGCGGTGCCGGACGTGCCGTTCGCCAGCTCGCCGCTGCTGCCCGTCCGCATGGTCGTCGTCGTGCTCGCGAACGTGAGCACCACGTTCGCGCTGGTGCTGCTGGCGCGCACCTACCGGCAGTCCGGCCTGGAGCCGCCGCCCAGCTCCCGCGCGACGGTGCTGTGGGCGGTAGCGGCGGTGAGCGCGCTCGCGGTGGGAGGGCCGGCGCTCGTCACGGCGATGGGGCACCTGGGCCAGGGCTTCGCGGCCACGTGCACCGCGGTCATCGCGCTCGCCTCCACGCTGGCGGACATGACGACCATCCTGCTCGTCGCGCCCATCCTGCGCGTCGCGTACATGCTGCGCGGTGGACGGCTGGCCTGGGTGTGGTGGGCCATGGGCGTGTCCGGCGCGGTGTGGCTCCTCTACGACGCGCGCGAGTGGCTGGCGATGGTGCTGCCCGGCAACCCCACCGAGGTCGTGGAGCTGCTGCGCACGCTGCGCACCTCGGGGCTCGCGATGCTGGGGCTCGCCGGGTGGTTGCAGCGCTCCGCCCTC
This sequence comes from Corallococcus llansteffanensis, assembly GCF_003612055.1. GTDB lineage: Bacteria > Myxococcota > Myxococcia > Myxococcales > Myxococcaceae > Corallococcus > Corallococcus llansteffanensis. Next base: position 1,102 of record NZ_RAWB01000894.1, read on the forward strand.
GCCACGTCCCAGCGAGAGTCCCGCGCCAGGCTCGCCGCCCCCACGGGGTGATACGCGTCCCCTGGCGCACGGACACCGACGGCCCGCTCCCGCGCACTTCCGGGGCGGGCCGTCCTGCCTTCACCGCCCGCGAGACACCCGCGAATCGCGTCGCCGCGCACTTCCAGGCGGGCCGCCCTGCCTTCACCGCCCGCGAGACACCCGCGGACCGCGTCGCCGTGACACCGCCATCGCGGCGCCCAGCGCGCCCAGCGTCAGCACGCCCACCCACAGCCCCGCGACGAGCCCCGGCGTCCGGTAGCGCAGGGCCACCGTGTGACGTCCCGCCGGCACCGCCACCGCGCGCACCGCCACGTTGGCGGGGAGGATGGGAGCGGGCTCGCCATCCAGCGTCGCGGACCAGCCGGGCTGATACGCGTCGTTGATCACCAGCACCGCGGGCGCGGCGGCCTCCACGTCCACGCTGAAGCGCTCCGGGGACTCGCGGGTCACCCGCACCGTCCCCGTGCCGGACGCGGGCTCGTGCGGCAGCGGCGTCACGCACTCCACGATGGCGACGTCGCGCGGCGGCAACTCGGGCGCCTTCATCCGCCGCAGGGCCTCGTCGGGCGAGGCCACGCACTCCGGCCGCGCCAGGTGGATCCGCTCGGGGGCGTCCGGATGCGCCAGCAGCGTCACCCCGAAGAGCGCATCCTGGGCATCCACGCGGGCCCCGGGTGGCAGACCCGACGACGCCAGCTCCGTCGTGCGCGCCAGCGTGAAGCGCGTGGACAGGCGCGGCGCAAGCGCCCCGAACCAGCGACCCAGGTCCCCCTGCAGCCTTCGCACCCGCACGCTCTCTCCGGGCAGGTAGCCGCCCGCGCTCTCCAGGCCCCAGAACACCGGCGTGTCCGGCGCGAGCACCACCATCTGCGCCAGGCTCAGCCGGTCCTTGAAGTCGTAGCCGGCCAGCGGTGGCGCGCCGTAGCCCTTCACCACCGTCTGCACCCGCACGGGCTCCCCCGCGGGCACGGACGCGCGGATCCGATCCACGAACGGGGGCGGCGTCTCGAGGATCTCCGCGGGGGACACCTGGTAGAGCGGGCCGTTCTCCAGGAAGAGCGCCACGCCCTGGAGCACCACCAGCCCCGCGCCCAGCCGCGGCCGCCACGCCAGGACCGCGCACAGCAGCGCGAGCCCCGAGGCCGTCCCCGCCATGCGCACCACGTTGCCCGACAGCCCCTCCAGCGCGGCGGCGGGCGCGTCCGGCCAGTGCGGCAGCACCCAGCCGCGCGTCCACACTCCGCCCACGGCCTCGCCCAGCGCGATGGCGGCGCAGACGACCGCCACCCCCACGCCCGCGAGGAT
>NZ_RAWB01000895.1 GCF_003612055.1 Corallococcus llansteffanensis
ATAAGAGACAGGGGCCGAAGTTCGCTCGGCTCCATCCGGGGCATGCTCCCCGAGGCGCCCTTCACCGGCGGCCGGGACATGTCCTGGGGAGCGCGCATGTCGCCGTGCCCGGAGCCGGACTGGGAGCCCGCCGTCGCCGCGCGCGGGTGTGAACCCGTGCCGGGCACCAGCGGCTTGGGGTGGGAGCCCGTGCCGCTGGTGGACGACGGCGCGTACTCCGCGAGCCGGTCGCCCAGGGCCTCCTTGAAGAACTGCGCCACCGACGCGGGCGACGAGGACAGCCGGTGGTGCGCGATGACCGCCTCGATCTCCTCGCGCATCGCCGCCGCCGAGGGCGTGCGCCGCGCCGGGTCCTTCACCAGGGCCCGGAGGATGAGGTCGGACACGTCCTGCGGGATGTGCGGCTTGAGCTGCGAGGGCACCGGCGCCGGCTCGCGCACGATGGCAGCGAGCGTGGCCGCGTCGTGGTCGCGGCGGAACGGCAGCTGGCCGGTGAGCAATTCAAAGAGGACGACGCCCAGCGCGAAGACGTCGTTGCGCCAGTCCAGCGGCCGGCCGCTGGCGGCCTCCGGGGACAGGTAGGAGATCTTCCCCTTGATGACGCCCGCCTGCGTGTGCTCCTCGCCCTGCACCTTGGCGATGCCGAAGTCGCTGAGCTTGATGGCGCCGTCCAGCGAGATGAGGACGTTGTGGGGGCTGACGTCGCGGTGCACCACCGGGTGCGCGACGCCGCTCGGGTCCACGTAGCTGTGCGCGTAGTGCAGGCCCGCCGCCACCTCCGCCACGATGCGCAGCGCGTGCTCCAGCGGCAGCGCCATCCCCTTGCGGCGCAGCTCCGTGAGCAGCCGCTTGAGGTCCGGGCCGCGCACGTACTCCATGAGGATGTACGCGACGCCGTCCGTCACGCCCACGTCGAAGGTCTGCACGACGTTGGGGTGCGTGAGGCGGGCGTTGGCGCGCGCCTCCGCGAAGAGCATGTCGACGAACTCCGGGTTCTCCGCGAACTGCGCGAGGATCTTCTTCATCACCACGTACTTCTCGAAGCCCTTCGCGCCCTGCTGCTTGGCGAGGAACACCTCCGCCATGCCGCCCTGCCCCAGCCGGCGGATGATCTGCAGCCGCGCGCTCTGGGCGGTGAGGTCCGTGGGCGAGCTGTGCTTCATCGACGCGGGGTCGATGTTCGTGGAGCCGAACAGGTACTGGCTGAGCGCGCGCTGCTCCAGCGCCTCGATGTCGTCCTGCACCTTGTCCGTCAACGGCAGGCGCGCCAGGAGCCCCTGGAACTGCGCCAGCGCCGGGGCCCTCGCGGTGCCGCCGCAGATGGGGCACACGCGGTCCAGGTTGCCCTTGTGGCGCAGGACCTCCAGGTACTCGGAGGCCTGGATGCGCTGGTGATACACCTGCCCGCAGTTGCGGCAGTCACACGGCAGCCACAGCGTGGCCAGCTTCACCGGCAGCGTCTTCGCCGAGCGCGCCAGCAGGCCCAGCATCGGCGGGGGCACGCGGCTCAGGAACACCTGGGCGCCCTGCGCCGCGACCTCCAGCACCTGCTCGAAGCGGGGCAGCGCCTCCGGCTCCGCCTTGCTCACGTGGCAGCAGTCGAACGCGACGCGCCCCTCCAGGCCCGCCGCGAGCCTGCGCACGTTGAGGTCGCCCTTGAGGACGGACGCCAGCGTGATGAAGGTGATGTCGTCCTGGACGATCTTCAGGTGCGAGGCGAGCTCGGAGGACTCCGACGGCGTGCTCGCGCGCAGGTAGCGCAGCACCGCGGGGTCCACCGTGGAGAACTGCTGGCGGCGCGCGAAGTCGAAGAACTCCGTGGGCTCGTCCGCGAACTCCAGCGGCTGGGCGCACACGGGGCACTGGTGCGAGGGCGCCCCGCCCTGCTCCAGCACCTTCGCCTCGTCCACCAGGTTGACCAGCCGCAGCCGGTCCTCCTTGCAGAAACGGCAGGTGTACGGCGCCAGCAGGGAGAGCACGCGCGCGACGCCCGCGAAGCCCTCCACCATGTTGAGCTGATCCACCACGATGGGCGGCGCGTTGATGACGTACAGCCCCGCCACGCCCTGCGGCGGGTGGCCGACGAACTCAATCCACTTGCGCACGCCGAACGAGCTGATGCGCTCCAGGAGGCCCAGGTCCACCACCAGCAGGCCGTTGAGGCCCTTGGTGGACGAGCCCAGCGGGAACGTCTCGTCGATGACACCGGACACCCGGACGTGGAGGAGGTTCCCCACGCGCACGGAGGTGATGCCGGCATTGGAAGTTTGGCTCTCCACCCGCCTTACCCTCGTTCCAGACAGAACAGCAGGGACTTGGGCTGCGCGGCCCTGCGGCGCGCCTCCCCCAGGTCCACGGCGCACGCGAACACCGTTCCGCGCCCCGGGACCACCCGCACCGCCACCGCATCGCTGTGCTCCAGGATGCGGCGCAGGCCCAGCC
>NZ_RAWB01000896.1 GCF_003612055.1 Corallococcus llansteffanensis
CATCTACGCCAACGTGCTCCTGCGCAAGGAGGAGGAGACCTTCATCCACGAGGATCCGCGCGACGGCAGCTACGAGGACTGGCCCGTCACCCGCGCGGACCTGGAGGCGCACTACGACGCGGTGGAGAAGATGATGGCCGCGCAGCGCTACCCGCTGGAGCACGAGCCCTACAAATCCACCGCGAAGACGCAGGCCATGAAGCTCGCCGCCCAGCGCATGGGCCGCGCCGCCGACTGGCAGCTTCCCCCGCTGGCGGTGACGTTCGGAAACCCCGGCGAGGTGCCCATGACGGGCGTGCCCATCCGCGAGGAGCATCCCAACCTCCACGGCCGCACGCGCACCACCTGTCATCTCTGCGGCGAGTGCGACATCGGTTGCAACTCCGGCAGCAAGAACACGCTCGACTACACGTACCTCTCCGCGGCGAAGCGCGCCGGGGCGGAGCTGCGCACGCGCGCGGAGGTGACGGAGCTGTGGCCCGCCGACGGTGGGGGCTACGTCGTGCAGTACCTGGATCACAGCGACGTCACGGAAGGCACGCCGCGCGAAGGGCCGCGGTCGCTGGTGCCCCGCACCACCGTGACGGCGGACCGGCTGGTGATGGCGGCGGGCACGTTCGGCAGCACGTACCTGCTCCTGAAGAACCGGCGGCACTTCCCCGCGATGAGTCACCAGCTGGGCTCGCGCTTCTGCGGCAACGGGGACCTGCTGGGCTTCCTGCGGGAGTGCCACGACACGAGCACGGGCAAGAAGCTGCCGCGCGTCCTGGATGGCGGGCACGGCCCGGTCATCACCAGCGCGCTCCACTTCCGGGGCCAGGAGGAGGGCGGTACGGGCCGGGGCTACTACATCGAGGACGCGGGCTACCCGGAGTTCGTCAACTGGCTCTACGAGGGCGCGCACCAGGCGCGCCTGGTGCACCGTGGCCTGCGCCTGGCGTGGCGGCTCGTGCGCGGGTGGACGGGCCTCACGCGGGACTCGGACGTGAGCGAGGAGATCGCCGAGCTGCTGGGTGACTCCCTGGGCTCCGCGACGTCGCTGCCGATGCTGGGCATGGGGCGCGACATTCCCGATGGGCACATGCGGCTGACCGCGGACGGGATGTTGGACATCGACTGGCGACTGAAGGGCTCGCGCCAGTATTTCGACCGGCTGCGCGAATCGATGGCGGACATCGCCCGCACGCTCGAGGGGACGCTGGTGGACAACCCGCTCAGCTACCTGAGCCGGGTCATCACCGTGCACCCGCTGGGCGGCTGTCCCATGGGCCGCGCGCCCTCGTCGGGCGTGGTGGATGCGTCGGGGGAGGCCTTCGGGCACCCCGGCCTGTACGTGGTCGACGGCGCGATGATGCCGGGCCCCACCGGTCCCAACCCCAGCCTCACCATCGCCGCGCTGGCGGATCGCTTCGCGGATCACCTCATCGACGCCCACTTCCGCGCCGCGCCTGGCCGCGCCCGGGACCGGACGGAGGAGCGACCATGGCAGTCCGCACCCCCGATGTGAGCACCCTCCCGGGCCTTCGCGAGAAGCCCGGGCCCCTTCCGGACGTGCCTCCGGGAAAGCCGATGGTGGCGTGGTACGACCCGGGCGTACTCGCGAAGACGGGCATGAAGACGCTGCTGTCGGGGACCATCGGGCGGCAGGCGGACCGGCGGCTGCTGGACGCGGTGGCCCGGCCCCAGCCGCTCGCGTTCGATTACTCGGAGGACGACGACCACCATCCCCGGGAGGAGCTGTGGCTGGACTACGTCGCGGACCTGGGTGACGGCTGGGACTCCACCTACGCGGTGGCCTCCGCCGTGATGGCGCCGGCGCTGGACGTGCGGGATGCGTCCGGCAAGGTGCACCCCACGAAGGGCGGAGAGGTGCTCGTGTTCGGAGGGGACGAGGTCTACCCGACCGCGAGCGTGGAGGAGTACCAGGCGCGCACGGTGGTGCCCTACGCGGACGCGTTGAACCGCCGCCGCCACCGCCCGCACCTGTTCGCGGTGCCGGGCAACCACGACTGGTACGACGGGCTGGTGTCCTTCACGCGCCTGTTCTGCCAGGGCCGGCGCTCCCAGGGCTGGCGAACGAAGCAGCAACGCAGCTACTTCGCGCTGAGGCTGCCGCACGGCTGGTGGCTGCTGGGCACGGACATGCAACTGGACTCCGACCTGGATGCGTCGCAGGTGGAGTTCTTCCAGAAGGTGGCCAAGGAGATCCACGGTACGGACCGCGTCATCCTCTGCAACGCGGAGCCGGCGTGGATCAAGCAGCAGGTGCAGCCCCGCGCGGGCCGCGGCTTCATGGACCACAACATCGACTTCCTGGAGCAGAAGGTGCTGGGCAAGAAGGTGAGCGTGTTCCTCGCGGGGGACCTGCACCACTACCGCCGGCACGAGGACGCGGAGGGGCGGCAGAAGATCGTCGCGGGTGGGGGA
>NZ_RAWB01000897.1 GCF_003612055.1 Corallococcus llansteffanensis
CGCCAGCCATCAGGTCTGCAGGTTCAGCGACAGGCCGCGGCCTGCTTCGAAGCGGGGCTCGGACTGGAGCTTCTCCAGCACCCGGTCCGAGGCGACGAGCGTCACCTGGGGCAGCATTCCCGGCTCGCTCATCCACTTCACCGCGCCCAGCAGGTGCTGGGCCTTGATGAACTCCAGGACGGCGCCGTGGAAGGCCTTGCCCTCCTCGCGCCAAGCGTGGGCCAGCTCCGCCCTGTCGCGACGCTCGGGGGAACGGCGGGCCGGGCTCTTCCGCGCTTCGCGGGGCATGACGACGATTTCGATGAACATCGCGAGACCCTCCTGAAGGCAAGAACAGCGAAGTGGCGCGGACTATCGCATGAACTTGCGTCGGCCCGCCGCCCGGTGCCCGGGCTTTTGATGAGGGTTCTTGCCGCTTCCGGGACTTCCCGGGCGCATGCGCCTTGACATGCGCGTTTTGCTGTTTTGAAGGTCGGCGGTCTGCGGGTTGTTGGACACGCAAAAGGGCGAGGAGCCCACAGGAGGCTGACCATGGAGCTGCACATTGGCCGGTTGTTCGACCACGTCCACCTTCAGGTGCGGGACCTGGAAGCGAGCAAGCGCTTCTACAAGGCGGTGCTGGAGGTGCTGGGCATTCCCATTTTCAGCGAGAGTGCGCGGCACTTCTCCGCGGACGAGCTGTTCGTGAGCGCGGACTCGGAGCCGACGGCGCGCGTGCACCTGGCCTTCCAGGCGAAGGACCGGGAGATGGTGCACCGCTTCCATCAGGCGGCGCTGGCCGCGGGGGGCCGGGACCACGGCGCGCCCGGCGAGCGCTCGTACCACCCGGGCTACTACGCGGCCTTCGTGTTGGACCCGGACGGCAACAACATCGAGATGGTGTTCCACGGCCCCGCGCGCCGCTCGGCGCCGTCGGTCGTCATCGGCTGGGACGGACCGCCGTGAAGAGCCAGGGGCCCCCGGAATGAACCGGGAGCCCCTGGGGTGCTACGGGATTCCGCGCGGCGCGACGGCTAGCGCGCCGTCACCGTGCGGCCCCGGGCCTGCTTCGTTGCCGGGCCAGCGGGGGACGCGGCCACCGCGGACACGACGCTGAAGGCCAGGTCGTCGTGATCGTTGTACGAGCCCGTCACGCAGGCGCTGGTGGCGGTGCCGCCGAAGCGGAACTGCGCGCGCACCGCGTGCTGGCCGGTGGTGGAGCCCACGGTGAAGGTGCTGGAGAACGTCTTCAGCCCCACCGCGGTGCAGGCCTGGCCGGTGGAGAGGGCGGTCCACGTGGGCGTGGTGGTGTTCGTCGCGTAGTACAGGTCCAGCTGGTCCGTGGTGCCGTAGCAGTACACCGTCACGTCCACCGTCACCTGCTTGCCCGGGGTGATGAGCCCCTGGTCCACCGTCTTGAGCACCACGCGGTCGATGCTCTCGTCCACGTGGTAGGTGCCGGTGGAGCCGTCCGTGCACGTCGCGCCCAGCGTGTTGGGCTGGTTGGGTTCCGCGCCGCCGGACACCGTGCCGCGCCCGTTGACGAGCGTGGGGCCGGTGTCACAACCGCACACCGAACCGCAGGCCGGGGCGCGCACGTTCGCGTTGTAGGAGGCGACCGTGGGAGTGCAGATGTTGGTGGTGGTGAAGCTGAACGCGGAGCTGTACGCGCCCGCGCTGCAGCTGTCGGTGGCCCGCGCGCGCCAGTAGTACGACGTGAGGTTGGACAGGGCCGGCGTCACGTTCCAGGCGCTGGTGCCCAGGCCCGTGGCGCTGCGCACCACGTTGGTGAAGGCGCTGTCCGTGGCCACCTGCACGTCGTAGCCGGCCGCGCTCGTCACGTCAGACCAGTCCAGCGCCGGGGAGAGGGCGACGCTGGTGGCGCCGTTGGCGGGGGCCGCCAGGGTGGGCGTCGCCAGGTTGACGCAGCCGCGCGTGGTGAAGCTGCTCGCCGCGGTCCAGGAGCTGGTGCCGCCGCACGAGTTGAGCGCGCGCACGCGCCAGTAGTAGACGGTGTTGGCCGTCAGGCCGGGGGACACCGTCCAGGCGCTCGCGACGAGCGAGTTGGCGCTGCGCACCACGTTGGTGAAGGCGCTGTCCGTCGCGACCTGCACCTCGTAGCCGGCCACGCCCGTCACGTCCGCCCAGTCCAGCGCCGCCAGCAGCTCCACGCCGGTGGCCCCGGAAGAGGGAGAGGACAGCGAGGGCGCGCCAGGCGCCGCGCAGACGGGGGTGGTGCAGGCGCAGGTGCTGGCCTTGCCGAAGCACGCGTTGCTGCTCGCGGGGACGACCGAGTAGCAGTACTGCCGGCCGTTGGCGACCTCCGGATCCGTGTAGCTGGTGCCGGTGACGGTGGCCACGCGCGCCTTGCCGAAGTCACAGCCCGCGAAGCCCTCCGTCTTCATCACCCAGTACTGGCTGGCGCCCGCGGACGCCGTCCACGAC
>NZ_RAWB01000898.1 GCF_003612055.1 Corallococcus llansteffanensis
GAAGACGCCCTTCACGCCCAGGGCCAGCAGGGCCAGCCCGCCCAGGAGCAGGCCGGCGACCAGGCCGAGCGACGCGGCGCGCAGCAGGGCGGCACCCCGGGAGGAGGGGAGGGAGGACATGGACGCGAGGCGTAGCACCGACGCGGGCCGGACGGGGCGGTGGAGGGCGTCCGCAGCGTATGCTTCCGGACCATGCGAATCCTGTACGGGGTCGTCGGCGAGGGAATGGGCCATGCCACGCGTTCGCGCGTGCTGCTCGAGGCGCTGACGAAGGAGCACGAGGTCCACATCGTGGTGTCAGGGCGGGCGCAGAGCTACCTGTCCCAGCGCTTCCAGAACGTGCATGGCATCTGGGGCCTGACCATCGCGTACGAGGGGAACTCGGTGAAGAAGTGGCAGACGGTGCTGCAGAACCTGCAGGGCGCCGTGAAGGGCTGGCCGCAGAACGTGCGCCAGTACTTCGACCTGGTGGAGGGCTTCAAGCCGGACGTGGTGGTGAGCGACTTCGAGACGTTCAGCTACCTGTTCGCGAAGAACCACCGGCTGCCCGTCATCAGCGTGGACAACATGCAGGTCATCAACCGCTGCCAGCACGAGCCGTCCATGCTGGCCGGCCACGAGGAGAGCTTCGAGGCCTCGCGCGCCATCGTGAAGGCGAAGCTGCCCGGGGCCTTCCACTACCTGGCGACGACGTTCTTCTACCCGCCCCTGCGCAAGCGCCGCACCACGCTGGCCCCGTCCATCCTCCGGCCGGAGATCATCGCGGCGAAGTCGGAGCCGGGGGAGCACCTGCTCGTCTACCAGACGGCGACGACGAACACGCACCTGCCGGAGATCCTGAAGCAGTCCGGCGTCCCGTGCCGCGTCTACGGCATGCGCCGCGACATCAAGGAGGACGTGGTGGATGGCAACCTCACGTACCGGCCCTTCAGCGAGGCGGGCTTCATCGACGACCTGCGCACCGCGCGCGCGGTGGTGGCCGGCGGCGGCTTCACGCTGATGAGCGAGGCCGTCTACCTGCACAAGCCGTTGTTGAGCATCCCCGTGGGTGGCCAGTTCGAGCAGGTCCTCAATGCCCTGTACCTGGAGAAGCTGGGGTACGGCATGTATGTGAAGGAGTTGAGCCTGGACGCGCTCAAGACGTTCCTCAAGCGCGTGCCCGCCTGCGCGGAGGCCCTGAAGGGCTACGAGCAGGACGGGAACGTGAAGATGCTCGCCGCCCTCGACGACCAGCTCGCTCAGGCCTACGAGCACCGGGGCCACTGGCGCATGGAGCTCGCGGAGATGGACGGCAAGGCGTAGCAGCGCGCGCGGGGTGTCCCGGCCTTCACCTCAGTGCAGGGACACCTCGTTCTCGTTGTTGCGCTCCGCCGCGCGGCGGCTCATCTCCGTGAGCCACGAGCGCGTGAGGGGCGTCTCGCTCTCGCTGCCCTGGTAGCGGTCCGTGTCGCTGTCCTGGGGCAGCAGGCGGTTGACGGACTCCAGCACGAGCGCGGTGAGGTTGGGCGCCAGGGCCCGCCCCGCGGCGGCGAGCTTCGAGGGCAGGCCCACCAGGGCCTCCGCGTCCCCGCGCCGGCACGCCTCCAGGATCTTGCGCGCCGCGCGCTCGGCGCTCATCGACAGGCCCATCGTCGAATCGCTGATGTGGAACCACGCGTACTCCTTCTCGTGGTTGCCCTTGAAGGATGCGTTGCGCGGGCTGCCCGTGCGCATCAGGCCCGGGCACGCCGTCGTCACGCGGATGCCGTCCTGCGCAAGCTCCGTGCGCAGCCCGTCCGACAGGCCCACCAGCGCGAACTTGCTGGCGGAGTACGGCACCAGGTGCGGCACGCTCACCTTGCCGCCAATGGAGGAGATGTTGACGATGCGGCCCGCGCCGCGCCGCTTCATCTCCGGCACCACCGCGAGCGTCGTGTACAGCGGCCCCCACAGGTGCACGTCGATGGCCTCCTCGAAGTCCTCCAGCGTCATGGACTCCAGGGGGCCCACCACGATGATGCCCGCGTTGTTGATGAGCACGTCCACCGCGCCCCAGCGCCCGTGCACCGCGCTCACCATCGCCTCCACCTGCACCTGGTCGCGCACGTCGCAGCGGAGGGCCAGCACCTCGCCCCCGCCGCGCTCCAGCTCCACGCGGGCCCGCTCGAGCGATTCGCCGTCGCGGCCGCAGATGGCCACCTGTGCGCCCTCCTCCAGGAGCAGGCGCGCCATCACCAGCCCCAGCCCCCGCGAGCCGCCGGTGATGACCACCGTGCGGTCCTTGAAGCTGAAGCGGGGCTTGAGCATGCGCCGCACGCCCAGGGCCGCGGCCCCCATGCCCGCGGCCAGCGTGCCCAGGGAGAGGCCCTTTCGCTCGGTGTGACGTCGGTCAGCCATGGTGCGACTCCAGAAGGGAAGGGGAGGAGGGGGC
>NZ_RAWB01000899.1 GCF_003612055.1 Corallococcus llansteffanensis
CTCCAGGGTGGGGACGAGGGAGACGTTCTCCACGCGGGTGCGGTAGCAGGCCCGGTCGCTGCTGCTGGCGATGGGCAGCGGGACGACGGAGTAGCCGTAGCCGCGCTCGCGGTGGAAGTCGCGGTCGGCGCTCAGGGGGTCGCCGTGGGCTTCGACCTCGGCGACGTTGGTGAGGCCGTCGCGGTCGCTGTCGAGCAGGTCCTCGGGGACGAGTGGGTTGGTCTGCGACAGGGCCTCCACGAGGTCCGGCAGGCCGTCGCCGTCGGTGTCGCCCACGCAGCCGTCGGTGCCGAGCACGCGCTCCTCGCAGTCGTTGAGGCGGTCGCCGTCGGTGTCCTGCACCACGCTGCAGCCGTTGATGATGTCCACGACGAGGGGGTCCAGGCCCATGCGCAATTCGACGCCGTCCATGAGGCCGTCCTGGTCGCTGTCGGGGATGATGGGGTCCAGGCCGAGCGCGCGCTCGTCGTCGTCACCGATGCCGTCGCCATCGCTGTCGGCGAGCATCTGGCCGTCGCGCACCTGGACGTTGCGGTTGAAGGCGACGAAGCGCTTGAGCTTGAGTGCGTTGTCGAGCGAGCCGTAGTCCAGCCGCGCGAGCGCGTTGGGCAGGCCGGCGAAGTCGGTCTCCACCGGCTCGCTGCCGCCCGCGTTGGCGATGGCGGCCACCTGGAGGCGGGTGACGGGGTCCGGCGTGGCGCCGCGCACGTAGACGGGCTGGATGCTGACCTCGCCCGCGCCGAACTGCTCCGCGAGCGCCTTGAGCTCCCCCGCCACGGCGGTCAATTCGCACTGGCTGCACGCCGCATTGCAGTTGGCCTGGGCCGCCGGGGTCGCGTTGCAGCCGGAGGCCTCCGCCAGCGCGGTGCAGCGACTATCGATGCCGATGTTGTACGCCGGGTTGTCGCAGCTCACGTCCGAGCTGCGGATGACGGGCACCACGATGTAGCGCGTGCGCGCGACCTCGCCCCGGCAGGAGGCCTGCATGTCGCCGGACATCAGGCTCTTGGCCAGCCGCAGCGCGGAGCGGATGCTGATGGGGCCCTGCTGCTGGTAGCTGGCGTAGCGCGGAAGGACGGCCTGGAAGGTGGCCGCGTCGGCGAAGCTGCCCTGCAGGCCGGTGGCCACCGAGTGGAAGGCCACGAGCCCGAAGCGCATCTGCGGGCCGGTGAAGCGCGAGGTGAGCGTCGTGAGCCCGTCCACCGCGTAGCCCACCAGCTCCGTCTCCACGCCGGTGCCGCCCTGGAGGGCGAAGATGACCTTCACGGGGAACGCGTCGCCGGTGGCCTCGGGGACGCAGACGTCCCCCTCGAAGCTGGCGCGGTCCCGGGAGCCGCCCGCGCGAGCGTCGAGCGCGTACAGGCCCGCGTCGGAGCACGAGAGCAACAGGGCTGGCAACAAAGCGGGAACGAGGCGCCAGGCGACCCGGGGGGAGGAACGCATTCGTTGGATTGTAGACCCCAGCCACCCCATCCGACGCAAGCGACGCGAGGAATGAGGCCGCGCGAGGACGCGCAATCAGGACCGACATTTCGTTCGGGCGCGGAAACGCGGGCGCGCTTTCTCCTCACAGCGTGAGCAGGTAGGCAACCAGGTCGTCACGCTCTTCCGGCGTGAGCGCCAGCGCATCGCCGTGCTTCAGGCCGGGAGTCTCCAGGAGCGTGCGCAGCGGGAAGCGGGAGCCCACCACGAGCCGGTCCTCCTGCACCGCGTAGCCCGCGGTGGCGCTCGTGAGCAGCGGCCACACGTCCCACGTTCCTACCAGGGAGGGCGGTGCCGCGCCCGTCACCAGGTGCTGCTGCTCCAGGCGCAGCGGCAGCGCCACCGGCGTGCCCACGTCCTGGTACTGCCCCCGGGTCGAGGGGTCCTGATCCAGGGTGAACAACGGTGCGGGGTGGCAGGTCACGCACCGGGCCCGGCCCTCGAACAGCGCCCGGCCCTTCGCGGGGTGCCCGCTCCGTCCGTCCGGCAGCGCCACCGTCTCCAGCGGCGCCCCGTCCGCGCCGCGGTAGGGGTTGGGCGGCGTGGGCAGCAGGGACGAGAAGAGGGCCAGGGCCTCCACCTCGGAGGGGAGCGGATCCGGGTTGTGGTAGCGGTTGCGCCCGCCCACCGTGTCCGCCGTCTCCGCGAGGCTGCGCGTGCTCGCGGGCGTGAAGTAGGGCGGCGTGTCCCGGCTGCCCAGCACCGTCGTGGAGCGGTAGATGCGCATGGGCCGCGTCTTCTCGAAGAAGACGCCGCCGGTGTGCCCTTCCAGGTGGCACGCGTCGCAGCTCATCCCGGTGCGGCCCACGTCGGAGTAGTAGAGGACCTGGCCCAGCCGGCGCTGCTCGCGCGGGCGCACGTCCACCACCGGCCACTGGCGCAGCACCTGTGCCCGGCCCGCCCGCGCCTCGCGCACGTCCACCAC
>NZ_RAWB01000089.1 GCF_003612055.1 Corallococcus llansteffanensis
ACCTGGAGGAGCGGGTGGAGGCGGGGCTGCGGTACGAGGCGAAGGCGCACGAGGCCCTGGCCCGCGCCGAGTCCGAGGCCGACGTGGTGCGCGCGCTGGAGGCCGCGGGTTCGTACCAACTGCACCGGGTGCGGCCCCTGGGCGAGGTGCTGCTCGCGCTGCCGGAGGACCTGCGCCGCTTCGAGTTGACGAAGGGCATGGGCCTGCGCTCGCGGCTGCTCTTCGCGCCCCTGGCGGAGCGGGCGCGGGCGGAGCACGCGGTGCTGGCGCGGCTGGAGGCCCGGCTCACCGCCGACAAGGCGCCGGAGTGAGGCCGGGGCTCGCGAGCACGGGACTCAGCGCAGCTCGCGGGTGAGGCGCGAACCGAGGACGAGCGCGAGGCCGTCCTCGATGAGGCCCGCGAGCAGGTTGGGCACGCGCAGCTTGTCCGAGGCGAGCGTGCGGAAGCCGTAGAAGAAGTAGCTGGAGGCGATGGCCGCCGCCGCGCCGACGATGGCGAGCCCGACCTTCGCGCCCTTGCGGTCGCGCGACACGGCGGCGCCGGTGATGGCACCCGTGAGGATGCGGCCGACGAGAATCTTCGGCGCGATGCGCGACGGAATCACGGACGACTTGTCCGCCACCATCTCGCCGAGCGCCATCATGCCCAGGCGCTGGGACACCTTCTTCGACGTGAGTGCCGGCAACGCCCGCTTCAGCGCCTTGCCCGGCTTGCGCGACAGCTCATGTGAGAGGAACGCGGGGGCCGTCATGCTCCGCATTCCCGCGAGGACGCCGAAGCCCGCCGCCTTCCAGACATCATTGTTCGAGCGCATTGGTCCCAACCTCCATCGGGTGAAAATGGGAGGGTGGGGGCGAGGGCCGCGTCTGGCCATGCCCGGGCAGGCGGGCACTCAAGGGTCCGAAGGCTTGGAGCCCTCAGGGCGGGGAAGCCGCAGCATCAGGCCCGTGAGCAGCGCGCCCACCGCGGCCCCGATGGCAGCCGTGAGTTCGTAGGAGCCCATGGGGACCATGAGCGCCATGAGCAGGCCCAGCCCCCCGAGCCACAGGAAGCCCTGCCGCGCCTGGTGTCGCTCCCGGGCCGTGTCCGCGATGACGGTGGCGTAGAGGAACGCGAGCACGTTTCCCACGAACTGGGTCCAGGGCAGGGCCCGCTCCAGGAGGCGCGCGAAGGTGACGAAGCCATCCGTCCAATGCGGTGCCGGGACCACTCCGGCCAGGGCGTCGGCGCTGAGGCCTTGGAAGAGATGCCGGATGTCATCGCTCATGACGTGGCAGAGGGCCTGGAACACGGTGGCCACCAGCAGCACGGCGAACATCCACCCCGACGGGGCGCGGGGCACGAGCAACTCCCACTGGCGCAGGGCCTCCAGCCGCTCCGGAGGGACCTCCAGCGGATGCGGGTACGCCAGGCTCAAGAGGGCGCGCGTGACGGCGATGCTGACGGGCACGCCCTGCTCATCCACCAGCGAATCCACGCCCTGCTTGTCGAGCAGCGCATGCAGCGCGGGCGCGAGCTTCGCGGGGTCCTCCATCCGGACCAGCAGGTCGATGAAGGCATGCAGGGCGCCGACCTTCTGGCTGCGCTCGGACTCCGCGCCCAGGGCCGCCTCCAGCATCGGCATCAGGTCGTCGATGGACGGAGTGCGCGCGGCGTTGGCCACGAAGTCAGGCGTCGCATCCAGGGACGCGTCACGGGATGAGGGCCGCTGCCGCGCCTGCGTGCTCATGGACGCAAGTCTACGCCCGTGTCAGCCCTCCGTGTTGCGCAGGAAGTTCGCCACGTGGGCGAAGCGGTCGTCCAGGAAGCGGCGCAGCCCTCCGGTGACACCGCGCTGATCCATCGCCTTGTGCATGCAGCGCAGCCACGCATCCCGCATCGACAGGTCCACCGGCACGTGACCGTGGCGCATGCGCAGACGCGGATGCCCGTGCGTCGCGCTGTAGTGCTGCGGGCCTCCCAGCCAGCCCACCAGGAAGAGGCCGAAGCGCTCGCGCGTGCCCCGGTTCACCTTGCCCTGCGCGTCCAGCTCGTGGACCTGCGCGAGCGCGGGCTCCTCCGCGTCCATCACGTCGTAGAAGGCCTCCGCCAGAGCACGGACCGCCTCCTCGCCTCCCAGGCGCGTGAAGGGCGTGTCCTCCAGCGTGGGCACCCAGTCATCCGACGACGGCGGCTTCAATTCGATGGTCATGGATTCGCTTCCTCAGGCCGCCCAGCGCTTCGGCCGGCGCTGGAGGCTCTTCAATCCCAATCCTTCACAGAACGCCTTGAAGCGCGCTTCCGGAACGCCCTTCCATTCCAGGTCCTTGAGCGACGCCGTGCCCGGCAGCGGCGCGTCCTCCACCAACGTGGCCAGCGTCCGGTACAGCCGCGCGTCCTCGCGGTGCGCCTTCAACGTCGCCGCCAGCTTGTCCGCGCCCCGAGGCTTCGCCGTCCACTCCGCCGCGCTGTCCGGGATGGCCTCCAGGTGGCCGTACGCCTGCAGCACCGTGGCCGCCCCCTTCGCGCCGAAGCCCGGCAGCCCGGGGATGCCGTCCGCGTCGTCGCCCATCAGCGCGAGCAGGTCCGGGACACTCTCCGGCGCCACGCCCAGCTTCGCCTTCACCGCGTCCGCGTCCATCACCTTCTGCTGCCGCCGGTCCACCTGCACCACGTGCTGGCCGCGCACGCACTGGCCCAGGTCCTTGTCCGGCGTGAGCAACCGCACCTGCTCCACCTCGCCTGCCCAGCGAGCAGCCGCCGTGGCGAGCGCATCGTCCGCCTCGTGGTCCTTCATGGACCACACCCGCACGCCCAGCGCCTCCACCGCCTGCTCCACCAGGTCGAACTGCGCGCGCAGCTCCGGCGGCACGCCCTCGTCTCCCTTGTAGCCAGCGAACAGCGCGTTGCGGAACGAACGGATGGGGTTGTCGAACGCCACCGCCACGTGCGTCACGGCCTCCGTCTCGTCGTGCAGCAGCGCGAGCAGCGAGTCCATCACCCCCGCCGTGGCCTTCACGTCCCGGCCGTCCGGGGCCGTGGTCCCCGGCCGGGGCGAGTAGTGGGCCCGGTACAGCTCATACGTGCCGTCGACGAGGTGCAGGCGCATGGCCCCCCTCTAGCGTCCCTCCCGCCGCACGGCCAGCAGCCCGTGCGCCAGGACCGCCCGGGCCCGCGGGGTGCGCCTTGTTCCCTACACGACGCCTGTCAACCCCCTTGGCCAGCGAGCCTGAGGGGAACGGGTCGCCGGTGCCGACTGGCGGCACGCCCCCCACTTTCTCCACGACTCCTTCTCTTCCGGACCGCCGGTGCGTCCCAGCAGTCCTCCCGGCACGAGGTGACCCATGCGCCCGAAGCTGTTCGCCACCGCCCTGCTCTGCGTCGCCACTGTCGGCTGTGCGAGCGGGAAGGTCATCACCACCGCCACCCACCAGGAGCGCGTCCAGGCCGAGGCGGCCCTGCGCTCGGCGGAGAACTCGCAGGCCCCGAACGTGCCGGAGGCCGCGCGTCACCTGGAGTTCGCGCGCCAGCAGATCTCCGAAGGGGAGCGGTTGATCCAGGAGGGCGAGGAGGAGGCCGCAGAGCTGCGGTTCCGCCAGGCCGCCGCGGACGCGGACCTCGCGGCGGCGCTCGCCCGTTCGGTGCCCCTGAAGGCCGAGGCGCGGCGGACCTCCGAACAGCTCGATTCCATGCGCCGCGGTCAGCCCTGAGTCCCCATCTTTTCCGTCTGTGAGGAGAGCGTCATGCAGCGTTGGAAACAGGGATGGTTGGCATTGGCTGGAGCCTCCGCGCTCACGGTGGTGGGGTGCGCTCACAGTCCCCCGCCCAGTGAGCTGACCGCGGCCCGCGAGGCCTACCACGAGCTGACCCGGAGCCCCGAGGGACGCGAGCGCCCCGCGGACGTCGCCGCGGCCCGCGACGCGCTCCAGGAGGCGGAGAACGAATACGCAGAGAGCGAGGGCTCCGTGAAGACCCGGTCGCTCGCGTACGTGGCCCTGCGCAAGGCGGAGATCGCGGACGCCCGGGGCGAGGCGGACCTGGCCGCGCAGCAGCGGGCCCAGGCGGAGGCGGCCCTGCGCCAGCAGCAGGAGGCTCGCACGCAGAACCTCACGCGCCAGCAGGAGGAGGAGCGCGCGAGGTACGAACAGCAGCGCCTGCAGTACGAGCAGCAGCGCGCGCAGTTCGAGGCCCAGCGCCAGCAGGAGCTGGAGCGCATGCGTTCGGCGGACGCGCAGCAGCGCCAGCAACTGGAGTCGGAGGCGCAGCGGCGTCAGCAGCAGATGGAGGCGGAGGCGCAACAGCGCACGCAGCAGCAGCTGGCGGAGGCGCAGCGGCTGGCCCAGGCCAACCAGGAGCTCCAACGGCGCACCCAGGAGCTGGAGCAGGAGCGGCAGGCCCGGCTCCAGGCAGAGCAGCGCGCCGCGCAGGCGCTGTCGCAGTTGCAGGACAAGGACCTGAAGGTGCGGGAGGAGGCGCGCGGCACGGTGGTGACGCTGTCCGGCAGCGTGCTCTTCGCGTCGAACGCGGTGGACCTGCTGCCGTCCGCACGGGACCGCCTGTCGGATGTGGCCACGGCGCTCCAGGAGTCGCAGAACCCGCTGCTCATCGAGGGGCACACGGACTCGCGCGGCTCGGATGACTACAACGAGCAGCTGTCGCAGCGGCGGGCGGAGCGCGTGCGCGAGTTCCTCATCAGCCAGGGCGTGCCGGCGAACCGCATCGAGATCCGCGGCGTCGGTGAGGACCGCCCGGTGGCCACCAACGGCACGGCCGAGGGCCGCGCCAACAACCGCCGCGTGGAGATCGTGATGGAGCACAGCCCGCAGCCGCGCTCCACGGGCGTCGGCGGCAGCGGTGCGCAGCAGCCTGCCCAGGGCTCGCAGCCCGGAAGCATGGGCGGCAGCGGCACGGAGCCGAACGGCATCAACCCCCAGAATCCGTCCCCGGATCAGGGCACCGGCACCGGCGCGCAGCCGCTGCCTCCGCCGCCTCGGACCCCTCCGGGGCAGTGAGAAGGTGAAGTCGGAGCACTTCAGGGGCTCGTCGCAAATGGGGCGACGAGCCCTGTCCGCTTCTCCAGCCTCATTCTGATGAATCGCAAGCCAACCTGAGAACTCCGTGGGATGATGCCTCCCCATGAGCTTCATTGAAGAGCTGAAGGGATATCTTCAGCACGTCCGGGACACGCAGGGCGGACAAGCAGGCCCTTCGCCTTTCGTTCCGGAAGTCAGCTGGATTCGTTCAGAACTCATTCAGCTATTCGAGCGGGTGGAATCCGCGCAACCGCACGTTCCTCCCGAAAGTCTCAAGTTCGTTTTTGAAGAATGGACTCGAAAGAATCGGGTCGACTCTTTTGCGAAAAATCTTGCGATCCTCCTTCAACACAGTTTTCTCAGTGGTGCTCCACAGCCTCTGATTGAAGAGCATCTTCGACTGGCCATGGCCCGCCGTCTGGGGCTGCATGCTCCCATCGCCTCCCACACACGCGCCTTCGAGTTGGACAGGCTGTCACAAATCGCATGGTCGTCCCGCTCCATGCTGACCCCGCTTGACAACAGCATCCTGGACTATGCGCTGGAGATCCGTGCCATCCGACGGGAAGGCCATCGCTCCGAAGTGGGTCCTATCGGAGAGGTGCTCCTGTCTTTGACAGGTCGTGATGCGATCCAGTGGCTTCTGCATGTCGAGGTCACCCAATCCATGGGGCCTCTTGATGATTGGCGGCTGAGTCGCGACACCGCCGAGTATTTATTGGTCAACCCAGAAAACATCAGGGATCCGGCCTACTGGATCCTGTATCCGGCTGCGTATTCCTTACGCACCTTGCGCCGTCTTGAAGGCCTCGGCCTCCTGGTAATCGTAGAAGAGTTCGATGAAGTGCATGGCACCGCCTATACTGGCTACAAGCTCCTGAACGAAGGACGACGCGCATTTGAAGCGTTGTTATTACCGGATGACAGTCCGTTCTCGGTGCTTGCGGCGACGCTCAGCCAGGATGAATCCCTGGCCGCGCTGGAGCAGCAAGGAAGCAAGGTCTGGAGTGAAGCCAACTTCAGCTCCTCGGCCATTGCCACTGCCCGCCAGGCGCGGATGGTCGTCCATGAAATCAGGAATGCCCTCGTGCCTGCGCAGATTGCCCTGGGCTCGCTCTACACGGCCCTGGTGGGCAGTCAGAGCGAAGCCGAACTCGCACGGTTCCGTCCGCGTATCGACCCAGGTATCGACCGGGCACTCAAGTTCGTGACGGACCTGCTCAAGACCACCGAACTGGCAGCAAGGGCTCCCGAAGCCTTCGACCTTCTCCGGTCACTCGCGGACGCGGTTTCCAGTCTCGCCACTCCATTGCGCATCCACCTGCAAGGCTCCACCGACTTGCCCTCGCTGTCGGGTTACCGGGAGCGATTCGTCCTCGCCATCGTCAACCTGCTGCGGAACGCCGAGCAGGCAGGAGCCCAGCAGGTCTCCATCGAGAGCGTCCTGG
Organism: Corallococcus llansteffanensis; assembly: GCF_003612055.1. GTDB lineage: Bacteria > Myxococcota > Myxococcia > Myxococcales > Myxococcaceae > Corallococcus > Corallococcus llansteffanensis. Next base: position 6,462 of record NZ_RAWB01000089.1, read on the forward strand.
AAGCCAACAACCGGAACATCCTCCTGACCGTGGACGATGACGGTTCAGGCGTTCCTCCCGCGGACCGGGAGCGCATCTTCCAGCGCGGCATCTCGCTACGCCCTGGTGGCGCGGGAGAGGGTCTGGCCCTGGTCAAGGAGGTGGTCGAGATCGAACTGCACGGAAAAATCGCCTGCGTGGACAAGCCAGGTGGAGGTGCCCGTTTCCGGATGCGTCTGCCTGTGGCAGAGAGGACTCCACGATGACTCCTCCGGGCAACGTGCTGATCGTTGATGACGAGCGGGCCTTCTTCGAGACCTACCAGGAGATCCTGGTTCCCGAGGGCTACCGCGTCGAATGGGCCCCCGACCGGAAGACCGCTCAGGCCAGACTCCAGGAGTCCACCTGGGATGTCGTCGTGCTCGACCAGCGCCTCCAGGGCGCCGCTGGTAGCGACTCCGGCATCGACCTCATCGCGGAGATCGTCCCCACGGGCGCCAAGGTCATCGTCGCGACCGCCTACGCCGATGACAAGATGATCGACCGCGCCTTCAAGGACGGGGCCTACGACTACCTGGAGAAGCTCCCCACCCTCCCCATGATGCTGCGCATCAAGGTGCGCAATGCCTCGGAGGCCGTACGGGAACGTCGGCTCGCGTCCCTCAACGACGCGCAGCGGGAGCTGGAAATCCAGGGCCTGTGGGCCGCATGTCGGATCGAGTCCAACGGCAACAGGAAGGGACGCCTGCTGGAAGACCTGATGGTCCTCATGTTCAAGACCATTCAGGGCATGATGAACACCAGCATCCGGAGAACCAGCGCGGACGAGGAGATCGACATCGTCATCCGCAATGAATCCACGGACCAGTTCTGGGTTGGAGAGCGCAGCCCCTACATCATCGTCGAGTGCAAGAACTGGTCGAAACACGTGGGGCCCATCGAGCTGGTCGTCTTCCGCGACAAGATCGTGAATCGAGGAGGTCGCTGCCGCCTCGGCTTCTTCGTCGCGGCAGGGGGTTTTACCGAGGGCTTCCAGACCCGCTCCGACACCTTCCGCAAGGACGATCACCTGGTCGTTCCCATCGGCCCCGCGGACCTGGACGAACTGGTCCTCTCCAAGAACCGCAATGAAACCCTCAAGAAGCTGCACGAGCGTGCGGTCATGGGTGGCCACGACTCTTCCTGACCCCACCTTTAGCCTTGGATTGAAATGAAGTTCGGCTCCGCCATGTCGCACGACAAGTCGCCCCTCCTGCTCACCACCGAGCGCCTCCACCTCACGCTGCTTCCGCCCGACGCGGCGGAGCGTGTGCTGGCGTACCACGTGGCCAACAAGGAGCACCTGGGGCCGGTGTCTCCGGCCCGCCCGGCGACCTTCTTCTCCAACGCCTACTGGCGCACGCGCCTCGCCCAGGACCGCGAGGACTTCCGCCATGACGTGTCGCTGCGCGTCTTCCTGCTGCCCCGGGGCCAGTCCATCTCGCTCGCCCCCGTGCTGGGCAGCATCGCGCTCACGAACATCCGACGGGGCCCCCTGCAGGCCGCCGACCTGGGCTACGGCCTGGACCACCGCCACGAGGGCCAGGGGCTGATGACCGAGGCCCTCCAGGCCGTCTGTGATTACGCCCTGGGCGCCATGGGCCTGCACCGCGTCCAGGCCAGCCACCTGCCGGAGAACCTGCGCAGCGCTGGCGTGCTGCGCCGCCTGGGCTTCGTCGTCGAAGGCTACGCCCGCGACTTCCTCCTGCTCGATGGCCGGTGGCGCGACCACGTCCTCACCTCCCTCGTGGCCGCCCCCGAACCCGGCGTGCGCGGCGGCCCCTGAGTCCGGCACCGCCGCAAGGTTCGCGGGTCGTGAGGCCCCATCCGTAGCCCAGCCACTCGATTCGACCAATTTTGTCGATACTGAGGATGAATGGCGGTTTTTTTGCCGACTCTCCTAGGGTGTTCGGCGTATTATCGACAAAATTGAATGAAACCCGAGCGCCCTGACTTTCGAGAGGAGTTCTGGAAGCACCTGCCGCCGTTGCCGCGCGGCATCGAGCTGGTGCGCCAGGAGGCGCTCGTCGTGCCTCGCGTGGGTCCTGGAGGAGCATCCGTCTACGACCTCGCGGAGATCCGGCTGCCAGAGATGCGCGTGCCCGTGCTGTTGGGGTACCGGGCACCGCTGTTCCCGGTGGAGGTGCTGAATCAGCGCGAGAAGCTGCTCACCCTGCGTGATCAGCTTCGACAAAGAGATTCGGACGCCCGCTCCCTCTCCACCTTCCGGATCCCCATGCTCGTCACGGACTCGGCGTCTTCCACCGTGATCGACGCGTGCGAGCGCGAGGAACTGGCCCTGGTCGACCTGCGTGGGACGTTCTTCCTGCGCACGGGTAACGCCTTCATCCGCGTTCAAGGGCACAGGCCCACGAAGCGAACTCCGCGTGAGCCCCTGTTCCACGGCAAGGGCTGCCGGATCGTGAGGGTCCTGCTCCAGTCTCCGAAGACCGGATGGACGGTTCGCGCGCTCTCGGAGAAGACCCAGACGAGCTATGCCTATGCGCATGGCGTCCTCAAGCGACTCGTCCTCGAGGGATACGTCCAGAGGAGGTTTGGCGCGGGGCTCCAGCTCCGCGAGCCCGTGGCCCTGCTGAATGCGTGGCTGGAGAGTGGCAGACCGACCGCCATCTCACGGGAGGGATTCAATGCCCCCTCCACGACACCGGATCGACTCAAGGAGGGTGCCTCCCTGCTGGCGTCGCAGGGCATCCGCTCCATCTTCACGCTGGCCAGCGCCCTGCTCCCCGAAGAGCGCTTCGTCTCGGGAGTGCCCCACGGCATCTATCTCTCAGGGTCCCTGGAGGGCGCCATCCACGCTTTCGGGTTGCGCCGGATGACACCCCACAACTTCCAGGTGCTTCGCGCGGAACCCGCCGCGGAGACCGAGCTGGGGGGCGTCTACTTCGCCCAGAGGCCGCTCCCGCACGGTCAAGGAGTCGCGTTGCCCCAACTGGCCCTGGACTTCCATCAGAGTGGCGGCAGGGGAACTGAACAGGCGGAGGAACTGGTGCGGCGCTACGCCAAGGCCCTGCCCCTTTCGGACGAACCGCGATGACCGAAGAAAAAAGGTTCGAGGAGATCCTCGGTGAGCTGGGCGCGTTGATGCTCCATCTGGAGCTTTTCTCCTTCCGCGTGCTGCTCATCGGAGGCCAGGTTCTCGCCCTGGAGTCTCGTCAGCGGGGTGGTACCGGCGTCATCTCCATCGCGACGGATACCGGCACGATGGTTGATCGAGGCTTTTCATTCGAGCCAGATCTGTTGATCGACCTGGACGGCACAGGGCCCACGGACGACCAGTTGCCTCGGATCCTTGAGCAGCGTGGATATAAGATGCTGAACCGGGGTTTCCGCTGGTCGAAGGACCTTCCCGGAGGGCCCATGCGTCTTGACCTCTTCGCCCCAAGCGAGGACGTCACGTCTGCGGACCTTCCTATGCACATGACGCTCCTGCCGGATTCGCGGCTGGCGCTCCGTCGTCGTCAACGCGTGGAACTCACCATTGGGGGCAAGACCGTAGGGATCCATCTGCCGGATGCCGCTGGCTTCCTCGCGATGAAGGAACGCGCCAAACGCGAGCAGCGGCCTGAAAAGGCCAAGGACAGCTTCGACATGTTCGCGTACGTCAAGCTGGTGGGTCCGGAAACGGTGCGTGCGTCGCTGCAACAAGCCAGCGATGTGGATCCCTTGCTGCGCGACAGACTGAGGCAGCTCTTCAAGGATGTCTCCGCTCCCGGGCCCCAGGACGTCATCACCTATGCGGCGAGCCTCGACACGGACGAGCAGGAGCTGCTCGCCCAGGCGGCGGTCGACCTGTTCGCGGAGCTCTGAGCCGAAGAGCCCCTAACGCGCGGGGGCCCGGACCTTCGGTGCCGGCGCGGGCGCCGCCGGCGTCAGGTTCGCGTCGAACCAGTCCAGCGTGCGCAGCAGCCGGTCCTTCTGGTGCTCGGGCTTGCGGAAGCCGTGGCCTTCGTCCGCGTAGATGACGAGCTGGGTCTTCACCCCCAACGCCTTGAGCGCCTTGTGGAACTCGTAGCCCTGCGAGGCCGGGACCTCCACGTCCCGCTCGCCGTGCAACACCAGCGTGGGCGTGCGCACCTGCTTCACCGCGTTGATGGGCGACGAGCGCGTGTACACCTCCGGCTCGTCGTACACCGACGCGCCGAAGTACGGCAGCATCCACGTGTCGATGTGGTTCGTGCCGTAGTAGCTCTGCCAGTTCGCGATCCCCGCGCCCGCCACCGCCGCCTGGAAGCGCTGCGTCTGCGTCACCGCCCACATCGCCATGAAGCCGCCGTAGCTCCACCCCGTGATGCCCTGCCTCGCGGGGTCCACCGGCGCGGACGCCAGCACCGCGTCCACCCCGGACATCACGTCGCGGAAGTCGCCTTGGCCGAAGTCGCGGCGGTTCGCCTGCACGAACGCCTCCCCCTGACCGTAGCTGCCGCGCGGGTTGGGCATGAACACCGCGTAGCCCCGCGCCGCCATCAACAGCGTCTGCGGGCTGAACCCCGGCGTGATGCCCGCCGCCGGCCCGCCATGCACCACCGTCACCATGGGCACCTTCGCGCCCTTCGCCCCGGAAGCAGCCGTGGGCGCGGACACCGGCAGCACCAGCCAGCCCTGCACCTGGTGCCCGTCGCTCGTCCACGTCACGCTGCGCACGTCCCCCACCGGCACCCGCACGTCCGCGTTGAGGCGCGTCACCTGCGTCCACGCCCCCACCGGCCCCATCCATACCTCCGGCGGCTGCGTGAAGCTGTCGCGCACCACCGCGCTCGCCACCCCGTCGCGCGCCAGCGACACCTGCACGTTCTCCGCGCCCTTCCACAGCACCGTGACGTCTCCCGCCGTGGGCGACACCGCCACCAGCGCGGACTCACCCTGCGCCTGCGCCGCGAACAGCAGCCGCTCCGGCGCCGGCCAGAAGAGGTCCGTCGCGGACGCCTTCAGCCCCTCCGTCAGGTTGCGCGCGGGCGGCACGCGGGCCGGCAGCACCGCCTTCGCCCCGGGCCGCACCTTCGCCGCCAGCCGCTCCGGCACCGACACCGTCCACACGTCCCCGCCCGTGTTGCCCTCGTCGCTCATCAGCCCCTCGACGAACGCGAGCTGCCGGCCGTCCGGGCTCCACGTGGGCTCCGCCACCTGCCATTGGGGCGCGTGCAACAGCGACGTCTCCCCCGTCGCCGTCTCCACCGCGTACACCTTCGCCACCCACCAGTTCGCGTCCCCCGGCGGCGGCGAGGCCGTGACGGCCACGCGGGCCCCGTCCGGGCTCCACGCGTACTCGTGGATGAACAGGCCCGCGGGCGACACGAAGCGCAGCCGCCCGTCCTCCACCGACACCACCGCGAAGCGCTTCACCGGATGGGACTCCTGCACCACGCCCGTCTCGCGCGCCGCCGGCCCCCGCGGCCCCTGCGCATCCTCCGTGCCCTCGATGACGAGCACCCCCACCGACCTCCCGTCGGGCGACCACTTCGGCGCGGACACCAGCCCCTTCACGGTCGTGAGCCGGCGCGGAGGCCCCGACGCTCCCGCCACGTCCGCCACGTAGAGCTGCCGCGCACGGCCCTCCCCCGCCGTGGAGAGGAACGCGAGCCGCTGGCCATCCGGGCTCCACGCCAGCGACCCTTCGGCGCACGGCGTGGCGTCCTTCGACGCGGTGACGCGCATGGGGGGCCGGTCCGGGTGCGCGCGCTCCACCACCTGGAGCTTCATCGCCTCCGCGGGCACGCCCTCCTTCGCGGGCACCGACTCCACCCACGCCACGCGCGCCCCGTCCGGCGACAGCGCCACCTGACGGAAGCGCACCGTGCGCTGGAGCGCGTCGTAGACGGCGCCCGCCTCCGGACGCGCGGGGACCGGCACCGGCACCGCGGCGGAGGCCAGCGCGCTCGACAACAGACAACCCACCACCAGGCCCAGGCTTCCCGCTCGCATCGACCGCCTCCAGAAAGGACAGCGGCGCGGAGTGTAGCGAACCGGCGGCGCCGGAAGCGGCAGCCCGTGAAGGGCGCCGCTCCCGGCCGACCGTCAGTGGAGCTGCTCGGGGAGCATGGGCAGGCCGTGGAAGAAGCGCCGGCCGCTCTCGAAGCGGTGGTGGAAGGTGACGCGCTGGTCCAGGTACAGCCGCGCCATCTCCTCCTCGCCGTAGGCCCGGAAGAACGCGGCGCGCGCTTCGTCACATGCCCGCTCGTACTCCACGCACAGCGCCTCCCAGTCCTCCGGTGGAATGTCGCCCTCCGGCCAGCCCTCCCCGGTGAGGCCGTACTCGCGCTCCATCGCGTCCAGCTCCCCGGCCCGCATCCGCACGCGCGGATCCTCCGCGATGGCTTCGTCCGCCATCGCCGTCAGGATGTGCGCCACCAGGAAAAATCCGGCATCCGGCGGCACCGCGCCCGCATCCCGCGCGGTCCGGAACGTCACCAGCAGCTGCGCGTCCATCGCCTCGCCGCCCAGCTCCGCCAGCTTCGCCGCCAGCCCCCGCCACCGGGCCTCCGTCTCACGGGCCTCCCGCCGCATGCCGTCCAGCTCCTGCTCACCCATCTTCTTCATGGTGTCCTCTCCCATCCCGCGAAGGTCCCCTCCCCACGAAGGGTCCCATCCCGGTCTGACGCGTGGGCCCGGCAAAGCGTGCTGTCCCAGTTTCCCAGGACGTCCCGGTGCGTCCGCTGCCGGACTCGGTCGGGAAACGCCGTCTCATGGCGGACGCGCCCCCGCCTTCCGGGGACGGACGGGCCAGCGGGCCGCCGGTCGTTTCCGGCTGTCCGGGGTGACGAACCGGAAGCGCGGCGATTGCCTGCCGTGAACGGGCCGGGTGGGCGCCGGGTGTCACCCGCTGGACGCTTGGCCCGGACCCGGCCCCGGCGGACGCACTTGGCAGAGGAGGAAGGTTGCCGTCAGGCGCGGGATGTCGCATCCGCAGGACCTGGGGCCTGGAGCTGGGGGCCCCCGTTGGGGAGCCGAACCGGTGTCAGAACCCGAAGTCAGGCTGGAGCAGCGTTCCCAGGTCACGCCCCGCACGGTGTTCACCGTGTGCTTCGCGGTGCTCGGGGTCATCATCCTGGTGACGCTCGTCGTGAAGACGCGCGTGGCCCTCACGCTCACGGGCATGGCGGCGCTGATCGCGCTGGCCCTGGAGCACGGCGTGTCGCGGCTGGAGAAGCGCGGGCTCAAGCGGTGGCTGGCCATCGCGCTGGTGCTGCTGGCGCTGTTCATCGCGATGGCCGCGCTGGGCCTGCTGGTGATTCCGGACCTGGTGGAGCAGGTGGACGCGCTGGTGACGCAGTGGCCGCAGCTGTGGAAGCAGATGCGCGGCACCGGCATCCTGCGCGCGCTCAACCAGCGGCTGCACAGCCTGGGCTGGAACGAGCGGCTGGAGGAGGCCACCCCGGCGCTCGCCGGCCCGCTGCCCGCGCTCCTGATGAGCGCCATTGGCGGCGTGGTGGGCCTGCTGGGCGGCATCCTCACCGTCTTCTTCCTGGTGGTGTTCATGCTGGTGTTCGGCGGCGGCGTGCTCAAGCGCCTGCTGGACCTGTCGCGGCCCGACCACCGCCTGCGGTACGTGCGCGTGCTGCGCAACATCTACACGGCGACGGGCGGCTACCTGTCCGGCATCACGCTCATCTGCGCCATCAACGCCACGCTGACGACCACGATGCTGGCCGTGCTGGGCATGCCCTTCTACCTGCCCCTGGGCGTCGCCAGCGGCTTCTCCAGCCTCGTGCCCTACGCGGGCCCCATCATCGCGGGCGGCATCATCACGCTGCTGACGCTCGCCACCGGCGGCCTGTGGAAGGCGCTGGCGGTGTTCGTCTACTTCCTGCTGTACGGCCAGCTGGAGGGCAACGTGATGGCGCCGCTCGTCTTCAAGCGCACCGTGCACGTCAACCCGCTCATCACGCTGCTGGCGGTGCTGTTCTGCGTGGAGCTGGCAGGCATCGTGGGCGCGGTGGTGGCGGTGCCCGTGGCGGCCGCGGTGCAGATCATCGTGAGAGAGGTCCTCCTCTTCCGACAGGAGCGCCGCTCGGCGGCGGTCCATGTAGAGCCCTGATGACGGGAGAGCCCTGATGACGTCACCGCTCCAGCTCCTGCTCACCCACGGCTCGGGGCCGCTGCTCTTCCTCGTGCTGGTGGCGGGCGGCCTGGGGCTGCCGTTCCCGGAGGACCTCGTCCAGCTCGCCGCGGGGGTGCTCGCCCACCGGGACGTGCTGTCGCTGCCGGGCGCCCTGGTGCTGTGCTTCCTCGGCGTCCTGGGCGGTGACACGGCGCTCTTCCTCATGTCCCGGCGGTTGGGACAGGCCCTGTACACGCACCCGCGCACCCGCCGCCTCTTCCCTCCCGCGCGCCGGGAGCACGTCCAGCGGCTGTACGCGAAGCACGGCGCGCGCGTCGTCTTCTTCGGCCGCTTCATGTCCGTGCTGCGCGTGCCCGTGTTCGCCATGGCCGCGGCGGAAGGGATGCCCCTGCGCCGCTTCCTGCTGTGGGACGGCCTGGCGCTGTGCCTGAGCTGTCCCCTGGTGGTGATGCTGGGCTACGCGGGTTCGGCCAGCGTGGACCGCGTGGCCAGGGGCGTGGGGCGGGCCGAGCACTTCCTGGCGCTGGCGGGCGTGGCCACATTGATGGTCGTGTTGGGCATGCGCTACCTGCGCGAGCGTCAACGCACCCGTCCCACCGCGTGATGCCGGGCGGACGGTCCCTGTCACCCCCACCACGGTGGAGGCAGGCAGGCGCGCGCTCCGGACAAGGTATGACGGCACGGGCCCGCCGATTTCTGTATCCAAGCTGTGTGTTCCTCCTGCCGTGAACTTGGAAGACTTGGCCCTCGCATCCTGGGGATTCATGGAACAAGACGGCACCACGGGCGCGGGGATGGACTGGCTGTCAGGAGGCGGGGACATGGGGCGGCTGATCCGCTCCATGGACTGGTCGAAGACGCCGCTCGGCCCGGTGGACACCTGGCCGCAGAGCCTGCGCACCACCGTGAGCCTGTGCCTGTCCTCCACCTTCCCCATCCTCATCGCGTGGGGGCCGGAGCGCGTGCAGCTCTACAACGACAGCTACCGGCCCATCTGCGGCGCCAAGCATCCGGAGTCCATGGGGCAGCCCTTCCGCGACTGCTGGGCCACGGCGCTGCCCGTGGTGGGGGGCGCGTTCGAGAAGGCAGGCGCCGGCACGGGTTCCTACATCGAGAACCAGCGCATGTTCCTGGACCGGTACGGCTACCTGGAGGAGGCCTTCATGACCTTCTCCTTCAGCCCCATCCGCGACGAGTCCGGCAACGTGGGCGGCCTCTTCCACCCCATCACCGAGGTGACGGAGAAGCTGCTCAGCGCGCGGCGCACGCAGACGCTGCGCGAGCTGTCCGCCCTGCTGGGCAAGGTGAAGACGGTGGAGGAGATTGGCGCCGTGCTGCCGCAGCTCCCGCCGGACGCCGCGCTCGACGTGCCCTTCCTCCTGTTCTACCGCCGCGACGAGGCCCGGCCCCGCGTCCAGCTGGTCGGCGGCCTGGGCCTGCCCCCGGGCACGGCGTGGAGCCCGGAGGAGGCGGAGCTGGAGGGGACGTGGCCCTTCGGCGCCGGCCTGGAGCCGGGGCCGCGCACGGTGGAGCTCCACGACCTGGGCCCGGCCCCCTCGTGTGGCCCGTACGACGAGCCGCCCAGGCAAGCGCTCGTGCTGCCCGTGCAGCCCGCCGGCATGGCGGCACCCTTCGGCTACCTGGTGGCCGGCGTGAGCCCCCGGCGCGCGCTGGACGACGCCTACCGCGGCTTCTACGAGCAGCTGCAGGCCACGTTCACCACCGCCGTGGCGAACGTGCGCGCCTACGAGGCGGAGGCGCAGCGCCTGGAGGCGATGGCCGCCATCGACCGGGCGAAGACGGCGTTCTTCTCCAACGTGTCGCACGAGTTCCGCACGCCGCTCACGCTCATCCTGGGCCCGCTGGAGGAGTCGCTCGCCGACACGTCCTCCCCGCTGCCCCCCGCCCAGCGCGTTCGCCAGGAGCTCACCCACCGCAACGCGCTGCGCCTGCTCAAGCTGGTCAACTCGCTGCTGGACTTCTCGCGCATCGAGGCCGGGCGGGTGAAGGCGAGCTTCCACCCCACGGACCTGGCGCGCCTCACCGAGGACCTGGCCAGCGTCTTCCGCTCCGCGATGGAGAAGGCGGGGCTCGAGTACACCGTGGACACGCCGGACGTGGGCGAGCCCGTCTACGTGGACCGGGACATGTGGGAGAAGGTTGTCCTCAACCTGCTCTCCAACGCCTTCAAGTTCACGCTCCACGGCGGTGTCACCGTGCGCCTCGCGCGTGAGGGCCACCAGGTGCGGCTCACCGTGCGCGACACCGGCACGGGCATCCCGGAGGCGGAGCTGCCGCGCGTGTTCGAGCGCTTCCACCGCGTGGAGTCCTCGCGGGGGCGCACGCACGAGGGCACCGGCATCGGGCTGGCGCTCATCCAGGAGCTGGTGAAGCTGCACGGCGGCACGCTGGGCGTTCAGAGCGTGGAGGGCGAGGGCAGCACCTTCTTCGTGGAGCTGCCGCTGGGCAGCGCGCACCTGCCCGCCGAACACGTCCAGCAGTCCCAGGGCGATGCGCACGCGGGCACGCTGGGGTCGGCCTTCAGCGAGGAGGCGCTGCGGTGGCTGCCGGATGCCCCGGAGGCCCTCCCGCCGTCGGTGCCGGCCCAGGCCGCATGCGGATCGCTGGATCCCCTGCTGGGGGGCACGGGCCCCGCGCTGTCCCACGTGCACGGGCACATCCTCGTCGTGGACGACAACGCCGACATGCGGGGCTACGTGGGCCGCCTGCTGGCGACGCAGTGGGAGGTGCGCTCGGTGGCGGACGGCGAGGCGGCCCTCGAGGCGATCCGCGCGTCGCCCCCGGACCTCATCCTGAGCGACGTGATGATGCCCAGGCTGGACGGCTTCGGCCTCTTGAAGAAGGTGCGCGAGGACGTGCGCATGCGCGGCATCCCCTTCATCCTGCTGTCGGCGCGCGCGGGAGAGGAGGCGCGCATCGAGGGGCTCCAGGCCGGCGCGGATGCCTACCTCGTGAAGCCCTTCTCCGCGCGCGAGCTGCTGGCGCGGGTGGACAGCCAGCTTCAACTGGGGCGCGCGCGAAAGCAGATCTCCGACTTCTTCATGCAGGCACCCTCGGCCATGTGCGTGATGACGGGCCCGGACCTGGTGTTCACGGTCATCAACCCCATGTTCGCGCGCCTGATGGGCCAGGACATGCTGGGCAGGAGCGCCCGCGACGCCCAGCCGGAAGGGGGCCACGGCGTCCTCATCCAGCACCTGGAGCAGGTCTACCGCACCGGGGAGCCCTACGTGGGCCGCGCGGTGCCGGTGCGTCAGCCGGATGGCCAGGGCGGGTTGAAGGAGATGGTGGTGGACGTGGACATCCACGCCCAGCGCGACGGCGAGGGCCACATCCTGGGCGTGCTCGTCGCCGTGCAGGAGATCAGCGAGCAGGTCCGCGCGCGCCAGCAACTGGAGGCCCTCACGCACGACCTCCAGACCGCCCTCACCGCGCGCGACACCTTCCTGGGCGTGGCGTCACACGAGCTGAAGACGCCCGTCACCGGGCTGATGCTCAACCTGGAGATGACCCGCCGCCGCCTGTGCTCCCCGCGCGGCGAGCCGCCCTCGCCCGCGAAGCTGATGGTGGCGATGGAGACGGCGTTGCGGCAGACGGAGCGGCTGGCGCGACTGGTGGACGAGCTGCTGGACGTCTCCCGCATCCAGGCCGGCAAGCTGGACTTCACGCTGGAGGAGAGCGACCCCGTGGAGCTGGTGCGGGAGGTCCTCGAGTCCTTCCACGAACAGCTCGACCAGGCCCACTGCGGGGTGGACCTGCGGGTCGTGCCGGGAGCGCGCGTGTGGTGGGACCGCTCGCGCATGGAGCAGGTGCTGGTGAACCTGCTGTCCAACGCCATCAAGTACGCGCCCGGCCAGCCCATCCGCATCGAGGTCGCCCCGCGCGACGGCCAGCTCGTCATCCGCGTCGCGGACTCCGGCCCCGGCATCCCGCGCGAGCACCAGGACCGCGTCTTCGAGCGCTTCGAGCGGGGAGGCCCGCCCCGCACGGTGCACGGCCTGGGGCTGGGCCTCTACATCGCGAGTCAGATCGTCCAGGGCCACCACGGCGAGCTGCGCCTGGACAGCGACACGGGCCGCGGCGCCACCTTCACCATCGAGCTGCCGCTGACGCCCCACGCCCAGGCGTGACGCCGCTTCAGCCCGCGGCCACCTCGCGCAGGCTGTCCTCCACGCCGGCCAGCAGCACGTCCAGGTCCGCGTCCGGGATGTTGAGCGCGGGCGCGATGTAGACGGTGTCGCCCAGGGGGCGCAGGTACAGGCCCCGGCGCCGCGCGGCCTCGTACACGCGCCAGCCGCTGTTCGCGAAGTAGCCCCCGCCGCCCAGGTCCAGCGCGCCCACCATGCCCACCGCGCGCGGGCGCACGAGGCCGGGGATGGTGGCGGCCATGTGCTCGAAGGCGGCCTTCACGCGAGGCGCCTTGCGCTGGACCTGGCCCAGCACGTCCTCGTCCCGGTACACGGCCAGCACCTCGCGCGCCACGGCCGCGCCCAGCGGGTTGCCGCAGTACGAGTGGCCGTAATACAGCGCCCGGTCCTTCGCCCCCAGGAACCCCGCGAAGATGCGCTCGGACGCGAGCGTGGCGCCAAAGGGCAGCAGGCCTCCGCTCAGCGCCTTCGCCAGACACAGCAGGTCCGGCACCACGCCGGCCAGGTCCACCGCGAAGCGGGCGCCGGTGCGGCCCAGGCCGGTGAAGACCTCGTCGGCGATGAGGAAGGTGTCCACCGCGCGGGTGGCCTCGCGCACCTCGCGCACGAAGTCCGGCGACGACATCCACATGCCCACCGCGCCCTGGAGGACGGGCTCCAGGATGACGCCCGCGATGCCGTCCGGGTCGGCCTTCAGCGCCGCGCGCAACTGCTCCAGGGCGCGCGCGTGCCCGCCCTCCTCCGCCGGGGACGGCACGTGCACCACGTCGAAGAGGAGCGGGCCGAACACGTCGCGGAACTCGGACACGCCGCCCACGCTGGTGGCGCCCAGCGTCTCGCCGTGGAAGGCGCCCGACAGGGTGATGAAGCGCGTGCGGCCCGGCCGGCCGTTCTGCGCCCAGTACTGGGCGGCCATCTTGATGGCCACCTCCACCGCGGTGCTGCCGTTGTCCGAATAGAAGACGCGCGACAGCTTCTGTTCCGCCGGGACGTCCTCGCGGTCCGCGCCGGGGGCCAGCGCCGCCAGCTCGGCCGCCAGCAGGGCAGCCGGGCCGTGCGTCACACCCGCGAGCGAAGCGTGGGCCAGGGAGCCGAGCTGTTCCGTGAGGGCTCGCACCAGACGCGGGTGCCGGTGTCCGAGGGTGGACACCCACCAGGAGCCGTTGGCGTCCAGGTAGCGCCGGCCGTCCGCGTCATGGAGGTAGACGCCCTCCGAGCGGACGACCACGAGGGGGTCGGTGTCCGCGATGTACTGCGCCATGGCGGTGTAGGGGTGCCAGACGTGCCGCTTGTCCAGTCCGACGATGGCTGCCCGCTCCACGGTGTGTGCTCCTGTCGCTGGGGTGACTCCGGGGTGACTCCGGAGGGTGACGCGCCGCGTGTCTGAAGCGCGCTGACATTGCCATGACAGCCACGGTGTTAGCCCTGGTCTGACAGCACGGGAGAGTCATGACCATCATCATCTTCTTCATCAGTCACTGGCTGCTCTGCGTGTTCTTCCAGAGCTTCTTCCAGCACCGCTACGCGGCGCACCGCATGTACAGCATGGGGCCGCGCACGGAGAAGGCGGTGCACCTGCTCACGTACCTGGTGCAGGGGTCGTCGTACCTGTCGCCCAAGGCGTACGCCATCCTGCACCGCGAGCACCACGCCTTCTCCGACACGGAGAAGGACCCGCACTCTCCGCACTTCTTCAAGGACGCGCTGCGGATGATGCTGCACACGAAGAAGCGCTACGACGGCTTCGTGAAGGGCACGGTGACGCCGGAGCCGCGCTTCGAGGGTGGGTACCCGGAGTGGCCGCTCGTGGACAAGACGATTGGCCAGTCCTGGTGGGCGCCGCTGGTGTGGGTGGGCCTCTACACGGCGTTCTACGTGGCGTTCGCGACGTCGCCCTGGATGTTCCTGCTGTTGCCGGTGCACTTCGTGATGGGGCCGGTGCACGGCGCCATCGTGAACTGGTGCGGGCACAAGTACGGCTACCGCAACTTCAAGGGCAGCGACCAGTCGCGCAACACGTTGCCGGTGGACGTGCTGTGCATGGGTGAGCTGTTCCAGAACAACCACCACAAGTTCGGCGCGAGCCCGAACTTCGCGGCGCGCGCCTTTGAAATCGACCCCACGTGGCAGGTGATGCGCGTGCTGTCGAAGCTGGGCGTCATCCGCATCACCACGCCCCAGCGCGCGGTGTACCCGGAGCCGCGTGAAGTGGCGCGCACGAGCGGCGGAGCGCAGACGGCCTGACAGCCGGCGTCTCTGGAAGTGGAAGTCCCGCGGGGGAGCCGTCCGGAATGGACTGCTCCCCCGTCGTCGTCTCCGGGCCTCAGCGCGCCTTCAGCGCCGCGCCCACGGCGTCCGCGAGCTTCGTGGTGGGCCGGCCGATGAGCCGGCTCAGCGTGTGACTGGTGTCGTTCAGCTCACCTCGCGCCAGGCCCGCATCCGCGTCCGCCAGGATGTCCGCGAACGGCTTGGGCAGCCCCACCTTCACCAGCGCGGCCGCGTACTCCGGCACCGGCAGGTCCACGTACGCCACCTTCTTGCCCGACTGCCGGGACACCTCCGCCGCGTACTCCGACCGCGTGAAGGCCGTGTCGCCCGCCAGCTCATACACCCGGTTCTCATGGCCCGTGCCCGTGAGCACCGCCACGGCGGCGTCCGCGAAATCCTCGCGGCTGGCCGCGGCCAACTGGCCGTCCTTCGCGCTGCCCTGGACGACGCCGTACTCCAGCGCCGGCGCCAGCTGCTCCGTGTCGTTCTCCAGGTACCAACCATTGCGCAGGAACACGAACGGCACCCCCGAATCACGGATGGTCTGCTCGGTGGCCTTGTGCTCCCCCGCCAGTGCAATCCCCGTCGTGTCCGCGCGCAGGATGCTCGTGTAGGCCAGGAGCTTCACCCCCGCCTTCTTCGCCGCCGCCGTCACCGCCGAGTGCTGCGGGAAGCGCTTCCCGACCTCGTTCGCGGAGATGAGCAGCACCGTGTCCCCCTTCGAGAACACCCCTTCCAGACTCGCCGGCTGGCTGTAGTCCACCCGGTGCACCCGCACGCCGCGCGCCGCCCACGCCTTCGCCTTGTCCGGATCGCGCACCGCCACGGCCACCTGGCTCGCAGGCACCTTCTTCAGCAACCCCTCGACGACGAACTGCCCCAGCTTCCCCGTGGCTCCCGTGACGACGAACATGACGTGTGCCTCTTTCCTCCCGCGCGACGCGGGAAATCGAACTGGCGCTTACCCTAACGGGGGTACTCACTTTGCGTAAGTACGCACCTTCTGGTAAGTGTCAACCATGAAGGCAACCAAGGGCAGTACGCTGCTGGCCAAGGTGAAGCAGCGCGGAGACCTCTACGCGGCGGTGTGCCCCTCGCGCGTGGTGCTGGACCACGTCACCAGCCGCTGGGGCGTGCTGGTGCTCGTCGCGCTGCGGGAGGAGGGCATGCACCGTTTCAGCGAGCTGCGCCGCAAGGTGGGCGGGGTGAGCGAGAAGATGCTCGCCCAGACCCTCCAGGCCCTGGAGCAGGACGGCTTCGTGCTGCGCGAGGCCCACCCGGTGATTCCCCCCCACGTGGACTACAGCCTCACGCCCCTGGGCCAGGAGGTGGCCGGCCACGTGGTGGGGCTGACCACCTGGATTGAAGACAACCTGCCCCGCGTGCTGGAGGCCCGCGCCCACGAGGTCCGCCGCAAGAAGGCCTCCTGAGCCGGGCCTCCTGACCCGCTCCGGGGGCGCCCGGGCCCGCGCCCCCTCCCCTGGACGCCAGCCAGCGCGACGGACGAAAGCGAAGGGACGACGCTCGCGTTAAGAC
>NZ_RAWB01000008.1 GCF_003612055.1 Corallococcus llansteffanensis
GGCCCCCCGTGTAAGCTGCCGCCCCGTGCAAGTCCGACTGCTCAGCGTCCTTCTCGCGGTGGCGCTCGCCCCGGTGGCGGAAGCCTCCGAGGATCCGCTCCTGCCCTGGCTCCAGGCCCGGGTGCGCGAGCACAACGCCTGGTTCGCCGCTCCGCCTCCTTCCCCCGCCACGGCCGAGGGCCTGACCGGCACGTCCGCCCTGTGGCGCGAGCGCAAGGGCGGCGGCGCGGGCCTTCCGAACTTCGTGCCCCCCACGTCGCTGGCGCCGCTCATCCGCGCGGTGGAGGCGGGCGTGGTGAACATCACCACGGTGGGACCGGGGGCGCTGCCGGGCGCGGTGAAGCGCTCCACCGGCTCCGGCTTCGTGCTGACGCCCGATGGGCTCGTCGTCACCAACAACCACGTGGTGGCCAACGCGCAGGGCCCGGTGATGAACCCGTCCCGCCCGGGCGTCACGGCGGGAGAGGGCGGCCCGCGCGAGGTGCCCCTCCAGCAGGTGTCCGTGCGGCTGGCGGATGGCCGCGAGTTCCCCGCGGAGGTGGTGGGCCGCGACGCGTCCACGGACGTGGCGCTCCTGCGCTTGAGCGGGGCGGGACTGGGGAGCCTGCCGGCGGTGTACCTGGGGGACTCGGACGAGCTGGAGGTGGGCGACTGGGTGGTGGCCATTGGCAACCCGTTCGGCCTGGACCACTCGGTGGCGCACGGGATGATCTCCGCGAAGGAGCGCGTGCTGGGCGTGGGCCAGTTCGACGACTTCATCCAGACCGACGCGCTCATCAACCCCGGCAACTCCGGCGGCCCGCTCTTCAACATGAAGGGCGAGGTGATTGGCGTGAACACCGCCATCATCAGCGAAGGCCAGGGCATCGGCTTCGCGGTGCCCATCAACCTGGTGAAGGACCTGCTGCCCAACCTGCGGGAGAACGGGAAGCTGGAGCGCGGGTGGTTGGGCGTCGTCATCAACGAGGACGGCGAGGACTCGGCCACCACCGCGCCGGTGGTGAAGGACGTCTACCGGGGCAGCCCCGCGGCCGCCGCGCACATCCGCCCGGGAGATCGGCTGATCGCCGTGAACGGCCGGCCCATTGGCAGCTACCTGCAGCTGCTCCGGAAGGTGGCGCTGCTGGCGCCGGGCACCGAGGCGAAGCTGACGCTCCTGCGCGAGGGGGCGACGCAGGAGGTGGCGGTGCGGCTCGTCGCGCGGCCCGCGCAGGAGGCCACGGAAGGGCTGGCCCACCGCACCGGCAGCAGCACGAACGACCTGGGCCTGGTGCTGCGCGATTTGACGCCGGAGGTGGCCGCGCCCCTGGGCTACGAGGCGTTCCTGGGCGCGCTGGTGTCCGGCGTCGTCCCGCGCAGCCCGGCGGAGCAGTCCGGCCTGCGCGCCGGCGACGTCGTCACCGAGGTGAACCGCCGCCGGGTGAAGGACGCCGCCGGGGTGAAGGCCGCCCTGGAGCGGGGCAGCGCGGGGGCCAGCATCCTCCTGCGCGTGCAGCGGGGCGACGCGCTCCAGTACATCGCCATCGCCCGCTGACGGACGCCTTCCGCCTACTTCTGGTTGGCGTCCTTGCCGTTGAGCCACAGGCCCATCTGCCCGCCGCTGCGGCCCTCGGTGACGAGCACGCCCTCGACGCGACTGTTGACGCCGTAGATCTTCCCGCCGCCCTTCTTGGGCAGCGTCCACACGCTCTGCGGCGTGAAGACGACCTGCACGCGCACGCCCCGCGTGCTGAACACGCGCGCGAAGGTGCCGCCGTTCCACATCTCCGGCGCCGTGCCGCTCACCACCAGGTTGTTCATCACCGGGTTGCCCTGCGCGTCCGTCTTCTTCGGCGCCCCGTGCGTGACGGCGTACTTCCCGCCCCCGAAGAAGGGCGTGATGTTGATGGTGTACTCGCTGGTGCCGGGGTTGAAGTCGCCCGCGGACAGCATGGTCGCGTCGTCCTCGGTGATGATCATGTACAGCTTCTTGCCGGTGTACTTCTTGCGGAAGGCCTCCGCCTGGGCCTTGCACTGGGGGTCCACGAAGGCCCCGTCACACTCGCCCACGTACTTCTCCAGGAAGGCCCCCAGGCTGCCCAGGGCCTCGGAGTCGTCGCGCAGCTTCGCGAAGCGCGCGTCCACGTCGGCCAGGGCGAGCGTGGGCACAAGGAGGGCAAAGGCGGCGGCCAGGATGCGGTTCACGAAGGGAAACTCCTGAAAAAAGGGGGATGACGCCTCGGGATGGTGCCACTCCGGCCGCGCCGGGGGCAGCGCTTTCCCATGGGTGAGGCCAAGTGGGGCGAGGTGGATGTAGGTGGAGAAGTTGCCTACATCTGGCTACCGTGTAGTTTGCCCCTGTCACCCCCTGTTTCGGAGGCACCCCCCGTCATGAACACCCAGCCGCAGGAACGCCGCACCCACCTCCGATTCGACAAGATCTTCACGGTGTACCTGTCGACGCAGGACGGGATGATGCGGGGCATTGGCCGCAACATCAGCGCGCGGGGCATGTTCATCGAGGTGCGCGACTCCCTGGGCCTGGGGGAGAAGCTGAAGGTGACGTTCGCGGGGGAGGACGGCACGGAGATGACGTGCCTGTGCGAGGTCCGCTACCAGGTGGCGCTGGCCTTCGGGCGCAAGGACGGGCAGCAGGGCAACAGCCGCGGCGTGGGGCTGCGCATCGTGGCCTACGAGACGATGGACGACGCGCCGCTGCTCCTGGTGGACCGCGAGCGGGTGATGCACTGAAAAACCGCGGGGCACGGCCCTTCCCCTGACTGGAGGGAAGACACCGTGCCCCGGGCGTGGGACCTGGACTGTGGCGACGCGGGGCTACTGCGAGAAGCCTTCGAGCAGGTAGTGGGCCTCGATGCGCTTGAGCGCGAGGATCATCGCGGCGCAGCGGCTGTCCACGGCCTTGCCGATGCAGTACGGGCGGCTGTCGTGCATCTCCGTCTTGCGCGGCTGGTTGCGCGAGATGTCGCGGATGATGCGGTAGTTGCGCTTCATGGCGCGCTCGAGGCGCTGATCGACCTCCGCCTCGCTCCAGCGCTCCATGCGCTTGTTCTGGATCCACTCGTAGTAGCTCACCGTCACGCCGCCGGCGTTGGCGATGATGTCCGGGATGAGCTCGATGCCGCGCTTCTGCAGGACGCGGTCGGCCTCCGGGGTGGTGGGGCCGTTGGCGCCCTCGGCGATGAGCTTGACCTTGAGGCGCTCGGCGACGTCGGCGGTGATTTCGCCACCCAGGGCGGCGGGGACGAGGATGTCCGCCTGCACGTCCCAGAGGTCCTTCTTCTCGATGCGCTGGGCGCCGGGGAACCCGATGACGGAGCGCTTGAGGTTCTTGGGGTCGGCCACGTAGGCGGCCAGCGCGTTCACGTCGATGCCGTCGCCGTTGAAGATGGAGCCGTCAGCGTCGTTCACCGCGAGCAGGCGCGCGCCCATGTTGCCCAGGATGATGGCGGCGTGGCTGCCCACGTTGCCGAAGCCCTGGAGGACGAAGGTCTTGCCCTTCACGCTCTCGCCGCGGTCGGCGTAGTAGTCCTCGATGCAGAACGCGACGCCCTGGCCGGTGGCCTTGCCGCGGCCCTCGGAACCGCCGATGCGCACGTCCTTGCCGGTGACGATGCCGCGCAGGTTGTGGCGCTCGCGCTCACCGTCGGAGAACTGGCGGTAGAGCAGCGCCATGATCTCCGGGTTGGTGCCCACGTCCGGCGCCGGGATGTCGATGTTCGGCCCGATGAGGCTCTTGAGCCGGTACATGAAGCGCAGGGTGATGGCCTCGATCTCCTCGCGGCCGTACTCGCGCGGATCCATCTGGATGCCGCCCTTGCCGCCGCCGAAGGGCACTTCCGCGATGGCGGTCTTCCAGGTCATCTCCGCGGCGAGCGCCTTGAAGAGGTCCAGGGACACCTCGCGGTGGTAGCGCAGGCCGCCCTTGTAGGGGCCACGGGCCTGGTTGTGCTGGACGCGGTAGGCCTTGAAGCGCTGCGACTCACCGGGGACCAGCTGGTACACGAGCCCGTCCGGCAGGCGCAGGTGGCCGTGGCGGATGGCGACGTCGGAGCCCAGCAGGGCGCGGCCGTTGAGGATGATGTTGCCGTTGGCCAGGCGCTCCAGGCCCTCGGGGTTGCGCACCTGGGTCACGGACAGGTCGGAGAAGGACTTGGCCTCCTCGGGAAGCAGGGGGACGAGCCGGTCCTTGAGCTTCGCGGTGACGTAGAAGATGTGCTCGTAGTCGGGCTCTTCGAGCTCCAGACGCACCCGCTTGTCCAGGCCGATGAGATCCGCCGCGTAGTGGAAGATCTCCATCGCCTCCGTGTAGATGGTGCGCTTGGGCGAGGGGGCCGGGGCGCGCATGAAAGTCTCTTCGCTGGCCATGATGGAATGTGCTCCTTGAGGGCCCACCCTGAATGGGGGCCACAGGCGAAAGCCGGGCCCTTATGCGCACAGGCTCAACAGGGGGTCAACCGCTGCGGAGCCCGCCATTTCTCCAAATTGTGGAGAAATCCCGCGCACTTAGGCGACGCGGTGTGTCACTCCGCCGGATGCGCTGTGTCATGCGTGTCAGGCCTTCTGGAACGAAGAAGCCGGGGTGACGGCGCAGGGGCGGGCAGGCTCGGAAATTCTGCTTGCGGGCCCGAAAACCGGATGGTACTTACGCGCCGCTTTCACGCGTCGCGCCGACATAGCTCAGTTGGTAGAGCAACTGATTCGTAATCAGTAGGTCTCCGGTTCAAATCCGGATGTCGGCTCCAGAAGAAAAAGGCCGGTTGCCCCTGGGGCAGCCGGCCTTTTTCGTTTCCAATGCTTCTCCGTCGTGGCGTGGCCTCATTGCGTCCGACCCTGAAGGAACAGCGAAGCTGACCCTCGGGGATGGCTACGGGGGGGCTGGGGGCTCCTGCTTCATGCTGCGTCCGAGCAGGTTCGCAAGCCCGGAGTGGGAGACCTGATGCACTCCGAATCCCCACATGAAGGCGAGCAGGCGATCATTCAAGCCTCCCCACGCTGGCGCCTCCATCCAGAGAACCTTCATGCCCGAGAGGGCCGCCATTCCCAACACGAGCACCAGGACGAGCAGGTCCAGGGTGGCGAGTTGCCGCTCCAGCTGCGCACGCCCTTCCGCGGGGGGGGTGCCCTCCAGCCTGGGCACGAAGAGCCGTACTTCCTCGAAGAGCGATGGGAGGACCTCCTCCGCCGGTTGCGCAATGCCGTCGTCCTGGGTCTCCGGCGATGAGAAGGACACCATCGGTCCCGCATGGGCTCCTTCCGCCGCATGGGCGCCGCGGGCTGCATCCAGCGCGGCGGATGCCGGTGAGCTTCTCGGAGCCTCTCGGAGCGAGGAGACCTCCTCGAAGGCGCTGCGGGCTTCATCCAGCGCCTGCATGGACTCCGGCAGTTTCCGCTCGGAAGCGCACCGCTGGACGCGCTCCGCGGTGTCTAGCACCTGCTGCCAGCCCTTGCGCTGCTCGGGCGGCTCTTCGCCTACGCGCTGAAGCCGGGTGCGTGCCTGGTCGGTCAGTGCGCGCCCGAGGGTCATCAGGTAGCGCGTCAGGCCGCTTTCGTAGGCCGCCACTGCTGCTTCCACGGAAGGGGGCGGGACCTCGCGAAGCGGCTTCAGCAGCAGGGTGACCTTGTCCCTGAGGGATACCCATGCGTCATGGCCGATCCAGGAGGGCGCCGGTGTCCGCAGGCTCTCAGCGAGCCTTTCCGCCAGCACGGAGGCCTGAGCAAGCCGGGCGGCATCGAGTTCCTCGAAGGCGGAGCGCAGATCCTGGTCCAGCAACTCGCCCACCTTGTCGAGGCGTGGCCCTACCTGCAACTCGAGCTGCAGGGCCAACTCGGAGGAAGGCGCCGACGCCAGCGCGTGCAGCTCCGCACGGAAGAGCGCCAGCCGCTCGGAGAGGTGCTGCCGCATCCGTGCGTCCAGCTCGGAGGGAAGGCCGGCCAGCGTGGTCTCGGCGATGCTCAGGTCCTCCGAGGTGGTGCGCGGCTCGCGAAGAGAGCGCTCCACCGTGCCGAGCCGGGCCTGGGGCTCGGCTCGCAGGTCCGCCGGGCGCATCTCGTCGATGGCTCGCCGCAACCGCAGCCAGTTCCGGGTGCAGGCCACCTTCCTCTCGAGGAGGTCCAGCCGCCCTCCGATACCACCGAGGACTGCCCGGCCCGAGACGTCCGCGAGCACAGCGTCCACCTCCTGCATGACGCAGGCGAGGAGCTCCTGGTCCCTGGAGGAAGGTGCCGGCGAGGCCTTCAGCTCCTCCAGCGCCCGGGCCAATCCCAGCACCCGGTGCTGAAGCACCATGCGGGGGCGCTCGTGCGCCACGTACTTGCGAACCAAGAAGGACAGCACGACGCCGAGCGCGATGATCAGGAAGGCCACAAGGGCGTGCTCCCGGAGGTAGAGCACGAAGGGCAGGTCGACGGCCGGGGCGTCCGCGGCGCTGACGCGGAGCGTGCCCTCATAGCGGCCGGGCCCGGGCAGGCCGGAGAGCCGCAGCCGCAACGGAAGCGTCATCCTTCGGTCGAGCACGAAGGGGACCTCGATGGGCTGACCCTTCGCATCCAGGACGCTCGCGTCCGCGAGGACCTGAAGCGCGGCGTCCTCGGACCCATCCTCCTGGAGGACCAGCCGCGCGAGCACCGGAGGAGAGAGGATGACAGGCCTACCCTCCTTCTCATGCAGGGTGAACTGGAGGGTGGCCTCGCCCGGACCTCCGAAGAGAGGCGTATTCCCCCGCACGGGTGCCACGTCGACGCCGACGTTGAGCGCTGGCCGCGGACGGCTGAAGACGAGCCGGGCTGAGGATGGTGCGGCTCCCTCCTGGAGGAGTGTCAGCGTCGCCTCATAGGTGCCTGGAGCGGGGATGTCCGCCTCGAGTTTGAGGGGAACGGAGCCTCCGGGTTCCACCGAATGCTCCTGGAGCGCCTGTCCGTCCGCGCCCACCACGCTCAAGGGGGACACCTGTGCGCCTGATTCATCTCTCAGTCCCGTGACCAGCAGTCGCGCCCTGCTCACCGGCGCGTTCGCCGTCTCATCGAGAGAGAGCGGGTGCACAAGCCGGGACGCGCCGGGCTCCAGCTGGACTCGCAGCACCTTCCCGTCGAGTCCCCCGAGGCGGAGGGCTCCGATCCTGCCGGGCAGGGAGGCCCCGGGCTCGACCGCTGGGGCGTCCCCTGCCAGCAGCACCACCATCATGGATAGACAGATGCCCACGTGCCGTGCCGGCCGGTGTTGATGATTGTTCATGTGTTGATTTGATTTTCCGAAAGGAATTGGGTAGCAGTGGGTGATACGGTTTATTGAATGAAAGGAATTGGTCAGCCACATGAACCTTGAGCTGCTGTTGGCCCATGCCGATGACCACCGCCCCGTGCTGGAATCAGGCCTCCGCGCCGACTCCCTCCAACACGCCCCGGGCCCGGTCTTGCAAAACCAGACACCCACCCACCTGTGGGACCCGGGGGGAGATCCCAATGACCTGGCCTCCCAGCGCTGGGGAGTGATTGCACCCGAGGGCGCCGCCGGAGACAGGCTGCTCGCCATTCTCGAACCGCTGCGCCGCTGGCGCGCGCAGCAGCAGGGCGCTCCTACCCGCTGCTACCGCGTCCCCCCCGGGCTGGAGGGCCCCCAGGCCGTGCGCTGGAAGAACACCGTGCTTCGCGACGAGTCCATCCCCGAGCAGGAGTGGCCCCGTTACCTGCTGGTGCTGGGGGATCTGGATCAGGTGTCGCTGGAGCTGCAGCAGGCGCTCGGCAGTGATGTCTTCGTGGGCCGGCTTGCCTTCCGTGAAGAGCAGCAGCTCGCCGCCTATGTCGACAAGGTGCTGCGCTGGGAACGCGCGCCGTCCCCGGAGTCCCAGGCGCGCTCGCTCTTCTTCACCGCGCATGATGGCACCGCGGCCACCCAGGTGGGCTACCACCAGCTCGTCCTCCCCAGCCTCCAGGCTTGCCGCGCCCGCCAGCAGAAGGGGGACTTCCACGCCGACATCCACGAGGTTGGCGGGCCGGAGGACTGGTCTCCGCAGGAACTGCTGGAGCAGGCGGCCGCTGCGAGGCCCGGCGTGCTGCTGTCCGTGAGCCATGGGCTGGGCGCGCCGCGCCAGGGTTGGTCCTCCGCCACCGAGCAGCAGTCCCTCCAGGGCGCCATGTGCCTGGGGCCGGGCGAGCATCTGCGGGCCGCGGACGTCGCCTCGCGACCGTTCCTCCCCGGAGGACTGTGGGTGTACCTGGCCTGCTTCGGCGGCGGCACCCCCCACCACAGCCCCTACTTCCACTGGTTGCGGCGCCTCCAGGAGTCCGGCGCGCGCATCGGGCGGCCCGAGGCCGTGCTCGCCTCTTTGCCCAGAGCGGGCCAGCCCCCCTTCATCGCGGCCCTGCCGCAGGCCGCGCTGGCCAATCCCAACGGGCCCCTGGCCCTCGTGGCCCACGTGGACCTGGCGTGGAGCTATGGCTTCTCGGACGTGGACACCACGTCTTCTCGCGGACGTCCCTCGCGCTTCCTGGGGTTGCTGCGCGAGCTGGTGGAAGGACGCCGCGTGGGAGTGGGCCTGTCCACCCTGCTGCGTTTCGCCTCCGAGGCCAACCTGGAGCTCACCATGATGGAGGACCGGGACGCGACCGAGCTGGCCGCCGGGCGTTCCGCCGCGAGGGACAGCGCCCGGCGCGGGCACCTGTGGATGATGCGCCAGGATGTGTCGGGCTACGTGCTGCTGGGGGATCCGGCGGTGCGGCTGCCGCTGACCCCGGCCGTGGCCCGTGACGCCACGCCCTCCCTGCCCGAGGTCTCGGCGCTGCTGGGGCTGCCGGCGCCAGCGCTCGCCCCGGCCTCCAGCCCATTCCCCCTCGGGCCTGGTGTGCAAGCCATGGAGGAGGCCGTGGTGGAGATGATGACCGGGGCGGAGGCCCCCAGGGCCATCGCCACCCGGCTCGGGGTCTCGCTCGCCGAACTGCGCCACTGGGAGCGTGTCTTCCGAGACGCCGGCCGTGCCGCGCTGGCTTCGCTCTCCCGTTCCGGGGGGTAGGTGGAGCAGGAGAAGGGACGGGCGGGTGCTCACGGCTCCCGCTCCAGTGAGAACCCGAGCCCGGTGTTGCCCAGGGTCGCGGTGCTCTCGAAGGGGAGGTAGCCCTCCTTCTCCACGCGGAAGCGAACCTCCGCCTCGCGCTCGGCGCGCAGCTCGAGGTGGAAGAGCCCCTGTTCATCTGTCTCGACCCGGAGGGCGTCGTCCCGCTGGGAGAGCAGGAGCGTCACCCGGGCTCCCATCAGGGCCCGGCCCTCCTCGTCCAGCACCTGTCCGCCCAGCGGCTGCACCCTGGGCATGGCACGCACGGCGCTCGTGGTGAGCAGCCCCGCCGCCGTGGCGCCGAGCCCCAGCAGCAGCCGTCGCCTCAGCAGGGAGGCGGCCCGGGGTGGTTCGAGTGGGGAGAAGAGCTGGAGCGAGGCCCACTCCAGGCCGCCCGTCCGGAGCAGGGCGCGCCGGGCCTCCAGCAGCGCGGGGCGCACCGAGGGGGGGCCTTGCCAGTTGGCGTAGAAGGACTCGGTGAGGCGCACGGAGCCCGCGACCGACAGCGGCAGGCGCGAGGACACCACGGCCTCCAGGCCCACCCGGTGCAGTCCCTGCGCGACGCTGCCGAGCGCGTTGCCGGGCGCACCGGCGTGGCCCCCATAACAGGCGCACAGCACCACCAGTCGCAGCCACCCCGCGTGGGGTGCCAGCACACGTCGCAATGCGGCTGCGTCCACCACCTCGGGCTCGCCCTGTGCTCCGTCCCAGACCAGCCCGGAAGTGCCGCCCGCCTGCCGCGTGCCGTGGCACAGCAGATGGAGGGCGGTGACGGGACGTTTCGCCTCGACGGCCTCGCGCAGGTGCTGCTCCAGGGCGGTGAGCGAGAGCCGGGCCACCACGTCCTTCTCTGGCTCGAAGCCGTAGCGATGGCCGCGGGAGGCCTGTGTCAGGGCCTCGCGGTGCTCGCGCCAGGGCACTTCGCCAGCGGCGGCGGACCAGCCGAAAAGCACCCGGTCCGAGCCAGGAAGCCGCCGCGAGGGCAGGGGCGCGGGATGCACGCCAGGCCACTCGTACTGCACGAGGCACCCGGGCAGCTCTCCGAGGTGCTGCCCCGTGGTGCGCAGCGCCACCAGTTCCCACGGCAGGCTGTACAGCTCGGCGGCTCCGAAGCGGAAGGTGAGGTACACCGGACGGCCCGCCTCCACCGCTTGGAGGAGGGCCAGCTCGTGATGGGCCCAGCCTTCGTGGGTGCTCAATCCCTGCTCAAGGAAGGTGCGCAGCCGCTCACCCAGGTGCTGCAATGCACCAGGCTCCGGCCGAGGTCGCAGGAGCTGGGCCATCGCGCCCAGCACCTGCTCGTCCCAGGGGAACTCCGCGCTGCCGAAGCCCTTCGTGCTCCGGAAGACGTAGTCCTGGCGCATGCAGCGGAAGGCGTGTGGATCGCCTGCCCCTTCAGCGCGGGCGACCTCGATGGTCAGCGAGTACGGTGCCGTCTCTTCGGGGGGCATGGGAGTTGACGCCCGCTCAGGGGGAGTACACCTCGGTGGTAGCCCAGTAGGCTCCGCCGGCCCCCGAGATGAGCACCTGGCCATTGTCCATCAACGTCGCTGTGTGTCCGTCGTGAATGGCAAGCATGGTGCCGGCAGACGACCAGGTGCTGGCAACCGGGTCGTACAGTTCGGCCGCCAGGCTGGTGGCGCCGCCTGTGATGAGCACCTTGCCATCACTCAGCAGCGTCGCCGTGTGGTCGCTGCGGGCTGAGGTCATGGAGCCGGCCGACGACCAGGAGTCGGTGCCCGGGTCGTACAGCTCGGCGGTGTCGAGGGTTTGGCTGCCGTAGTACCCCCCTGTGATGAGCACCTTGCCATCACTCAGCAGCGTCGCCGTGTGGTCGCTGCGGGCCGAGGTCATGGAGCCGGCCGACGACCAGGAGTCGGTGCCCGGGTCGTACAGCTCGGCGGTCTTGAGGCGACTGTTGCCGTCGTATCCCCCTGTGACGAGCACCCTGCCGTCGCGCAGCAGCGTCGCCGTGTGGTCACCACGGGCAGAAGACATGAAGCGCAGCGGTGACCAGGAGTTGGCGACTGGGTCATACGTCTCGGTCGACGAGGTGTAGCCATTGCCGTTGCCACCCGAGGCGAGCACCTTGCCGTTGCTCAGCCGCGTCGCCGTATGGGTCTTGCGGGGCTCGGTCATGGGGCTGACCGACGACCAGGTGTTTGTCGTCGGATCGTACAGGTCAGCCGTCCGGAGATAACTGCTGCCGCTGTACCCGCCTGTGACGAGCACCTTTCCATTGCTCAGCAGCGTTGCCGTGTGATCGTCGCGGGCCGAGGTCATGAGGCCAGCTGACGACCAGCTGCGGGTGGACGGGTCGTACTTCTCAGCGGTTTGAAGGCGGCCGGTGTACGCCCCCCCTGCAATGAGCACCATGCCGTTGTCCAGCAGGGCCGCCACATGCCCGATGCGGGGCGAGATCATGGAACTCGTCGCAGCCCAGGCGCAGGGGGGCTTCTCGTTGATCCGCCCATCACAGTTGTCATCGAGCGGATTGGTGCAGTCCTCCGTCCGTGGGAGGACCTCTTCCGAGCACGTGCCCCAACTGGTACCCGCCGCATTGCACGTCTGCGCGCCCGCACGGCACTCACCCACCCCCGCAGTGCCTGCGGGCCCGCTGTAGCAAGGGCGGGCCGTACCGGGCTCGCAGCGCGAGCACTCCTCATCCACCTGACCATCGCAGTCATCATCCAACGCATTGCCGCAGGACTCGGCTTGGGGCCTCACCTCCGTGCACGCCCCCCATGTCCCGGAGTTGTCGCAGGTCCGGGTCCCAGCGAGGCAAACTCCTACCCCCGCTGTACCCGGCGGGCCGCTGTAGCAACGCTCGGTGATGCCTGGCCAGCACTGGCAGGCGACTCCATCGCAGTTCTCATCGTCGGGCCAGGAGCAGTCCTCGACCTCCGGGAGCACCTCCCCCTCACAGGCCGACCAGACTCCCCCCGCCAGGCATTGCTGTGCACCCGCCTGGCACTGGCCCACGTCCTGGCTGTTGTCGGGGCCCTGATAGCAGGAACGCCGCTCGCCCTCCTGACAGCGGGGACAGCCTTCGTCGATGGACCCATCGCAGTTATCGTCCAGCGCGTTCTCGCAGCGCTCGGGCTGGGGGAGCACTTCCCCCACACAGGAGTCGCTCCACCCGGCGCCCTCCGTATCGCAGTAGCGCTTCGCGGGCCGGCAGATTCCCTGGCCCACCCTGTCGCTGGGCCCCGAGTATGCGCAGTCGCGCGCGGTCCCCGGTGTACACCGTTGCGTGGCCACCCACAGGGTGACGGCAGTCGGTGGGGCGCCCTCCTCCTGACAGGTACCCGCCTCGCTGACCACCAACGAGGTGCTCTTGGCGCTGGCCTCCACCCGAAACTCCCTGCCCCGCATCACCTCCAGCAACGCCAGGCCTTCGCCATTCGTCAGCGCGCGGCTGATGCTCACATAGTCCACCCCCTGTGCCATCACCATGCGGCCCGCCACCGGCTGGCCATTCTTCTGTACCAACCGCACCGCCACACACCCCGTCTCCACCCACGCGGGCTCAGGCGCCTGCAAGGGATTGTCTTGAGCGGCCAGGGTCGAGCGCCACCAGAAGGGCAGGGCCACCTGGATCAGGGGCGGCGGGCTGCTGCCCAGGGAACACTGCCACCTGTCTTCCATGAAGAAGCACGTCTCACCCAGTGGCACCCAGAACCCACTGCGCCAATCAGGCCGCCAGAGAGGCACCGGCCGAGGGGTCTCGGCCAGGGCGCTCACGCGGCAGGAGAGCTCGGGCTCTTTCAGCGAATTGGCACGGATGGAGCGCGGCAACCCGCCGCCAATCTCGATGCGGCGAGCGAAGGACGAGACCTCGCCAACCCTGGACCGCGGCCGGGCGATCCCCGGCCCCTTCTGCTTGAAGACGAGCGCGAACATCCCCAGGCTCTCCAGACTCACGGGAGGCGCGTCAGGTTGGATCAGCCCCTGCTGCATGCCCGGGGCCCCCTGCAGTCCCCCATTCTCCAGGTCCACCGGGACGAAGAACGCCTCCACCTGCCCCTCAATCGACAGCCCCTCGGCATCCATCAGCGGGCCGCCGGGATGGACGGTGACCTGGATGCCGCCACGCTCGAACCGGGCGCCCTGGCTGGTGTCGAAGGTCGCGACGGGCTCTCCCAGAGGCATCAGTTGGAGGCCGGAGCCGGCCTGCACTCGCTCGCCCAGCGCCAGTGCCATGAAGGTGGAAACGAAGCCTGGGGCCTCCACCTGCAGGAGGTGTTTCCCCGGGGGCAGATCCTCCAGCAGCACCTGCCCGTGCGCGTCGGGCTTGAACCGCGGCCCTGGCGTGTTGGACTGGGCGCTCTTGCCTGTGTCCAGGCGCAGCTGCGCCTGCGGCACGGGCTCTCCCGTCACTGATTGGATCTTCAAGAACAGACTGGTATTGACGACCTCGGGCACCGGCGGCGGGTTCGAGGGCTCAGTGGGCGCGCATGACATCCAGGCCAGTGCCCCCAGCAGCACCGCCCCCTGGACCAGGAACTGACGGCGAATGCCAGCCACTCTGGCTGACGTGAGATTGAATCTCATGGCTTGTTCACCTGAAGGGTGTTCTGTGTTTGCACGATGAGCCCCACCGGCTCGGGTTGACCCACCACCACCGCCTGCTCCAGCTCGCCGTGGAGGAGGAACCGGGCCCGGGCGAAGAACCAGTCCAGCTCGCCCACGCGCTCGTGCCCGCGGGAGATGTTCCGGAGCGCCGTCACGGCCCCCTGCAGCCGGAGGCGGACGCCAAGACCTGGGGACGTGGCCCCGTTCAGCGTTCCCATCCGGGTGGAGGCGTTGAGGACTCCGGCCAGCACGCTCGTGAGCAGGCCGTCCGCGTCCGCCGGGGCCCTTGCCCAGGCCGAGGTGACGAGGTGGATTTCACAGGGGCAGCGCTCGGTGTAGCCGCGCGCACGCTCCCCGCGCAGGAGCACCCAGACCGCCGTCTTCGCCTCCTCCGGGGCTCGGTGGAAGCGCAGGCTCCGGCCCTCGAGTGTGTATGCGTCGCCTGGAGGAACTGGACGGCCGGGGGGAGACTCCACCTCCGCCACTTCGCCCCGGGCCTGCTCGGGCAGGAGGAACTCCTGGGTCTGCCCATCCGCGCTGAACTGGAGCTCCTGGGTGAACCAGGCAGGCTCGCGCAAGGCGCCAGGCTTTGTTCCCTCTGGCGGTGTCAGCGAGAGTCCTTCGGCGAAGAGGTCTACCCGCCGTGCCAGCTCCGCATCCGGAGCGGGACCGGGCCCAAGCGTCACCTGGAGCCGAGGCAGGAGGGTCTGGAGCGCATCCCGGTAGAAGGCTTCGACAGCGGCCAGCATGGCTTCTCCCATTCCGTACTTCCAAGACGCCAGTGAGCTGGGTTTGTGATTGCGAATCGTGGAGCGCCGACAGTGTGCGACCCGGTCGCTGCAGGGACGGCTCTTTGCTGCCAGGAACAGCTCTAGCTGGGGGTGAACAGCTCGTACGTATCGCTCCGGGGGCTCGTCACCCGGAGCGCGGAGAGGGTGAGCTCCCCCGCAACCTGGGAGCGGACCACCACCTCCAGGGGCGTCCCGGCCTGCGGCCCGGGCAACCCACCCAACGTCCGCTCATCGAGCGAGACCCGTCCCCGCGCATCCGGTACGACCGGAAGCACGTGGGTGCCCCACCGCAGGAGCACGCTGGGGGGCGGTGGCGTGGCCGGCTCGAAGAAGCGCGGACGGCAACACGCCCAGGGCTTCAAGGGAGGGGCCTGAAGCGGGGGCGGCTCGCGCTCCAGCCAGGGGCCCTTCTCCAACTGGTAGAGCGCCCCCAGCGGTGCCGCCGCGGCCGAGGGAGGGGGCGCCGGTGGAGCGTCCAGCGTCCACAAGACCTGGCCCTCCGTGAGGGTGAGCACCACCCACCAGGTGCCTTCCACGGTCACCGGCGAGGGAAGGTCCACGGGCAACCAGCGCGCGCCCCAGGGCGGGTCGCCCTCCGACTCCAGCTCGAACTCCACGGTGGTGGAGTTCAGGGAGACCTCCGCGGGCCGGTTGCCCACGTCGGAGTGGAGTGTCACCGTCCCCCGGGCGGCCCGCGAGAGCAGCCGCAAGTGGAGATCGATACCCAGCAGCGCCTCCTTCCTCCGGACAGTGAAGGCCTGCGCCGCCACGAAACCCGGGCCACAGAGCTGGGCCTGCTCCGGCAGCGAAGGAGGTGCCGGGGTGAGCGGGACGCGCTCCTTGCGCGATTGAGCCTCCACCGTCAGCTCGACACTCCGGAGCGGCCGATCCGTGGGGACGTCAATCGGGCTGACCACCTCACCTCCGTAGGGGAGGGAGCCGCTCCACTGGCCGGAGCCATTCTTCCACGTGGTGACCACCACGGCGGTCTCCAGGGAGAGGCGGGCGCGCCGCAGCCTACCGGCCGCCGAGGAGCGCAGGTGCACCTCCACGGGGCCTCCCTGGAGACCTGCTGGCCAGGCCTGGCGCAGCGCGATGGACAGCTCGTCCCGCAGGATGAGCTCCTGTCGGGGGGGAAGCGGCTGCGGGTACTGGAAGAAGGGGCTTTGCGTCCCGATACAGGCCCAGAGATCCGCGGGCCTGGCGGCGGCCTTGAGCAACACGCCCTGAACGGAGGCGCTGGACTC
This sequence comes from Corallococcus llansteffanensis, assembly GCF_003612055.1. GTDB lineage: Bacteria > Myxococcota > Myxococcia > Myxococcales > Myxococcaceae > Corallococcus > Corallococcus llansteffanensis. The sequence goes on from NZ_RAWB01000008.1 coordinate 15,658, forward strand.
CTTCAAGGGATTGCCGGACCCGGCGCCCGCATCCTCCACCAGCTCCAGCATCAGTCGGCTCGCCATCAGCGCGGGCAGCTGCTGGCCCTCTCTCCCCAGCGGGATGACGTCCATGGGGAGCGGTGGGAACCAGGGCCCTCCGTCCGAGACCTTGAGCCGGCCCCGGCGATTGGCGGTGGGGCTGTCAATCTGGAGGAAGGTCAGCGGCCGGCGCACCCCCCAATCCACGGTGAGCCAGCGGATTTCCCCGTCCGTGGGCAGGCAGGTTCTGCCAGCGCTGGTCGCCACCGCGGCCGGCGGTACCCCCTTCATCAGGTCCAGGGTGACATCGTCCCCTGGCATCTGGAGGCACAGCTCGGCCCGGAGCAGCTCCACTCCAGGCGGGACGTCCAGTGTCAGGGTCGGGCCCAGGCCATCCACTGGCAGGGTGGGGCCCGCCGGGACACTCTTCCCGTCGTATCGCAATGTCACTCCAACGCGTATTTCAGACATTCGTCACCCCCCTTGCCAGCTCAGGGCGTCTCCGCTTCCACTGTCTGGCTTTCAGGCTGCGGCGCCGCGGTCCCGGCGCTGCTCTCCGCCATCAGCTCCCTCATCACCTGCCTCGCCCCGTCAATCCGCAGCAGCGTTTGCGTGAGGCTGGTGCGCTTCGTGTCCAGCTCCGCCAGCAGCTTCTGCCCCTTCTCGTATTCAGCTTCGAGCGTCCGCAGGCGCTCCTCGAAAAACCTGTTCATGACGCCCCCTGTTCACCAGCCGATGGCGAGGAAGTGGAAGTGACGATAATAACCAGTGCCGAAGCCATCACCCAACCGGATGAGTGCCGTGGAACGGTCGACGCCCAGGATCACCGCGTTATCCAGGGTGCTGGGCGTATTTTGCACAGGGCCCGCCTCCCCCATGTAGGAGGCCTGGGTTGCGACCATCGTGGGAGCGGCCGAGAAGGGAGGGTCGAAGGTGATCAAGAACGTACCCGCCGATGTGTTCTGGGCTCTCTGCGACTTGAAGCCTGCCCCCTGGACGGCATTGCCGTTTGAATGAACGGACCCGCGGACGATGCGGATGATTTCCTGATTCGTGGACCGCACCAGTTGGTTATTGTTGACGAGTATTTGATCGCTCTGGACGGTGAGCGCGCCGCGGATGCCGACATTGCCATTCTTGATGACCAGTCTGTCGGCGCCACATTGCCAGAGGCTCAGCGTATCTTCCGCGTCGTTGTCAATGCCGATGCGCAGCGTCGCATCCTCGCCGGTCGTCACGAAGTAGCGGATGAAGGCGGAATCTCCGCCGCCTCCTCCGGGATCGGTGGGGAACATGATCCCATCGCCCGGGGTGTTTCCCACCTTGGGAACGATGGGGCCTCCCGAGACCTGCAGCTTCCTGCCCACGCTCAAATCGCCCGTGATGGCGCCTCCGGCCACGGCAAGCTTTTCATTGGAGAGGGTGTTGAGCCGGTTGGCGACGTCGACATCTCCCACCATGAGCTTCTTGCTCACGCTCAGCTCACCCGTGATGGCGCCTCCCGCCACGGCGAGCTTTTCATTGGAGAGGGTGTTGAGCTGGGTGAAGACATCGACATCCTTCACCGTGAGCTTGACGGCCGCATGGAGCTCATTGACCCTGACCGTCGAGGTGGGATCGATTCCGCTCCCCGTGATCTTCTTCCCATCCTCCCCGCCGGAATGGGTGTGCGAGCGGATCTCCGTGCGTACCTGGACCTGCATGTTGTTCCAATTGTCGGCGAGGATCGGATCCCCTGGCTTGGCTGGGTAGTATGGGTTGCTCATCGGGCTGGCTCCTGGTGAGGGTAGAAGGGAAGGGTGAGAGGGATTACTGGAAGCTCGCTCCGCCCATGCGGGTGCGGTCGAAGAAGCCGGAGAAGGTGAGGCGTTCGGTGGGCTCGCGCAGCACCTCCTCGAACTCCAGGGACGGCCCGAAAGAGGAGAGGGTCTCCTTCGGCTCGAGCCGCTCCGAGAACGTGGAGGCCCACCTCATCTGGGAGCGCTCGGTCACCTCGACCTGCTCCGCGGGCATGAACAGCCCCAACTCGATGCGTGGGCGCACTCCGGAGGCCCGTCCATAGTCGAGCGCGGCCGAAAGCTCCCGGATGAGCCCCGTCAGGCCGGGAACCACTCCTTCCTCGTCCGGCTCCTGGCAGTGGCGGGGGAGGTAGTCGACCGGGATCCGCAGGGTGAAGGTGGCCGGGGTGAGCTCCGTCCAGCGGAACTCCAGGTCCACCTTCAGGCCCGCGGGCTTCACTGGCAAGGCCTTGCGCACCTCGGCTTCCGCGTTCGTCCAGCCGGCCAGGTAGGAGCGGAGCTCTGTCTGGGAAAGGGTTCCGACCACCCAGTGGTTCTCTCCGAGCGCCAGCGTGGGCAGTTGCGGGTCGCGCGCATTGGCGGTCGAGAACTGGGTCCGCTTCCCGTCGAAGCGCGAGCTGGGACTCACGGCGTTCAGCCCCGCGAACCGGGTGGGGTTGGCGGTGATGAGCGGCTCCTGGGACGGCACGCCATCAATGAGCGGGGCGTGCCCGTGGCGCAGGAGCAGGGTGCTCCCCCTGGGCACCTGCCCGAGGTAGATGACGTCCTGGCCGGACTCCTGGTGGGTGAAGATGGGGACCGCCACCGTGTCGTTCGTGGCCGTCAGGGAGAGCTCTGGGATGGTCGTCTCCAGTCCCCCATTGCGGGTGAAGAGCCGCCGCCCCGGATCCACATCGAGGAACTGGACCCTCCTGGCGGTGGGAGGGGTATCGGCAAGCTCCACCCGCAGCTGACGGGCCGAGCCATCAGCCGAGGTGACGGTGAACCGGCCAACGGCGGTGTCCCCCATCCATTCGATGCGCGGGGGCTGTGCGGCCCGGTAGACGAGCGAGACCAGCCGGAGCAGGGCCGGAGTGGTGCTCAACCCGGTGCGGTGGACGGCCAGCAGCGAGGCCATGTGCACGCGGAAGTCGTCGCTGCTCTCGCCCCTCCCAGGGTACAGGCCGAAGAGTGCGGCCAGCCGGCCCAGCTCCGAGCCCGTCTTTCTCGCCAGCGACTCCCCCGGTTCGAACCCCCGCGCCAGTGTGTACCAGCGTGAGTGCATGAGCAGGGTGAGGCTCTCCTCCATCCCCTCCAGCTCCCGGCCAAGGAGCTCGAACAGGCGATGGATGTTGGCGCCGTCCCGCAGAAGCAGGGGCAGGTACTCCATCATCTGGCGCGCGCGCTCCTCCGCCGTCATGCCTGCTCCATGGTCTCCACGCTGGCCAGCACCAGGCGTGGGGTCTTGGCGGTGGGGTAGGGCGCCCCCTTCTCGGTGAGCGTGACGGTGGCCCCATCGGTCGTGGTGACGACCAGCGAGAGCAGCTTGACCACCCCTGCGCCCTGCTTCAGGGCTGCTTCCAGGGGGGGCCAGACGATCTCCGGCTTGTCGTTCCCGGCCTTCTCCCCGCCGGCCAGCAGCGCCTCGTACTCCTCGAGGGTGGAGCGGATGGCCTGTTGCACGGCCTCGGCCGGGCGACGGTCACTCACGGAGCGCGAGACCACCAGGTGGAGCCGGTACACCGGAGGCCGCAAGCGGGAGATCCTGGGCGGCCTTGCCTTGAGGTCGAAGGTGGCCTTTTGCAGCGCATCCATCCGCCAGTCGCGCGCCGCTCCGTACTCCCGGCTCACGTCCTCGGCCACCAGCTCGAAGCCTCCCTTGCCGCTGGGTGCCCGGACGAAGGTCTTCATCTGCAGCTCGCTCACCTGGCGCACTCCCGGGTGGGCGAAAAGCACTGCCTCCAGCCTGCGGCGGGAGACATTCTCTCCCGCCTGGAGGGTCTCGATGAACGAGGCCAGCGCGTCCCGGAGCGCACCCGCCAGGCGCTCGAACCCACCCGCGTCAAGCTCCGGATCCGACGGCTCCACCAGGAACTCGGGTTGCAGATAGATGCTGCGCGCGTACCTGAGCTGGGCCCGGATCCCCGCCGCCTTGGTGAGCCGGATGGCCTTCTCCACCCGCTGCACCGCCTCCGGATTCTGTTCGAACCCGGCATCGGAGATGATGACCTCCACCACTCCAGGTGGCCCATCGGAGGGCTCCTGCACGGTGACCCGTTGCACGCCTTGCTCGCGGACCGCCGCCGCGAGCGCCTCCAGGGTGCCCTTGCTTGTATCCCGGAGCGCGGCCCTGGCGCGAGCGCGCAGGCTGTCGTCGGTCTCGTCCTCGCTGTGACGCTGCAGGGGCTCCGGGTTGGTGACCGCCTCGATGCCCGGCAGTGGGCGTGGCATCACGGTGAGGCTGCCAGGGTTGATGACCTGGAACTCCGCCGCTTCCTTCGTGTCCTCCTGGGCCTGCTGCACCGGCACCACGACCCGCGTCTCTCCGCGGCGGAGCACCGCGTCCTCCAGGGCCTCGAAGATGGGCAGGGGCTTCGAGTCCAGGGACACTCCTGTCACCCGCCATCCCGCGGGGATGTCGATGTCTCCCGGAGCGGGAGTGCTACGGCGGAGCTCGACCTTTCCGAGCAGCAGGCCCGCGCGTGCCCGGCGGATCCCGAGCAGCTCCACCACGTTGTCCAGCGCATCGCCTTCCGCGGTGTCGAGGTAGCCCGCGCGGTGGGCCAGCTCGAGCGTGGCGTAGAAGGTGGCCATCTCCCGCGCGTAGGCCTCCGTCAGGATCCGGAGCACGCTGCCAGGGGTGGTGTCCATGCGGGCGCCGAAGGAGCCGAGCAACCGGTCCACGATGGCGCTGAAGCTGTTCTTGTCCGAGGAGAAGAGGGTGTCCATTGCAGTGCCTAGAAGGAGATTTCCCAGGAGAGGTTCAACACCATGTTGGCGCTCCGGTTGACCTCGTCGAAGCGCACCCGGTTGAAGAGGATGGTGTTCTTGCCCTGGGTGATTTCGATTCCTGCCTCGGTGAGGGGCTGGACCTGGCCCGCCGGGAGCGCAGGGAGGATGCTGGAGACGGTGGCCCGGATGAGGGACGCCCCCGTGTTGGAGGTGACGGCCTCCACCTCACGGGATGAGGCCTCCGCCCGGTCCACCTGTCGCCCGAGCACCTCGTCGCTGGGCTGGGCGTCGCCCTTTCCCGTACCCACCGCGATGGCCCACTGGATGGGCAGCGCAGTGGCCTTGCCCAGCAGCAGGTTGGCCAGCAGCCGCTTGCCGCTGAGCGTGATCAGGTTGTGGACCCGGCGCCGCTCCAGCAGCGCGCCGCCCGTGTCGCGCAGCTCGAGTGTCAGCACCCCATCCATTGACTGCTCTTCCCTCATGTCCATGGCGCTCTTCCTTGTCCTTTCATGTCATCGCTCCGCCGGCTCAACCCAGGTCGACGGATACTCCCAGCGACAGCGTGTCCCCGGTGCTCGCCACCACGGTGGCCTCGAGCTCCACCACGCCCGGCGGACTCCGGCGTGGGCGCACGACGATCGAGGAGACCTCCTCCACCCGGGGGTCCTCCTTGAGCGCCTGGCGCGCGTAGCGGCGCAGCAGCTCCAGGTTCTGCCGGTCCAGCGGCTCGCCGATCAGCTCCTTCACCTGGCTGCCGTAGCGCGGGTGGCCCAGCTCCTCCAGGTCGCCCCGGGAGATGATCAGGCGCAGGATGAGGGCCTGCTCGAGCGTGGCCAGCCCCGTGGTGGTGACGGGCCCGCCGCTGCCCCAGGCGATGTCGGCTCCGCCATTCGCAAAGAACTCCACCTTCAGGTCCGTGCCGAGGGAATCACTCATCACATCAACCTCCCCGGCGCCGCGGTGGCCGCGGGCGTGCTGGCGATGCCCGGAGTGACCTTGAGCCGGGTGATCAGCTCGCCGAGCGCCCAGGCCAGCACGTCGGCGATGGCGCCGGCCAGGTCCGGCACGTCGCGGCCGCGCAGGCCTTGTGCCTGCGCGAAGCCCAGGACGAGCGGCCGCAGCACCGGCCCGGCTGGAGCCGGTCCCATCAGCATTCCCGGGGCCGCTGTGGCGAAGCCGGCGATCGCGAGTCCCGGCGCCACCTTCACCTGGGCGGTGAAGAGCAGGAGTGCCTGTCCAATGGATTGAGCAAGCACCTTCGCCAGCGCGGCCTTGCCCTTTCCGTTCAGTCTCTTCGAGGAGAGCGCTCCCAGGGCCAGGGGCTCGAGCTGCGCCGGGCCCGGGCCCCCCGCGGGAGGAGGAAGCAACATGCCTGGACCGGTGGTGCTGCCCGAGCCCGCGGGAGGAGGTGCCGCCGCCGGGATGCCGGGCAGCACCATGGCCATGGAGACAAACAAGGTGAGGGATTGGCCCAGCAGCTGGCCCAGCGCTCCCGCCAGGTCCGGCGCGTTCGCACCCCGGATGCCAGCGGCATCGAGGGCGCTGTTGGCCTTGTTCTCGATTTCGGAAGATGAAGGTGCCGGCATGATCAACCCTTGGCCTTCACCGTCTTCGAGCCGACCAGCGGCTCCCCGGTGAAGTAGCACTTGTGGCTCTTTTCGGTGATGACGCCACCACCGCTCTTGCCCAGATCGATGTTCCCGGACGCATCCACCGTGCAGTCCTTGCACTGGAGCTGGACGTTGCCTTCCACCTCGACCTTGAGGTCCTTGGGACCCTTGATGGAGATGGTGTCCCCCTCCAGCAGCGTCACCACCGTTTCGCCAGCGGTCAGCACCACCGAATGGGCCTTGTCGATGGCGATGGACGTCTTGCCACCCGGCGGGGAGACCACGCGCCACTCGTCCTGGGCATGCTCCGGCGGCGAGGTCTTCTCCGAGTAGAGCCGGCCCACCACGATGGGGCGGTTGGGATCGCCACCCACGTAGGAGAGGAGAACCAGGTCACCCACCGCGGGTGCGCTCACCATGCCGATGTGGGGCGTGGCGATCGGCACCTTGCGCAGCTCGAGGCCGTCCTCGCGCAGCTTCACGTCGCACTCGTGGTTGTGGGTGTCTCCCTCCGCGTGGGGAAACGCGCTCGTCACCACGCCCACGTCCCCCAGGCGCAGCAACTCCAGCTCGGCCCGGACGATGGCCTGGATGATGGTCACCAGGTCGCTCATGTGGGCCTTCCTTGTGCGCCGCTCTCCAGGGCCGGAGCTCCGCTCGCGAGCCCGGCGCGGGTGGGGGGGCCGTCCAGCCGTTCGCCGTAGGTGGAAAGGGTGGCCTTGAGCCGCAGCACACTGTCGCGCAGCCGTTGCAGGGCCTCCTGGGGGAGCATTCCCTGAATCACCCGCTCCACGGCCCTGCGCACCTTGTCGAAGAGCTGCACCGCCACCTGGGCCGAGGTCGCCAGCGGGGCCAGGGCGCCCATCCCTGATTGCTGGAGCTGTTCCCCGGAGGCGCTGAACAGCTGGTCGAGCTGGGTGACGGAGGGGCCTACGGATTCCAGGAACCGCGGCACGCCCGCCACCTGCTCCAGTTTGCCAAGCCACTCCACCAGCGTGTCGAGGACGTTCCCCAGCGCCTTCAGTGCGCCCTTCACCGGCTGGGAGATTCGCAGCTCCGCCACCAACTGGAGGAGCGCGTCGACGGTGTCCGTCTTGAGCAGGGCCTCCAGCGAGACCACCAGCGCGTCGATGCCATCCATGATCTCTCGTGCGGTGCTCATGTCGGGGGACCTCCGGGCTGTTCAAGGGAGGCCACTGGATCGAACCGTGAGACCCGGGTCGCCAGCTCACCCGCGTCTCGGGCCACCTGCTGGAGCTTGGACAGGAAGTCGCTGGCGCCGGCGATGCCCTTCACCACGGCGGCCGCCGCTCCCAGCTTGAGGCCCGTCATCTGTTCCAGGAGCGGGACACCGTCGGCGGCCAGCTTCTGGACGAACTCGCCGATGCTTCCCGAGTTCTTCAGCGAGTTCACCAGGCCCACGATCTTCCCAGGGTCCATCTTGCCCAGCGCGCTCAGCACGGTGCTGAAGTCACGGCCGGTGAGCGAGCCCCGGATCTTGTTGAGCACGCCACCCAGCTGCCCGGCACTGAGATGCTTGAGCAGGGAGGAGTCCTTGCGCACGGCGGACATCAGGGTGTCGGGCTTCTTCAACACCGAGGCCGCGGCGAGCGCGCCCTTGTTCCACTTCCCGGCGGTCGCGGCGACCTTCTTGCTCACCGCGGCGGTACCCGCCTGGGCGGTCGCCGGAGGCTCCACGTATTCCCGGACGCGGAGGAAGAAGGCGTGGCGCTGGGTGTAGCCCGCGAGCTGCTTCACCTGGAAGTCTGCGATCAGCACCTGGGTGAGATCCGCGCCGGCCACGGCGTCGGCCGCGAAGGACAGGGGCTTGGCCTTGTCCTGCGCCTGCCGCAGTTCCTCCACGCCCGCCAGGGTGTCCTCGCCGACGAGCACGCCTTCCATCACCACTGTCACCGGCTCGCGGCCGAGGTCCTGAAACACCGCTCCGGCCTGTCCCGGGGCGCGCTGCTGCACCAGGGTCCGGGTGTCCTCGGTGTAGATGTTGGCGAGTCCGGCAAGCGCGATCTTCCCAATCCGCACTGGCATCCTAGAACTCCATCCGGGTGATGAATCCCGTGCGCAGGCCTAGGCTGTGCCGTACACCGCGCACCCGCAGCACCTTCCCCGCCACCAGCGCCCTTGCCGGGTGGTTTGTGGGAACCTCGTCGATCTTCACCAGCGCTCCGGGCTTGAGCGCGGGGCTGCCCAGCACCTCCACGAAGCCTCGCAGCACCCGCGAGCCCACCGCCGCCATCCGTGCCTGGGCTCGCGCCGCTGCGTCCCCGCCGGAGCGCACCGCGCCGTCGCGCACCGTGCGCGGGGTCTTGCCCAGGCGGCCTGCTTGCACCGCCCCGCTCGCGCCGAGGCTGGCCTTTCCACTCACCGAGGCCAGGTCGCGGACGAGCCAATGGCCACGGGCGGTGCCCTGGACGCTGGCGGCCCCTTCGCCCCACACGGTCATGCTGTCGAAGGAAGGCTGGACCTGGAGCAGCTCCGCCTTCAACACCTGCTTCGGATAGGCGAAGGTGTGGTCCGCCCCACCCCGGCGGGGGCTGGCGAAGTGCACCTTGCCGGCACCGTCCGTGTAGAGGTCGAAGCCGCACTGCTCGGCCAGCCGCCGCAGGTAGTGCAGTGCGCTCGGGCCCTGGTGGAGCAGGTAGCTGGGGAGCCTGGGACCGTCCTCGATGGTGCCCACTCCCAGATTCGCCTTCCGTACCAACTCCCTGACGATGGAACCGGCGCTCATCTGCTCATAGGCTTCGCTCACCTCAAGCCGGGCGAGCCTGGTCAGCCCGTCGACTCCCTGCACCCGGGCACTCTCCGGTGTGACCCGCGTCGAGAGCACCTCTCCGGTGAAGACGGTGGCCCTTCCACTTCCCGCGTCGAGAGAGACCTGTGCCGCCTCTCCGGGTCGGGGGGGCGCGCCGGTGCAGACCAGATCCAGGGAGCACCACCCGCCAGCGCCATCCATGGTCAACCCGCAGGTGAGCGAGCGCAGCAGGCTCGTGCCCTTCTGGGGCTGGCTTGATGCGACCAGCGAACCCACACTCACCTCATAGGAGATCCTGGCCATGTGCTCAGACCTCCAGGCCATGCCGTCGTGCGGCGTCGCGGAGGAGGTCCACCAGGGCATCCTCGAGGGTCGTGAAATCCACCGGGGTCCCCACTCCGCTCGGCTCCAGGTGCACGCTGACGTTGAAGGTGTTCCTCACCGCCGCGCTGGTGGGCTGCGAGGCGCGCTCCTGGGGCAGGGACTGCGGCGCTACGGTCAGTGCTTCATGGGAGAGGCGATGTGCTTCGTTCCAGGCCGGCGCCATGCCGCTCACGACCTGACTCGCCAACGCGGTGACAGGACCGGAGCGATGCACGACCGCGATGGACGGAGAAGGAGAAGAGGAGGGCGCGGACGTGGGTCCGGCGGAGCCCGCGCTGGAGGGGAAGAGGCGCCGCGCCTCGCGCAGGGGGGGCCTGGCCCATACAGGGCGCGGAGCGGAAGCCGGGTCCTCCACGGGAAGGAGCGGCGCCGTATGGCCGGTCCCGGTTTCCGGGAGGAGCTCCGCACCCACGCGTCCGCTGGTGATGTCCTCACGTGAGACGGTTGTGTCCGTGACTTCTCGTGGGCGGAGCGCGATGACGGGCCGCGTGGCTCGCAATGATGCCGCAGCGGCTCGTTCCTCCTCCTCGCTGACGGAAGGAGGAAGAGAGGACGACCTCTTGATTCGGAGTGTCGGCGGCCCGGAGGGACGGCTTTCCACCTCGCGAGCGGGGCCCTCCCGCGAAACGCGCTCGGAGGCCGACGCCAGACCGTCGATCACCCGGCGGCCTTCTCCCTCCTGACGAAGCGCCACGCCAGTGGGGCCATGGAGCACGTGCGTACCTTCCGCCGCGGCGCTCGCATGCGCCTGGGCGCGCGGGGACAGGCCGAAGGGGCCGGGAGCGGTCCGAGCCGGAGTACGCGTCTGCATGGGGGCCGCCTCGAGGCGCCTGTGGGCTTGCGCGAGTGGCTCCTCGTCTCTACGGGCCTCCCACCCTGGAATCATGCGCCCGAGCGAGTCGCCCACCTCACGCATGGCCCGTTGCGCGGGCCGTGAGAGGATCTCCACGAGCTCTCCAGTGGTCATGGAGCGACGCATCAGCGCTCCTCCACTTGGATGACCACCGCGTCAGGATGGGCGGCGAGGCCCTCTGGGTGCGGCGCCGCGGGTGGCGCGTCTGCTTCCACCGCATCCAGCAGCGCGAGCAGCCGGTGTATCTCGGAGGCTGGCGTGGCCCACACCCTGGAGGGCGTCCATCCCAGCGCCCGACACAGACGCAGCAGGGTGCGAGCCAGCGCGCGGATGCCTGGGTTGCCTTCCTCGAGCAGCCGGTCCTCTTCGCAATCCCCCGACGTATTCAACGTCACCACCGCATCGAGCAGCGCGGTGGCGCTTGCTCCGTCGAGCTCCCTCCACGGACGGTCCGACGGCTCCAGGGCCACCACGCAGGTGGTGAGCATGGTGCTCAGGTAGCGCTCCAGGCTGAAGTGACGCACACCATCGGAATAGAGGGTGAGGCTCGCCTCCAGCGCCTTCGAGCGCTCGGCGAACGTCCACGAGCGCAGCCAGGCTTGGACGGCTCCCGTGCGCACCCAGCCCTCCGGGCTACTCCCGGGAGCCTCGACCGAGCCGGCACCGACAGCCCACCACAGGGCAATGGGCGCCAGCTCCTCGAACAGCTCCTCCGGCACTCCCGAGCGGCGCAAGAGCGCGCGCGAGAACCCATCGTGGTCGAACTCCATCCCACGACCCGCGAAGCGCACGAAGCGGTCGAGCGCCCACAGGTGGTCCTCGAGTCTCCACCGGGCGAGGTGGACGTACGCCCCGGTGGAGGACTCCACGCCGAGCGGGCCTTCTTCTCCTTCCAGGTGGATATGAAAGCGGTGCCCATCCACCACCACTTCGCGCCGCATGCTTGAGGGTTCCTGGACCATTCGCTAGCCCTCCCGGATCCGGGTCGCGCTGAAGGCGTAGGTGGTCGCTGCACTGCCGTGCGCGTCCAGCTGGAAGCCTTTGCCCTCCACGAAGCAGTCATCAAAGGAGAGCGTCCGGACGTCGTCGGTTCCCTCGGTGCGCTTGAGGTTGGCCACGATCTGGAACTTGCCGCGGTTGTCCAGCAGGGCGTCCAACGCGAGGCTGGCCGAGCGGACCACCAGCTCGCCGCGCACGGTGCGCAGACCGAAAATCACATCGACGCGTTCGTTGGAGCCGATTGCCCGAACGTCCTCGCGCTCGGTGACCACGCGGAACACGAGCGACTGGAGTCCCTCGACTGCCTTGCCATCAACGAGGAGGCTGCTGCGGTTCGCGGAAAATACGGTAGGCATTGGGATGATTCCTCATCACACCTGGACGGTGATGGTGGCGTAGATGTAGTCGATGGCTCGGACGGGTCTGACTGCCAGGCTGACCCGGACGATCCCCAGGGCGAAGTCGGCTTGCGACGAATAGACTTCCACCTTGAAGGCGGCATCCTTGCCGTCGGTAGAGGGGACGATCGCCCCCTCTTTCTCCATCTGCACCAGCGCCTCGGCCAGCTTCTGCTTGAGGGCGCTGCGGCCGTCGGTGTTGTTGAGCAGGCCAATGAAGAGGTCGCCAATCATCTTCATCTGCCGCACGGCCCGGTCGGCGATCCGGCGGACGTTGAGCTGGTCCCCGTCCGTGGTGAGCCCGCGCAGGATGATGACGCCCCTGCCGCGCTCCTGCACCACGGGAACGATATTGCTCGCGAGCAGCGCGCGCTGATCCTCGACCACCAGCGGGGGCAGGTCTGCCATGCCGGATACCGGCTTGAAGGTGGGCGAGTCGTAGTAGCGGAGACCGCCCACCTTGCCGACGACGCTGCCAACCACGCCATGGGGGGCCACCAGCACGAACCGGTCGCTGACCAGGTTGCTGGCAAGCGTCCTGGATGCCTCGAGCGTGCCGGTGGGCGGCACTTGACCGAAGCCGATGCGTCCCTTGCACTCGGCGCTCATGGCGATGCAGTGCGACAGCACCTTGCCGTAGATGCGGCCCACCGTCCTCAGGTCGGAGAAGTCCTGGATGGAGGCCAGCACCATGTCCACATCCGGCTCGTTCTGGAGCCGGTCCAGTGCCTTGGCGTAGTCGTCCAGGTTGGCGTCCTTGCCTCCGGAGAAGACGTAGTCCCCAGCCTTCGGCATCTCAATCGTGTCGGCTTCCACCATCACCGGCGCATTCGCCAGTGCGTTCACCAGCGTATCGGGCCGGAGATTCCGGAGGATGACCTTGTCACCGCCTGGCAGGGTGAAGGTGAGATCGAAAGCAGCGCCCTCCAGGGTCTGCCGCTCCTCGACCTTCACCTTGAGCACTTCGTTGGCCCACGTGCCAGGCGTGCGCGCAACAAGGGTGAAGGCGGTGGGCCCGCCGGCCGCGGCGGTGATGGTGGCGCGGGCCACCGCCCCCGAGTCCCAGGGCAGGGGAGAGATGACGAGCTCGGAGATGCCATTGTCGAGTGCCTGGCGCGCCTCAGGCAGACTGTAGGTGGACGCGAGCCCCAGGACCTGGGTGAACCGGGACCAACTGCTTGCGCGCACCACTTTGTCTATCTTTGGATCCGCGACGAAGCCGACCAGCCCCAACACCCCTGAGGGCGAGAGTTGCTGCGGGAGGACCTCCTTGACGACTGTCACCTGAACGCCGGGGATGATGAGACCGCCTGCCATGAAACCCTCCCAGGGGCTGCTGCGTTGGGATGAAGGGGAATGCGAGTGTCAGGTTTGGGTTCAGGCCGCCAGCGCTAGAAGACCCAGGGCCTTCACGGTGCTGAGGGTGTCCGGGCCCAGGGCTGTCTCCTTCGGCTCCTTGTTCGCCAGCGCCGCGCCAATCTTCCCGAGCAGGTCGATGATGGCCAGGATGTGCTCCTTGCCCACGGCGATGAAATCCGCCGCGATGGCCAGGAAGCGCCTGGCCGTCTCGGCGACCCGCAGCGCCGCCCCTTCCAGCATGTCCATGGTGGCACCCACGACGTCCATGCCCGCATTGAGGATGCTCGTGAGCTGCTTCAGGGTCTCCGCGTTGACGAACTGGCTCACCACCTCCTGCACCCGCGTGAGGATGTTGCCCAGCGCGGGGAGGATGGTGTTCTTGATGAGGTCGGGGAGCTTCGCGACCATGCTCCTGTAGTCGTTGCTCGTCAGCGCGCCATGGAGCTTGTAGAGCGCTCTTTCAATCGTGAGAGCGGAATTGACGGGGACGATGGTGACGTCTGGCATTGTCTCTCCAGGTGGAGGGTGGCGAGTGTGGCTTTGCTTCAGGGAGTGTGTCTTGCCCTGGTATTGGAAAGACGCACGGGTCTGCATGTTGTGAATACTTCGCTTCAACCTGTTGCCAGGGAAGCGCTCCAGCTGGGAGCTCAGTGGGACGGGGAGGGCTGCCCGTGGTGCCGTGAAGCCAGCCGGGTTCGGTTCAACTCCTGCAGTGCCCAGGCGTGGTCTTCCGCGTGCTCCTCGGGCGTGTACACCTCCAGCGCCCGCATCCAGGCCTCCTCCGCCTCTTTCAAGAGGGCTTCTCCGGCCTCTTCGGCGGTTCGGCCCCCCAGCTCGCGCAGCGCCTCACCCAGGTTGCACTGCACCAAAGCCCACCTCTGGGACTGGCGCTCGCGGGTGTACACCTCCAGGGCCCGCCGGTACGCCGCCACCGCCTCTTCCAGGTGCGGGCGCCCCTGTGCTCCTGCGACCTGGCTGCCCAACGTCCACAGCGCCGTGCCGAGGCTGTTGTTCGTGCTGGCCCATTCCTGCGGCAGCGCCTCGCGGGTGTACACCTCCAGGGCCTGCCGGTACGCCGTTACCGCCTCCTGCGCCTTCTGCCGTTGTGGCGCTTCCCCTTCGAGCTCGCCCTGCGTCATCCGCACGCCCCCCAGGCTCCACTGCACGTGGGCCCACTCCTGCGGCAGGGCCTCGCGGGTGTACACCTCCAGGGCCCGCCGGTAGGCCTCCACCGCCTGCTCCAGCAGTGGAACCTCCTCCTTTCCTCCCACTTGCCGCCCCCGTGCATGGAGCACGTCCCCCAGGTTGCGCTGTGCCAGGGCCCACAGCTGCGGCAGTTCCTCACGCGAAGTCACTCCCAGGGCTCGCCGGTGCGCTTGCTCCGCATCCTCCAGCAGCAGCTGTCCGTCCGCGCCGCCGTCATGCCTTCCTTGCAGGGTCAGCGCATTGCCCAGGCTGGACTGCGCCAGGGCCCACTGCTGGGGCTGATCCTCGCGAGTGAAGACCGCCAGGGCGCCCCGGTAGGCAGCGACTGCCTCCGTGAGCAGCCGCTGCCCCCGTGAGCCATCCGCGCGCTCCCACTGCCGCACCAGCGCGGCGCCCAGGCTGCACTGGGCTTCGGCCCACTCCTGGGGAAACCGCTTCCGGGTGATGGCCTCCAGTGCTCGCCGGTGCGCCGCCACCGCCTCCTCCAGCAACGTGTCTCCCGCGGCCCCCTCGGTCTGCCGGGCCTGCTCCTCCAGGGCCACCGCCAGGCTGCTCTGCACCCGGGCCCAGGCACGCGGCTGCTCGTTGGGCGTGTACACCTGTAACGTCCGTCGGTACGCGCCCACGGCCTCTGCCAGCAGCCGTGTGGCCGCGACCCCCTGCAGCCGTGTGCCCCGCGCCAGCAACGCAGTGCCCCGGTTGGCCTGGATCTCCGCCCACTGCCAGGGCTGGTGCTCGCGGGTGACGACCTCCAGCGCCCGCTGGTGTGCCTCCGCCGCCTCTTCCAGCAGGGGTATTCCACTCTGGCTCTCCCCCCGCTCGCCGAGATCCCGCAGCACGGCCCCGAGCTGACTCTGGGCCTTTGCCCAGGCCTCCGGCCACCGCTTCGGGGTGAGGACCTCCAGCATCCGGCGGCAGGTGGTTTCCGCTTCCTTCAAGTGCTCGCGCGCCGCCGTGCCTTCCGCCCGCCGCCCCAGTTCCTGATGCGCCCGCGCCCGGTTCACCTGGATCCGCGCCCACTGCTCGGGATTGTCCTCCGCGGACACGTACTTGAGCGCGCGCTCATAGGATTCCAGCGCCTTGTCGAAGGAGTAGCCGTTGAAGTACGCATCACCTCGCAGCGTCAAATCCTTGGAGGCCTCCTCCATGAGCCGCCGCTGCTCCTGCTCGAGCTCCTGGAGCTGGCGCAGCTTGCGTTCGGCCGCGGCCTCGGCCTGGTCCGCTGCCGCCGCGTAGTCGCCCCGCGAGAACGCCGCCAGCGCCAGCTTGCGTTCATCCCCGCGCGTGCGCTCCACGTCCGCCACCCACCGGTCCACCTCCGCCTTCACCTGGTGGGCGCCCAGGCCGTTGCGCCGGGCCCATTCGGAGATGTAGCGCCCCATGTCCACCTGCTGCGGCCGCTCTCGCTGGTCGACCTGCTCCTTCGAGCGCTCTGCGGCCTCGCGCAGGAGGCTTTCGATGCCTTCTTCGGACAGGAAGCGCCGCGAGCCGGCTGGCAGCAGCTTCACCTCCAGAACCTGATTGAGCAGGTTCTGTGGCACCAGGGTGCGGCCCTCCAGCGGCGTCCAGAGGCGGTAGCCCTTGAGCGTCACCTGGAGGAAGAGGGAGTCGCCCGGCAGCAGCGCCTCGGGGAGAAAGAGCTTGAAGACGCCATCAGAACCCGTGCGCACGGGGTTGCCGAACCCTTGCAGTACCACCTGCGCGCCGGCCGCTGGCTGTGTCTCGTCATTGCTCCCCACCTTCAGTACCTGCCCCCGCAGCTCCCTCGGCTCAGCCAGGGCCGCGGCGGGAGTCAGCAGGGCCACGGCCCAGGAGAGGGTCAGCAGCAGCTTTGTCATGGTTTGTGTCTCGGTGGGCAGGGCTCAGCGCTCTGCCTGGAGCATGGCTTTCTGGTTGTGCTCTTTGACGACGGTGTTGCAGGCAGCGATGACCTTCCGGAGGTACTCTTGATCCAGCGCGCAGCTCTGGAGGCTCTGCCGATCAATGAGATACTGGGACAGCAGCTCCGAGAAGGTGCTGCCTTCCCTGATGGACACGGGAGATGCACAGGGCTGCATGGCCATGTCGGGCGCACATTGAGGGGCCTGAACGACGATGGGTGCGCGATACGCACAGCCGCTCAGCGTGGCCACCGCCAGGAGCGCCTTCAGCGGATTCATGGTCGGGCTCTGCCTTCTGGAAAGTGGATGGAATTGAGGATACGGATCTCATCGTTTGGAGCCGCGATGCTCAGGCAGGTGAGCCCGGCTCGCTCCTTCTCGAGCTCGGCATGGAGGTTCCGCATCTCTTGTTCCTTCTTCAGGAGCTCGACCTGGAGTGCTCCGGCAGCCGCCTCCCTGGCTTTGAGCGTGCCGGTGAGTTCATCAGTGATCTGCTGACGTCTGGTTTCCACCGCGGCGAGTCGTTCGGGTGTGGTGGCCAGTGAGCTCCGCAATGCGAGCTTCTCGGACTGGAACGCTTGCCCCAGCTGAGTCACCTGGAGCGTGTGCCTGGCCTTGAGGGTGCTCAGTTCCTGTTCGAGCTTCTCGCGCATGGCCTGTTGAACAAGTTCGGCCTGACTTGCTGCTCTCTTGAGCTCCGCGAGTTCGGCTCGTGCTCCATCCATGGACCAGGCGCCCAACCGATACCCCACCAGTGCTCCGCCCTGCACGGCTGCCAACAAAGCAAGTCCATAGAGTGTCTTCACTGCGGCCTTCCGATGGGAGTGGGGTTTGCCAAGCCGAGCTCAGGTCAGAGCCTTTGCCGCGAGCTGGAAGTGCCGCCAGCGCTCCTCGAGTCCGTGCTTCCCGCCATTTATCTTCTTGGTGATGGCCTCGACCGCTTCGAAGCCCGCCCTGTCCGCGAGCCGGTTCAAGCCGTTCTCGTGCCAGAAGGCGGCGGCGACGAGCGAGCTCACATCGACCAGGAGGGCGAGATCGGGATTGTCGACGATGTTGTGGCCAATCAGCTCGCCATACTTCTTGTAGTTGCTCCGGCCCGTGATCTGGATGAAGCCGCGCCCCCGGAACCTGAAGCCGTCTCCAGGCTCGGTGTTCCCCAGGCGTGGCCCGAGCCGGGTGCTCTGGTAGGCGGTGTTGGCGATCCGTTCGGGGTTTCGCATTGACTCAAGGGCAAGCTGCTCGGTGAAGATGGTCGGCCACGTCCTGCGGAGCCCTTCCGCGCTGTAGTTCAGGTTCTCCTCTACCGGCCGGAAGCCCGATTCATGCGCGAGCTGCGCGAGGAAGTGCGCCACCCGGCTCCGGGAATTGATCTCGAACCGGGTTGCCGCGGCTTGCAGGTGCCGTGCGACAGTCTCGGCGTCGTTGGGATCGAGCTTCGGCTGGAGGGTGCAGAGCAACTGTCTGGTAATCATGGCGCGCGCCCTTTGAGTTTGAGCATGTCCAGCTCCTGGGTTTCCCACCAGGAGGACGCAATGGAAGGAAGGATGTGAAAGCCTTGTTCACGCCTCCGGTGCCTGTCCGTCTACTGAGCAGGTGCGCGGCAAGGCCTGTCAGGACGAGCATCCACGGGATTCAGCCAGGCGGCCTCATGCCGTCTCGGCGCAAGCCTCCCGGAGATGGCGGTAGGCAAGCTGGATGCGTTTGCGCACATTGCAGTCTGTCAGCTTCAGTGTCGCGGCAATCTCTGGATAGGACATGTCCTGGTGGAAGCGCATGACGAACGGAGTTCGCAGCCCGGGAGGTAGCCTTTGGACATGGCTGTCCAGCGCCCGTGTCCGCTCGCGCGCAAGAAGCACCTCCTCCGGAGAGAGCGACATGTCCTGGACGACCGTATGAGGCCCCTCCTCCGTGGAGTTCTGCTCTTCGAAGTCCACGGGGCCGGCGAAGCGCCTGCGGTACCGATGCATGTCCATGCAGGTGTTGTAGAGGATGCGGATCAGCCAGGCCCGTTCATTGACGACGGGCGGGCATTCGCGCGAGAGCTGCCGCAGGGCGTTGAGCAGCGTGATGCTCACCACGTCTTCCGCGTCGGAGTGCTGGCCCCCCAGCATTCTCATACACTGCTGGAGCAAGATGGGCCGGTGGAGCCGCCAGCGCTGCCAGAAGGCGTCGGGGATGAACGGAATGGCCCGGGAATTGGAAGGATGTCCTGCGTGCGAAGCGGAAGGGCAGGGAGTGCTCATGGTAGATGGACGGGTGAATCACCAAGGGTGGCTGGAAACGTGTGGGATTGCAGCGAATCGCGGAGTCGCATCAGCGCACGCGACACCCGGACGCGGAGCGTGGCGGGGTGGTTCGAGCAGCGCAGGGCCATCTCCTCGTAGGAGAGTTGCTCGAAGTAGCGCATCATGAGGGCTTCGCGTGACTGGGCCGGCAGTCGCCGCAGCTCCGCCCGGAGGCTGGCATGGGCAGCCTCACGCAGCAGGACCTCCTCGGGGGTCTCCTGAGAGTCCTGCGCCTCAGGCATCACCTCCTCCTGCACCATGTATCGCTGCCGGAGCCTGACTGCCTTCAGCGTGTCCAGGCAGCGGTGGCGAGCGATGGAGTAGAGCCAGACGCGAAAGGAGGAGTGGCCGGAGAAATGAGGCAGGTCGACAAACGCTTGCAGCAGGAGCGTCTGGTAGACGTCGCCGGCCTTGTCCCTGTCCCCCAGCAGGCGCTCACAGTAATGACGAAGGCCGGCGCCATATCCTCGGGCCAGGATGTGGAGCACGGTGTCCCAGGCGCCTGCTGAATGGGCGCGCCAAGCGCTTTGTTCGATTGGCTTTTGAGGAAGACGGCCGGGCTCGTGGCTTGATGGCGCGCTGCGTCGTGTTGATGGCGGCGGACCAGCAACAGCGCTTGTTTGAAGTGGGGCGCCTGAACCCGGGCAGGTGTCGTGCGGAGGACTCTTAGATGGGGACTTGGCCAAAGCCCTTTAGAAGGCGACGCACTGTCGGTTTCGTAACCGCGGCTTTGGTGGTTTTGGACCTCGCCGCTTGGCGAAGCCGCAGCGCGCTTGACGCTCCCTGGACCTCCCGTCTGGGAAGGGTGCAGGTAGGCAAGCCCGCCGACCCGGCGCCCAAGGGAGGGGGCGTGTAACACAGGGGGCCATCAATCGCCTTCAGGTGGGAACCTTCTCCCTCCGAAAAGGCCCCATGATGAATTTGCTCCGTTTGCGGCTGCGATGGACGCTTGCTGCGACCATCTGGTTCCCCCTGTTCCTGTCTGGAATCTCCTGGGGCAACCCAGGCCTCGGGGCTACGACAACCGGTGATGCCACGTCCGCCGCCACGGAGCCCCTTGTCTCCATCACGCTGCTGCACGTCAACGACGTGTACCATCTGGCGCCGGTGGACCAGGGCCGCCGCGGCGGGCTGGCGCGCGTGGCCACGTTGTGCAAGCAGGTGAAGGCCGAGTCGCCGCACGTGCTCATCCTGCTCGGCGGGGACACCCTGTCCCCCTCCGCTGAGTCAGTCACCACTCAGGGCCGACACATGGTGGATGCGTGGAATGAGCTGGGCCTGGACTATGCAGTGCTGGGCAACCACGAGTTTGACTTCGGCCCCGAGGTGCTGCGTCAGCGCATGCGGGAGTCACGCTTTACATGGCTGGGTGCCAATGTGGTGGACCGCAAGACGGGGAAGCTCTTCGATGATGCCCTGCGGCCCTTCGCCATCCGTGACATGGGCGGAGTCAAGGTTGGCGTGCTGGGATTGGTGTTGCCCGGCACGGCAGGATTCCCCAAGGCCGGATCGGGACTCGAGTTCCAGGAGGTGTGCGCGACAGCGAAGCGGCTTGTTCCGAAGATGCGCGCTGAGGGGGCGCAGGTCATTGTCGCTCTGACCCACCTGACCATGCAGGAGGACAAGGCGCTCGCCCGGTGCGCGCCCATTGATCTCATCCTGGGTGGGCATGAGCATTCGCTGCTCATGGCTGCTTCACAGGGCACGCCCATCTTGAAGATGACGGCGGACGCGCGGGAGTTGGGGCGTATCACCCTGCAGGTGGGCGCCCGGAGCGGCAAGCTGGGGAGCATCGACTGGGCGGTGCTGCCGGTGACGGATGCGGTGAAGGGGGACGAAGCTTTTACCCGGAAGCTGCGCGAGCGCCATGGGGAGTTGCTCACCCGGTTGGACCAGCGCGTTGGGGAGACGAAGGAGAGCCTGCAAGCAGGCACCGCCGCCAATCGAACCCGGGAAACGAACCTCGGCTCCTTCCTGGCGGATGCCTACCGCGAGGTGACGGCAGCAGATGTCGCGCTGGTGAACGGGGGCTTCATTCGCGCGGACGAGGTCTTCTTCCCTGGACCCCTGACGGAGCGGGACCTGCTGTCCATCGCGCCCTTCCAGGAGCAGGTGGCCGTCGTCCAGGTGCGCGGAGCCGTGCTGCTTCAGGCCTTGGAGAACGGGGTCAGCCTCAGTGCCGAAGACGAAGAGCCGGGACGGTTCCCACAGGTGTCAGGCCTGCGCTTCGCGTTCGATGTGTGCCAGCCCGCGGGCCATCGCGTGGTGGACGTCACCGTCGGAGGCAAGCCGCTGCGCCCGGAGGCCACCTACACGCTCGCCACGAACGAGTCGCTCGCCGCCCATGGGATTGATGGTTACGGGATGTTGAAGGGCACTCCGGCCCTGACGTTACCTGGCGGGAGGAAGCTGCCAGCGGCGCGGGAGCTGCTGCGCCAGTCCTTCGCGGCCCCGGGAGGGATTGCTCCGAAAGTGGATGGCCGTATCGAGCGGCGGAAGGCCGGCCAGCGGGAGGACCAGGTCAGGATCCCACCTGTCTGTCCAGCCAACGAGGGACGTGTTGTCAGTCCAGGCGAGCGGGACAAGCACGCCCCCTGAAGGGCGCCATGTCGCACCAGCGCTACTACCCCTTGGTCACTCAAGGGCCTGTTGACACGATGTGGATGCCACCGGCGGCGTGCCGCCGGTGTGGGTCCTGCGTGACCTTCTCCCTTGCGCTTGAGCGAGACGAAGTCCGGCTGCGGCATGACAGCCGGAACCCCAAGGGCGCTTCGGCGAGGGATTGACTGTTCAACAGAGCACCTGAAATGTTAGCCTAGCCCCGCCATTCGAGAATTCGTCGAAATGACAATGAACTCCTTGATTCGCCAGCGGAAGTCCCTCTTCCAGTCGTCAGTCAAGCTGCTACCCCCCGGGCCGGTTCCTGGAGAGCTCCCGTGCCGGAGTGGCCATTGATTGGTTGCGGCGAGTTCGTCTGGTGCTCGGTGTTTGGCGAGACCCTCCTGGACGGCAACGCGACCCTGGTTCTTCGGGTCGCGGACTGGCCTGAGGACGCGGCCCTCCTGGAGCTCGCCCGATTCACCCAGGTGGGGGAGTCCACGTTCTTCCTCTTGGGCGAAGCGGGGTTGGAGGTCCGCTGGTTCTCGCACAAGCAGGAGGTTCCCCTCTGTGGTCACGGCGCCCTGGCCCTGGCATCCGTCCTGGCCCCCTCCTTTGACGACGTGGACGAGGTGGAGGTCGTGAACCTCAAGGGGCGCTTGGCCTTGCGCGCGCGCGCGCAAGGGCCGGAGCTTCTCCTTGCGAGGACGCCACTCCGGGAGCTGCCCAGGACCTCGATCGACGTGGGGATCGAAGTCGAGGCGCTGTTCGATGCGGGGCGGGACTACCTCGGGGTGGTGAGCGACGTGGATGCGCTGGCACGCTATCGCCCGGATCCGCTCAATCTGGCGGCACTGGACAAGATTGGCTGCATCCTCACCGCGCCAGACGGGCCTGATGGGGTCGCCTTCCGGTTCTTCGCGCCCAGGGTGGGCATCCTGGAGGACCGCGCCTCCGGCTCGACCCTCCCTGCCTTGATGGAGTTCTGGCGAAGGTCCAAAGGGGACTCGCTCCGCTTCCGGCAGTGCTCCGGAGCCAGTGTCATGCTCCATGGCGCGATGCAGGGAGACCGCGTCCGGGTGTCAGGCAAGGTGATTCAGGTCGCGCGGGGGACGCTGCTACGGGAACTCGGGACCCGGAGCTGAACACTGGAGGAGGACCCATGGATGCACGTGACCTACAGAAGAATGAGCTGGTGAAGCTCACGATCCACGCTTCGTTGGATGTGCTCTCAAAGCATTCCCAGCCCTTCATCCCGCTCTTCACGCATGGCACGCTGGAAGTGGAAATCTACAAGCCAAGTGGCATGGACTTCCAGCAACCCCACGCGAAGGACGAGGTGTACATCATCGCCACGGGCACCGGGCACTTCCTCCACGAGGGAGAGCGCACCTCCGTCCAGGTGGGTGACATGTTGTTTGTCCGCGCCGGAGCGCGGCACCGGTTCGTGGACTTCTCCGAGGACTTCTCTACCTGGGTGGTCTTCTACGGGCCGCCGGGCGGAGAGCAAGCCACCCCCGTTCGTTGAGAGCACCAAGCCCGGCATGTTCGAACAAGAACTCTACCTCCTTGCGACCAACTACACGCTCGGCGAGCAGCAAGGACACTACAGTGATCTGCGGGAGTTCCCGGCCCTGCTGGAGAAGTCCAACATGGAGAACAACCCCGAACTCTGGGGTTGGGGCGGCTATCACGCTTCCTCACGGACCTATCTGGAGCTGGCGGCGACGGCGGCGAAGCGGACGCTCGAGCAGAGCAGGTGCGCCCCCGCGGAAGTGGACGCCCTCTATCTTTGCGGCTCGGCCTTCCCGAACGATTTTGTCGCCCAGAACGTAGGGCTTGGGAGCCTGCTCTCCGGGCTGGGGCTGGTGAACGCCGTGCCCAGGGCCGTGCAGGGCGCGGGGTGCGCCTCGCTGCTGTCGGGCTTGATCTGCGCGTTGCAGGCGCTGCGCAGCGGGGCCTGCCGGAACATCCTGATGGTGGGGGTGGATGTCTTCGGCGCCGATGCGGCGCGATTCTACGAGTTCTGCCTCCTGAGTGACTCGGCTTGCAGCTTCCTCATCTCCTCGACGCATCCAGGCGCCTACAGGTTCCTGGACGCCCAGCTCATCTCGGATCCCGAACTCATGGCGAACACGGCCGGCAATTCCTTCTCGAGACAGAGCCAGCTGCACGCCAGGTCCATGGCCCGGCTGACCGCCAGCTCCAGCGTGAAGGTGGAGCAGATCAGCCGCCTCTTCGCGAGCAACCTGTTCCTCCCCATCCAGCGGATGTACGCGGCCGTCGCGGGTTACCGGAAGAAGCAGCTGTACACCGACAACGTGGCCCGGATCGGGCACTGCTCCTCGGCGGATTCGATCATCAACCTGACGGACCATGCGGGGAAGCAGCCTCCCGGCCGGGGCGAATACTTCATGCTCCAGTCCTCCGCCCACGGGCACGTGGCCAACGTGCTGCTGCAGGCCCAATGACATCCCGCCGGGCCTCCAACTTGGGGGAGGCCCTCGTTCGAGCGTTGTGGACGCCGCGAGGCGGAGAGTGCGCATGACACGGATCGAGACGCAGAAGACCCTCGCGGACATCCTGGAGACCGGCCTGCGCGCGCATCCCGACCGGATCGCGGTGGACGCCCTCCAGCGCAGCCTGACATTCGCGGAGCTGGACGCGCTGTCAGGGGCCCTGGCCCAGCAGTTCCAGCAGCGCTGGGACGTGCGGCGCGGAGACCGGGTGGTGGTGCTGGCCCAGAAGTCGCTGGAGATCGTCGCCGCGGCGATCGCCATCTGGCGCGCGGGCGCGGTCTACGTCCCCATCGACGTGCAGAACCCCGCGAAGCGAACTGAATACATCCTCCAGTCCGTCAAGCCGAAGCTGGTCATCTCCAGCCAGGCCGCGCTGGACCGGTTCGCGCAGGTGCTGGGGGACCTTCCGACGCTGTCCTACGAGGCGATCAGCGCGCTCCCCCGGCATGCGGGCGCGCCGGTGGACCCGCCGGTGGGCCTGGAGGGCGACGATGACTGCATGATCATCCACACCTCCGGCTCCACCGGGCACCCGAAGGGGGCGGTGTTGCAGCATCGCAGCACCCTGGTCTACTTCCACAACCACAACGAGTACCTCGGTTTCGGGCAGGACAGCCGGGGGATGAACAACGGCCCGTTCCATTTCGACGTCGCCATCCAGGACACCTTCCTCCCGCTGTATTTCGGGGCCACGGTGCTCCTTCACGGCGACCTCTTCCTGAGCCGGGTGATGGCCAGCCTCATCGAGAAGAAGGAGATCACCCACCTCATCGCGGTGTCCTCGGTCCTGGATCTGATCTCCAAGGACGAGGCGTGCATGGAGGGGCTGCGGCACTCCCGGCTCCAGGTCCTGGTGACGGGCGGCGAGCTCTGCGACCCGAAGCTCATCAACCGGTGGCTCACCCTGAAGCCGGACCTGAAGGTCCTGTATGGCTACGGCCCCACGGAGTGCAACTCCCTCTGCACCACCTATGTGGTCCGCCAGCCGGACCCTCAGCGGACCCGGCCCTATCCCATCGGCAAGCCCTTCACCGGGATGAAGGCAGTCCTCCTGGACGAGGATCGCCAGGTCATCCACGCCCCCCAGACGACAGGCGTGCTGGCGATGGCGGGGCCCCAGTTGATGAAGGGGTACTGGGATCTGCCCGAGGAGACCCAGAAGGCCCTCATCGAGTTCGAAGGCGAGCGCTTCTACGTCACCGGGGACCGGTGCCACTGGGACGAGGAGGGCAACCTGCACTTCGATGGCCGCAATGACACCGAGGTCAAGCTCCGGGGCCGGCGTATCAACCTCAATGAGATCCGCGACGCCCTGCTGGCCCATCCCCAGGTCCGCTACGCGGTCGTGAACACGGTGGTGCAGGACGGGGTCGCGGAGCTCTTCTCTTTCGTCTACAGCGACCCGCCTGCCACGCCGACCCATGCCGAGCTCGAGGCCTGGTTGAAAGAGCGCGTGCCTGGCTACATGATGCCGCGCTACATCTGCCTCGCGAATGGACTGCCCAGGACGTCCACGGCCAAGGTCAGCGAGCGAGACATCGTGAGCAGCGTGGTGGGCGTGATCGCGAAGGATCCTTCGAAGACCCACCTGGTGCTCGACGCCCAGGGCGGCTTTGACAATCCAATCCAAGTCAGGTGAGTATGATGCGACCGGAGCTCCGGAACACAGTCATTGATGAAGTGATGAAGCGGGTGCGGGCCGGCATGGCGGCTCCTCCCGACGATGGCGCCGAGCTGGCCTCGCTGGGTATCGACTCCATGGACATCATCACGATCCTGACGAACCTGGAGAAGCGCGCGGGCCTGGACTTCGACCGCATCGTGGGGCTGACCCCTCCGAAGACCCTGGAGGATCTGCTGACGATGGTGGAGGGGGCCTGCGCCTGACGCAGGTGGGGAAGAGGGGGCCGTGATGGACGGTGTTGCGCTGTCTCTTGCTGCGTGAGCCGGATCGCCGGGCGGTCACATCGCCTGGCGACAGAACGGATGAGAGGGAACCTTGATTGACTGCTTGATTATTGGCCCGCATGACCCCGACTTCGAGAAATACATCCGAACGTTGAAGTTCTCGTTCGGGAAGAACTCGGGGGCCTACCAGGACCAGGATCTGACGTTCGTCACCCACCAGGGGAAACCCTACCGGGCGATGGACATGCTCAACCTCATCAACGGCGACCAGCTCAGCCATCCGCTCAGCAACCTGGACTTCCTGTGGCCGACGATCGCGGTGCTGGGGAGCTTCCTCGACAAGCACGGCTGTACGTTCGACTACATCAACCAGTTCCACTTCGAGAAGGAACAGCTGCGTCAGAAGCTGCTCAAGAACGAGTACCTGCTGGTGGCCATCACGACGACCATCTACGTGACGGACTTCCCCATCAAGGACATCGTGGAGTTCGTCAGGACGTACAACAAGAAGGTCCTGATCATCGCGGGCGGGCCGTACATCAAGAACCGGATCACCGACAGCTCCCCCCCGAAGCTGGACCTCGAGTTCAACGGGATGGGGGTGGACCTCGTCGTGAACTCCTCCGAGGGCCAGATGGCGCTCGTGAATGTCATCAACGCGCTGAAGCGCGGGCAGTCCCTGGACGGGATCGACAACATCATCTACCGCAAGGAACTCCGGGAGCGCTGGGGACAGCCTGCCGAGGGGAGCGAGGCGGGCGCGCCAGGGGGCTCCAGCGCCGAGCGGTTTTTCGTCTTCAATGGCACGAAGGTGGAAGACAACCCGCTGGAGGAGAACCCGGTCCGGTTCGAGCTCTTCGGTCCTGGAGCGGTGGGGCGGTTCGTCTCCCTGACCACCGCCAAGTCGTGCCCCTACGCCTGTGCGTTCTGCTCGTTCCCCGTGCGTGCCGGGAAGTACAAATACCTGGAAGTCGGGCTCGTCGAGCACCAGCTGGATCGCCTGAAGGCACTGGGTGTGGACACCGTGACCTTCCTGGATGACACCTTCAATGTCCCCAAGCCGCGGTTCCGGGAAATGCTCCGGATGATGATCCGCAACCAATACAACTTCAAATGGAACTCCTTCTACCGGAGCGACCAGGGCGACCGCGAGACCATCGCGCTGATGGCGGAGTCCGGATGCGAGGGCGTGTTCCTCGGCATGGAGTCGGGCAGTGACACCATGCTGGAGAAGATGAACAAGACCTCCCGGCGCAGGCACTACGCCGAAGCCATCCCGCTGCTCAGGGAACACGGCATCTACAGCCACGCGAACATGATCATCGGGTTCCCTGGCGAGACGCCGGAGACGGTGCAGGAGACCCTGGACTTCCTCCAGACGTACCAGCCGGACACCTACAAGGCCCAGCTCTGGTACGCGGAGACGAATACCCCCGTGATGCAGAAGAAGGACGAGCTGCGGCTCAAGGGGTTCGGCTTCAACTGGTCGCACCACACGATGGATTCCAACCAGGCCGCCGGGTGGATCGACCACATCGTCCGCGAGGTCCATGCGTCCGCGTTCCTGCCGCAGGAGGGGTTCGGCATCTGGAGCATCTTCTACCTGCAGCGTCTGGGAATGCCCCGGAGACAGGTGCTCGACTTCCTCCTCGCCTTTGGCGCAGAGGTTCGCAGGAAGCGCATGGTGCCCGAGGTCCAGGAGATCTCCTCGGGCAGCCTCAAGACGTTGTTCGAGCTGGGCCGGATCGGGAAGGTCCTGGGCCAGCACGCGAGTGTAGCGACCCTCTGAGTGGCAGCGAGGACGTCCCCATGAGAGTTTACAAGCAGATCCCGAACGAGCTGGAGACCGGCCTGGAGGCCGAGGACGTCGCCCCCAGCCAGAGCGACACCTTCGAGCGGCATGAGTCGGGGGTCCGGTCGTATTGCCGCACGTTCCCGATGCTCATCGACCGGGCGCAGGGCTCGTACGTGTACGACGTCGACGGCAAGCGCTACCTGGACTTCCTGTGTGGCGCCAGCTCCCTGAACTACGGCCACAACCCGCCCGAGCTGAAGCGCGCGCTCGTGGACTACATCGCGCAGGACGGGGTGGTCAACGCGTTGGACTTCCACACCCGCGCGAAGGAGCGGTTCCTGCGCGAGTTCCACCGGGTGATCCTCAAGCCCCGGGAGCTGGACTACCGGGTCCAGTTCTGTGGGCCCACGGGGGCGAACGCCATCGAGGCGGCGCTCAAGCTGGCAAAGAAATACACCGGACGGAAGTCGGTGGTGTCCTTCTCCAATTCCTACCACGGCATGAGCGCGGGAGCCATGTCGGTCTCCTCCTCGTTCCGTCGTCGCAATGAGGAATATCTCTCACCGGCCTGGGTGAACTTCCTGCCCTTCGACGGGTTCACCGGCCAGGAGAACGAGATCGAGTTCATCCGGGCGATGCTGACCCGCCCTGGCAGTGGCTACGGGGTGCCCGCCGCCTTCATCCTGGAGCTGGTGCAGGGCGAGGGGGGCGTCAACGTGGCCAGCAAGCCATGGGTCCAGGCCCTGTACCGGCTCTCCCGGGAGCTGAACGCGCTGTTCATCGTCGACGACATCCAGGCGGGGTGTGGACGCACCGGCCGGTTCTTCAGCTTCGAGCACTTCGAGGTCGTGCCCGACATCGTCTGCATGTCCAAGTCGATCAGCGGCTACGGCTTCCCGATGTCCATCCTGCTGCTCAACCCCACGATCGACGTCTGGGCGCCGGGGGAGCACAACGGAACGTTCCGGGGCTTCGCCTACTCCTTTGTCACCGCCACGGAGGCGCTGCTCCAATACTGGGACCGCCCGGACTTCGCCAGGGCCCTGGGAGAGAAGTCGCTGCTGCTCGCGCGGTCGCTCGAGCAGCTCCGGGCGCGGTACCCCGACGCCGTCGAGCGCATCAACCAGCTGGGCCTCGTCTGCGGCATCAAGTTCCGGAGCGCGGAGGCGGCCCAGCGGGTGCAGCGCCACTGTTTCGAGAACGGCCTCATCGTGGAGTCATGTGGACCGGACTCCGCGACCCTCAAGCTCCTACCGCCGCTCACCGCGGGGATGGATGAGCTCGAGGGCGGCCTGCGGACGCTGCTGGCCGCGATGGAGACGGCGTGACATGCATTTCGACTTCGCCGTCGTGGGCAATGGCCTGCTGGGGGCGGCGGTCCTTCACGCCCTCAGCCAGGAGTCCCGACGGGTCGTGGGGTTCGGGGCGCCCTATGGCGCCCAGGCCCGCTACTACTCCAGCCACGAGGACGACTCACGCCTCGTCAGGACCCACCACGACGACGCCTACTGGGAGGAGCTGACGACGCGCAACCTCCAGCTGCTGCGCCAGGTGGAGGAGGCGACGGGCGTGACGGTGTTTCGCCCGCTGCCTGTCTACTACCGCCGGGGAAGCAGCGCCGCGCCGCCAGGCTCCAGCCTCCGGGCCGTAGCGACAGGGCCGGGCCGCGCGCACGACCTCTTCGACGCGGAGGACGTGCACGGAGGCATCGTCCACCCGAAGGAATACATCCGGGCCCTGAACGCGCTGGCCGTGAGCCGTGGCGCGCGGCTCCACGCCGCGGCTGTCGACCGCGTCGTCCGGGAAGGGGAGGGCTACCGCCTGGTCCCGCACGACGGGGACAGCGTCACCGCGGACGTCGTCATCAGCACCCGCGGCGCGTTCTCGGAGGAGGCTCCGGGGACCTCTGGCGCGACGCTGGTGGGCAAGGTGCTCATCTACTGCGCCGCGCCCCGGGGGGCGGAGCAGGGCGCGTACTGTTTCATCGACTCGCGGCCGGGCGCGTCCGTCTTCAAGGACCGCTACGGGTTCGTCCAGTACCGGAGCGAGGGCCGGGAGGCCCTGTCGAAGTTCGGCTTCACCGAGGCCCGCTACTGGCGCCTGCGGGACCCGGAGGATCTGCGCCGGTGGTTCCAGGGGGGGTACCAGGACTACCCGTACCTGCGGGAGGCCCTGGGGTGCATCGAGGACTTCACGGGCGGTGGGCACCGGGTGGTGGACATCAAGCCCTGCGCGTTCACCGTGACCCCGGACGGCAAGCCGCTCATCCGCCGGGAGCACAACCACATCACGATGACGGGCTGCAATGGCAGCCTCGCGAAATGCAACCAGGCCTTCGCCCACGACGCGCTGGCCCAGCTGGGGCTGGGCACGGCGGCGGGCAAGGCCTTCCACTGATTCCCATCCATCACGGGGAGAAGCACCATGCACATTCAGCGCAAGAGCGACGCGACGGTGAAGTTCGAGTACGGCACGGACCTGCGGAGGATCTATCCCTGGAAGGGCATCCAGGATCCGCTCTACTGGGGGTCGGCGATCGCCTCGGTGCGGCCCGGGGAGTGCACCACCCCCCATTCCCATGACGAGTTCGAGACGTTCATCGTCCTGTCGGGCAAGGGAGAGATGCAGATCGAAGCCGAGCGGGAGGTGATGACCGCCGGCGACATCGTCTTCATCCCCAAGGACCATCATCACCAGTTCCAGAACCTCTCCAACGAGGAGCCCCTGGTCTTCATCAGCATCTACTGGGACTCGCCGGAGGCCCGTGAGCAGATCCTGGGCCACCTTCTGCAGAAGAAAGCCGGCTAGCCCCGTCAGGTACTGGAGGTCGACATGTCACGCATGACGCTCATCATCGCACCGCCGCCGACGCCCAACGGGGATCTCCACGTGGGGCACATGTCAGGTCCCTACCTGGCCGCGGATATCTACAAGCGCTACATCGGTCAGCACGGGAGGACGGCCCGCTACACCGTCAGCACGGACGACAACCAGTCCTATGTGGACACGACCGCCCGGCGCCTCAAGACGGACGTGCCGTCGCTGCTCGCGAAGTCCCGCGCGGAGGTCCGGGATTCGCTGCTCACCTACAGCATCGGCGTGGACCACTTCGGCGAGCAGGATGCGGCCTACCCCGGCTTCGTCACGGCCTTCTTCGAGAAGCTCCTCGCGGCGGGGTTCGTGGAGAACGCCGACGTGGAGGTCTTCTACGACACGAAGCGCCACACCTATCCGGTCGAAGCGTACATCTCCGGGCGCTGCCCCACCTGCCTGGACTCCACGTGCGGTGGCATCTGCGAGGCCTGCGGGCACCCCAATGCCTGCACGGATCTCCTCGAGGTGAACACCCCGGACCTGGAGGTCCGGCGAGAAGCGCGGCTCATCTTCCGGCTCGAGCCGTTCCGTGCCGAGTTGGAGGAGCACCTGCTGCGGGTCATGAAGACGCACCGCCCGGCCCTGAAGGCGTTGATTGCCTCGATGCTGGCCAGCCCCCTGGCGCCCTTCGTGCTGTCGTACAAGACGGGGCGGGGCATCAGCGCGGGCTTCGCGGGCCTGCCGGACCAGCAGCTCAATGTCTGGGCGGAGATGTATCCGGGGCACTTCTACTTCCTGACGAAGGCCGCCGGGAAGGTCCAGGGCGATGACGACTACGTCCAGGCGATGGGGTTCGACAATTCCTATTTCTATGTCTTCGTGCACGTCGCCCTGGCGCTCGCGGGACGCAGGTGCGGGGTGGACTGGCCGCTCCCCAAGGCCTTCATCACCAACCAGTTCTACAACCTGGACTCGGCCAAGTTCTCCACCAGCAAGGGTCACCTGGTGTGGGCGCGAGACCTGGCGAGGGAATACAACACCGACGTGATCCGCCTCTACCTGGCGCTCCACGGCCCGGAGTTCCAGGAGGCGAACTTTTCGCTGGGAGCCTTCAAGGAGGGCGCCGCGGAGCTCACCGGCCGGGTGAACGGCCTGGTGGCGGCCTTCAACACGGCCCGGAAGACCGCGCGCGAGGGCGTGGGAGATGGGGGCATGCTGGCCAGGCTCAATGCCGTGCTGTCCACCGAGCTGCCGGCGGGCGACTACGCCGCCTCCACCCTGGCGCGGCGGGCCTTGAATGGCATCGCCCTGATGAAGGACTCGCTGGACAAGGGATACCTGGGCCTCGTGCCCTTCGTGCCGGCCCTGCTGGCGCTGGCGCTCGAGCCGTTCTGCCCGCTCTACGCCCAGGCCATCCGGCGCCAGCACCGGCTGACGGCGGAGACCTGGAACGACCTGGCGCCGACATCCGAAGACCAGGCCCTGCCCGAACTGCTGGTGAAGAAATGATCCACGACGTCATCGGCGTCGGCTTTGGTCCGTCGAACATCGCCCTGGCCATCGCGATGGAGGAGCGCGGGTTCCAGGGCAAGGTCCTGTTCCTGGAGCGGAACGCGGAGGCGTCCTGGCAGCAGGGGATGCTGCTGAGGGGCAGCGACATCCAGAACAACCCCCTGCGGGACCTGGTGACGCCGGTCAATCCGCGGAGCCAGTACACCTTCGTCAACTACCTGCACCAGAGTGGCCGGCTCTTCCACTTCCTCAACCTGCCCCTGGCCCACCCGCTGCGACGGGACTACTACGACTACATCCAGTGGGTGGCCAGACACTTCCAGAACGTGAAGTACGGCATCTCCGTGTCCGGGGTGGAGGTGGTCGACCTGGAGGGCCGGCGGCTGTGGAAGGTCACCAGCGCGCAGGGCTCGCAGTACCTGGCGCGGACGCTGGTGATGGGTACGGGGCGCAACCTCAACATCCCCGACATCCCGGGCGTCGACAGCGACAACGTCATCCACCTGGTCGACTACCTGCACAGGATTGGCCAGTACGGGAAGGATGCGCGCATCTGCGTGCTGGGGGCCTCCCAGAGCGCGGTGGAGATCCTCCTGGACCTGCTGGGCCGGGGCCACGAGCACATCGACTCGGTCCACCGTAGCTTCTCCTACTGCCTCAAGGACACCAGCGCGTTCAGCGACGAGGTCTACTTCCCGGAGTTCGTGGACTACTACCATGCGCTGCCGCACGGGAAGCGGTCAGAGCTGGACAAGCAGGTCCGGCGCACCAACTACTCGTCGGTGGACAAGGATGTGTTGGATGCCTTGTACGTGGCGCTGTACGAGGACCGGATCACGAGCCGCGAGCGGGTGACCCTTCGTCGCAACCATGCGGTGGATGAGATCAACCCGGAGGGTCGCAAGGCCTTGCGCATCCGGGACGTGTACACGGGCAAGGCGGAGGAGATCCCCTGCGACCTGGTCATCCTGGCCACCGGCTTCCTGGACGTGGGCCGCAGCGGACGGGAGGGCCTGCCGCGGCTGCTCAAGGACCTCTCCGGCGACTTCTCGTGGCAGGAGAACTACCTGGACGTGGAGCGGAGCTACCGCGTCACCCCTCGCGAGGGGGCCGCCCTGCCCGATCTCTACCTGAATGGTCTTTGCGAGTCCTCTCACGGGCTCGGGGACGCTGGCTCGTTCAGCCTCGTCTCGCTGCGCGCCAAGGACCTGCTCGACAGCATCACCCAACGGAGCTGACATGCGCGTTGCCTTCACGACCTTCGCGATCTTGAAGAAGCCTTACGGCAACCCCGAGGTGCAGGAGTTCGACGACCGCACGCCGGCTGTCTTCCTGGAGGCGGAGAACGCCAGCGGGTTCATCGCCCGGGCGAGGGAGTCCTCCAGCTCCGAGCTGTCGAACTTCCACCGGGACTGGGGACACTGGGGGAAGTTCTGCGTGCCCCGTTTCTACACGCTGGGGCGGGAGAACGAGAACGACCAGCGGGCCTCGACCCTGTCAGTGTGGAAGGACCTGCAGTCCGTCCTCGCGTTCGCCTATTCAGGCCTGCACATGGAGGCGCTGCGCAAGCGCAAGGAGTGGTTCCTGGAGCCCGCGTGGCCCAGCTACGCCATGTGGTGGGTGGAGGACGACCATGTCCCCACGTGGCAGGAGGCCTGCGAGCGGCTGGAGCTGCTGCATGACCAGGGCCCGACGCCCCAGGTCTTCGACTTCAAGAAGTGCTTCGACGCGCAGGGCAACGCGGTGGATCTGAAGGGTCTGCGGGACGCCTCGCGTCGAGCCGGCTGAAGTCCGCCGGACGTCGAAGGGGCCGCTGCCTCCCCTCCCGCCTGCTTCGGGTCAGCGCGGGGGGGCCTGCCTGATGGTTGTTGGTCCTTCAGGCGAAACATGCGTCGTCCGTTTTCCGCGAATGGCAGCCGACAGGGCCCGACGTCAGGCTTCATCGCGTGCAGGGCGGCAATGCCATATCGCAGCATCCAGGTAACCCTGGGGCGCGGGGCCCCGCCTCGGGTTCGTGCGGTCAGGGCCGCCCCCCTTGTAGATCCTGAACACTCTTATCTATCTTGAAAAGCGTGGATCCTGGTGACGCCCCCGGAGCTGGCTTCCCGCGGGCGCGTCGGGCTCACGCTCAAGGACGAAAACCCGCATGTCACGTCGAGTCCTCATCGCTGGTCCGGCCAGCCTCCTCGCAAGCCATCTCGCGGCGCTGCGGCTGGCGTCCTCGGAAGATACGCTCGTGCTCCTCGTGCAGGGGCCGGAGGGGTCGTGCTGGGCCGAGGAGGACGCCCTGGCGCTGGTGCGCCACGCCGTGGGCCAGGGGGGCGCCGCGGACGCGGTGGAGGCCCGCTGGGCGCCCTTGTGCGCGCGCGTCCACGGTCCCCGGGGCGAGGGCCTGGCGCTTGGCGAAGCCCTCCGGGACTGCGCTCGCCTGGACGAAGCCTGGTACCTGGAGGATGGCGCGCGCCCCACGCCTGGCGACGCCGTGCCGCGGCACCTGATCCCGGCGCTGGCGCGGCTGGGGGTCACGGAGTTCAACCACGTGGGCCCGGTGGGGGAGGGGTTCGAGGCGCGCCACCGCGACACGG
>NZ_RAWB01000900.1 GCF_003612055.1 Corallococcus llansteffanensis
GGGCGAACGAGTGACTGCTTGGAGGCACGGCATGCCCGAAGCGCTCGGGTCGGGTTGCTTTGGGGGGGCTTCGGGCGTTACCTGCTCCTCTTCATGTCCTCGACCTGCCCTGCCGCTGCCCGCCGTTCCTCCCTGGCGTGGACCTCCTGATGCGGGTCCTCGTCGTCAGCCCGCACCTGGCCTCGCGCACGCTCTTGAGGCGCTTCCTGGACGCGGAGCCGGACGTGGAGGTCACGGCCACGGGCGAGCCGGACGACGCCTTCGCCTCCATCGCGGAGAACAAGCCGGCCCTGGTGGTGGTGGACCTGCGCCGCCCGGACGAGGACCATCCGCTGTTCCTGGGCCTCTTGCGCAAACGGCACCCGTCGCTGCCGGTCATCTCGCTGGTGCCCGGCCGGCTGCGCATCTTCGACGGCCGCTCGGAGCGCGTGCGGGAAGCGCACGGCGATACGGCGGAAGCGCTGCACCACCTGATGGGCTCGCTGCTCCAGGCCGTGCGCGACCTGTTGGCCCAGCACCTGTTGCGCCTGCTGCGCCCGCCGGTGGGGCGGGCCTGACGCGCGCCGGGGGGCTACAGGCGCAGGCGGTAGCCCACGGCCGCGAGCACCCCGCCGACGTTCACGTCCCCGGTGGTGAGGAAGTCCACCGGAGCGAAGTGGTAGTGCGCCTCCACGAAGGCGCCCCCGGGCCCCAGGGGCAGCTCCGCGCCCGCGAGTACCTGGAAGCCGAGCGCGCCGCTGCTCTCCGACGCGGTAGTCTCGAACGCCTCCACCGTCGCGCGGTGCAGGTACAGGCCTGGCCCCGCGCCCGCGTAGGGCGTGAGCGGGCCCAGCGCCCGGGGGAAGCGGAACACGGCGGACAACTGGAGGGCGACCTCGCGTTCAGCGAGCGTGTAGGGGCGCTCCACCGGCTGGCCCAGGTTGTCTAACTGGGGGCCGCGCAGCGTCCCGGACCGGGAGGGCCGGTGGTAGTTCACCTCCAGCACCAGCGCGAGCCGCCGCTTCAGCAGGGGCGTGAGGTAGCCCACCTCTCCGGCGAGGTAGAGGTCGCCGCTGAGCGACGTGGTGGTCTTGATGAAGCCCACCTTGGGCGCGAGGAAGAAGGGCTCTTCCTTGGCCTTGCTGGAGGGGGACGGTGCGGCGGTCAGCGCCGCGAACGCGAGCAGGGCGTGGGCGTTCATGGGGTGGGGGAGGCCAGGGAGGCGGAGACGGTGAAGCCGGACACCTCGCCCACCGCGCCGCTGGGGTCGGCGACGATGAGCGTGTAGGGACCGCCGGGCACGACGCCACTGGGACACTGGGGATCCGTGACGGGCGGCGGATCAAAGCCGGCGCAAGTGGGCACGGTGGCGGTGAGCTGCGTGACTGACACGAACCTCACTTCGCGCAGCGGGATGTTCACGCGCTGCCCGGGGTCCGCCTTCACGGGCGCGACCAGGTACACGTCCCGGATGCCGGGGGAGAACGGGCGCGCGCCGCCGGAGACGGTGTTGGTGAGGGTGATGGATGTGTCGCTGCTGGCGGGGGCGCTCGTGGGCGACGCGGCGAGGGTGCCCAGCTTCGGATAGGCGACGGTGAGCGCCTGGGGGCGCGTGACGGCGCAGCCCTCGGGGTTGGTGATGCGGACGTCGTAGGTGCCCTCGGGTGTCGCGGGGGGCACCTCGGAGTCGATGCGCGCGTCGGAGGCGACGGTGACGCTGAAGAGCGGCTGGTCCTCCAAGCCCTCGCGGTGCAGGGTGATGAGGGGCAGCGCGTCCGCGCGGAAGCCGCTGCCTTCGAGGACCAGCGGGCTACCGCCTCCGTAGGAGAAGCCCTGGGGCGCGGTGACGCTCGCGAGCGTGGGCGGCGGCACGACGCGCAGCCCGTCCGCGAGCTTCGCGGTGCCGCCCAGGGGGTTGGTCACGGAGACGGTATAGGCGCCGGGCGCGAGCTGGCTCGACGGCGTGCTGTCGCGGGTGGGCAGGTCCATCCGCATCAGCTCGCTGCGCGCGAAGAAGAGGTGGTCGGCGGGGAGTGTGTAGTCGCTGGGGCCGCTCAGCGTCACCTGCGGCAGCTCCACGGAGGGTGTGTCGGTGAGCGCGTCGCGGGGGAGCGGGGTGAAGCCGCTGCCAATGAGCTCCAGGCGCCACCCGGGCGCATCACCCCCGGCATTGCAGACGCGCGCGGGGGTGACGAGCCGCTCCAGAGGATTGATGAGGCCCTCGAGCTTCGGGGTGGGTCCTTCCGTCGATTCGGAGCAGGCGACCAGGCTGAGCAGTGCGGCGGCGGCCGGAAGGCGCACAGGTTCCTCCATCATCCCGTCAACAAGGCTGTCACACGTTAGGCCGGGGCCCTGGAGGGTCAGGAGTTTTTTCCGGCTCCGCGCGCACAGCACCCCCTGGTGGGGTGGTCAAGAAAACTCAAGTGCC
>NZ_RAWB01000901.1 GCF_003612055.1 Corallococcus llansteffanensis
AGACCAGCCCGCCTCAGCCCAGGAACCCGCCCACCGAGGCGGGCTGGTGGCGGGGCTCGCCCTGCTTGCGACCCATCGTCCTCACGGCGCCCCACGCCAGCTCGCGATACCGCGCCTGCCCCGTCAGCTCGCCGAGCCAGGCCAGGAAGAGCGCCACCCCCGGCAGCCCGCCGTACAGGTCCAGCCCGAGCGGGCTCAGGCGCCACTGGCGGGTCCACCCCAGGGTGAGCCCGAACCAGGAGCACTCCTCCCGCGAGCCCACCGCCAGCATCTCCAGCTGGTCTCCGATGGCGCACGCCGCCTCCAGGAGCTGCTCGCGCGAGGCGGGGCCCCTGGCGGCCACGGGCGTGTGGCGGGCGAGGCTGAGCGGATCCGTGTCGATGGCCAGCGTGGCGAACGAGGCGCGGATGGCCCAGACCTGCTTCGCATGGTCCTGCGCCCCCAGCCGCGCCACCTGCTCGCGCAGCCGGTCCAGGCCCTTCTCGGCGAAGACGTCCGGAATCTCCTCCCCGGGTTCGCCCCAGACGCTCCGGCTGCCGGGCACCGTGGTGAAGAGCGGCACGTCGCCGCGCTCCAGCGCCTGGCGCTCGGCGTGGCCGACCTGGTCCAGGAACGGGAACCGGTCCGTGTTCAGCCACAGCCGCTCGAAGAAGCGGTCCCGGTCCAGCGCGTTGCGCAGCAGGTCCGGGTGGAAGCTCTCCAGGAGCATGGTCTTGTAGACGAACGTGGGCCGCAGCAGCGTCCGCACCTCGACGTGGGCGAAGCGGGACAGCAGGCCCCACGCCTCCACCAGCGCGTCCCGGTGCTGGAGCAGCAGCGCGTAGACCTCGCTGAAGCCCTGCACGACGCAGTCCTGGTACTGGAACAGGTCGATGTCCGCGCCGTTGAGGGTGGGGCGGTTGAGGCCCCGCCGGAAGCTGCGGGCCTTGCGGGTGAAGTGGAGCTGGTCCGTCCCGGCGGCCTCCACCGCGGGCGCGTGCCGGTTGCCGGACTGGCCCTCGGGGTTGCCCATGCCGCTGATGTCCACGCCGGCCGTGCGAGGGTCCTCCCACGCGCGCCCGGGCAGCAGGCCCACGCGGAGGACGGAGGCGAACACCTCCTGCTCGCGCAGCAGCAGGTCCGGCTGTTCGGTCAACCGCAGCGGCGGGTGGAGCAGCGACTCCAGGTCCACCAGGACGGGGTGCTCGCCCGCGGCGATGACGTTCTCGAAGTGGAAGTCCGTCCCCTCCAGCAGGTACAGCAGGGCCAGGTAGCCCCCATGGCGCTGGTAGAAGCGCTTCACCTGCGCCTCGTCGGTGCAGGGCGCGGCCTCCACGCAGTGCACCCAGCCGTAGCCGGGGCGCTCGACGCGGGGCACGCGCGGGAAGGGGGCCGACACGCCGCGCGCGTTGACCCACTCCAGCAGCGCGTCGAAGTGGCGGTCGGTCTCCAGCGAGCGCGGCTTGTAGATGACGCTGAACCCCGAGGAGAACGTGGCGCGCATGACCGAGCGTCCGCCCCGGTGGACATCCCCCAGGCCCGCGCTCACCGCCGTCAGCTTCCCGGGCTCACCGTCCGCGGCCAGCACCCGGCGGAGCTCCGTCCAGTCCGCGCACAGCCGCTGGAGGAACTCCAGGCCCGTGTCGACCCACAGGCCCACCCGCGTCACCAGGTGCCGGGCCAGCAGCGGGTACTCGCGGTAGAGCGTCCGCAGCGCGTCGGGGGTCCGCAGGCGCCTCACGAAGTGCTGGAAGCGCTCCGGCGGCGTCGCGCCGTCGAGCTGTCCCGAGAGCCGCGCCACGTGCAGCTCCAGCACGAGCGTCCGGCTCAGCATGTCCAGCGTCACCTGGGGCAGCGCCGCGAAGAGCGCGGCGCCCACCGTGTCCGGGTGGAACGGGACGTCCTCCCGCGAGGCCACGAGCGCGGCGATGCCGGCCTGGAGCCGCTCGAAACCCTGGTGGAGGAACGGCTCGGCGGCGACGATGAGGCTCGCGTTCGGGTGGGCCCGGAACGACTCGGGGTAGGGCAGCCGGACGGTGGGCGCGGGCCTGTCCAGGGCCTGCTCGATGTCCAGCATCCAGGCCGGTGGCGCGGGCAGCCGCGCGCGCACCGCTTCGATGGGCTCCGCGAGCAGCCGCAGGAAGTCGTCCTGGCCGAGGCCCGCGGCGTGGAGCCGCTGCGCGAACGCCGCGTCATCCGACAGGGGCGGCTTCTCGCGCCAGCGCTTGAGCCGGCGCTCCGCGAGGCCCAGGTCCACCGGACCCGACGTGTCCGGGCAGGCGCGCAGGCCAGCGATGCGCTCGGTGAGCGTGAGGGCGTGATACCAGGCGATGTCGGGTGGCGGCTGGGGCATGGAGGGGCTTGCGTCCACGCAACGCCCCCTGGG
>NZ_RAWB01000902.1 GCF_003612055.1 Corallococcus llansteffanensis
CACCAGCGGAAATAGCCTTCAAGTGCCCGGAGTTACTGAACATGTGTCCAGACCTCCGAACGGAGGGGGACCTGGCGAGCAGGCGCGCGGAACGGCCATGTCAGACCCCTCCCGTATGAATGATCGCGTGAGCCACTCGACCCCGCCGTCGTCATCGTCGCGAGTCCTGGAGCAGCGCAACCTGCTGGGAGGACTCGACCTCCTGCCCGTGATGGGCAGCCGCAAGCGTGCGCGCCAGTTCCACGTGTCCACGGAGCGGAAGCTGGGCTTCGCGGCGGCGCTGGCGCTGGTGGTGGAGCACGGGCGCGAGAAGGCCAAGGAGACGGGCACCACGTCCATGACGCGCTGCCCGCGCTGCGGCCACACGGGGCCCACGGAGCAGGACTTCGGCTTCCGCATCATGAGCCGGGGCCAGCGCCGTCCGCAGTCCTGGTGCCGCGGCTGCCGGGGCCAGCACCTGGAGCCCACGGTGAACACCTCCGCGCCCCGCCCGGAGGACGGCTGGCTGTTCCCGCCGGAGACCGTGGGCAAGCAGAAGGCCCGGCCGGACGCCAAGGTCAGCAAGCCCAAGGCGAAGAAGCGCGCCCGCTCGCGCAGCAACGACGAGCTCACCTGAGTCAGGGTCCCAGGCGTCGCAAGGTGTGCCGCCAGGCATCCGGGCCGGGCAGCGCCGCCTTCGCGCCTCCTGACACCCCGCGCGGACGAGCGCCTGTCCCCCGCATGCCCCCGGAGCGTCCCCTGGCCTGGAATGGCACCCTTTCACCGGGGTCCCTACCTCTGGAGGACAGGAGGATGTCCATGTCCGTGCGGACCCCGATGACAGGCATCAAGAACAAGCGACGCGTGGATGCGCGGGCGGCCCAGCCCAGTGTGCAGGCCAGCAAGGGTCGCAAGACGCTGCCGCATGACGAAGCGGCCGCGCAGCTGCGGCAGAAGGACCTGAAGCGGGTGACGTTGGGCCCCGCCGCCGGGGACCACGGCCCCAAGCGCAACAACCGGGGCACGGGGCTGCGAGGCCGCAAGAAGGCGCCCAGCCAGATCCACATCAAGAGCGCGGGTGGACCGCGCGAGCGCTCCCCGCTGCACGGGGGCTGAAGTCGCGCGTCACGCCCGCGCGAGCTTGAAGAAAACGACGCCCCGCCCTGGGAGGCAGGTCCCCACTTCGGGGACCGCCTTCCACGACGGGGCGCGGTGCTGCCTGGGGGGGTGGTGCGTGGCTCAGTAACCGACGTAGCCGCTGCCGCTCTGGAGGCCCTTGATGCCCGGGACGTTGGACACGGAGCCGTAGCGCTCGATGGCGTAGCGGACGCCCGCGATGATGTTGTCCACCGGGTTGCGGATGTTGTCGTGGCCGGGGAGCTTGTGCGCGTCGAACGTCGGCTGGATGGTCTGCATCAGGCCGATGGACGGGGTGCCCTTCTGCGCGTTGGAGTCCCAGTTGTTGATGGCGTTCGGGTTGCCGCTGGACTCGTGCTGGATGATGGCGGCGATGGCCTGCGGATCCATCTTCTCCACCGGGACGCCGTTGGCCTTGAGGATGTCCATGGCCTGCTTGATCCAGTCACCGACCTGGCCGGGGGGCACGTCGCCCACGGGCTGCGCGCCGGTGGCGCCATCGGTGCCGCCGGTCTGCTGGGTGCCGCCCGTGAGGTTCGGGCCCTTGGCGCCGGTGCCCTGCGCCTGGAACTCGTCCTTGCTCCCCGGGATGTTGAGCTTGGCGTCCGCGTAGATGAGGTCGGCGTTCTTGATGTTCGGGTTCGCCTTCATCAGCGAGCCCACATCCGTGTTGAACCGCTTCGCGATGCCGCTCAGCGTGTCGCCTGACTTGATCCGGTAGTCGCTCATGGGGGGAGAGGACCTTGTGATTGCCGAAAACGGTGATGCCTGATTCTCTGAAGCTGATTTCCGCAGTTGCGCCTACAGTTGCGTTTCTGTGGGTACTTTCACGCGGAGTCGGCCTGGAACCGACACCGTGAAGTTCTTTGATGGGACTGTCGCCGAAGCAGCCCGACCAGGCCGAGCAGCACGACCCAGCTTCCGCCTCCGGGGCTCGGTGCCAGGCCCGGTGCCAGGGCACAGCCTCCGACCGCGTCTGGCGGGCCGTCCCCGGGGCCCGGCGGATCCCCGGCGGACTCGCAGGGGGTGAAGCAGCGGCAGGCGGCATCCCCCTCCACCTCCAGCCGGGCGCACACGCCCTCTGCGCCACACGCGGCGTCCTCCGAACACGTGGCCCTGAAGGTCCCGGCCTGGAGCGCGGGCAGCAGGCAGCGGGCGGGGGCGTCCCCGGCGGCGACGCAGAGGAGGCCGGCGGGGCACTCGGCGTCGGTGGCGCAGGCCTCCTGGCAGAGGGCGTCCAGGG
>NZ_RAWB01000903.1 GCF_003612055.1 Corallococcus llansteffanensis
GGTCGTCATGGCGTGGGCTCCGGTGCTCGCGCCGCTGGCGGTGCTCGTCGTCGCGGGACGGCTGCACGCGCTGGGCGTGCTGCTTCATGACGCGGTCCACCTGCCGGCGCGAACCCCGGAATGGAGACTGTGTCTGCTGACGGCCGTGGCGGGCTACCCGGTGGCCTCCACGCTGGAGGCCATGCGCTACCACCACCTGCGCCACCACCGGGACGCGGGCCTGCCGACCGACCCCTACCGCAAGCCTCCGGACGGAGGACCGCTGCGCACGGCGTGGCGCTGGCTGCTGCTGCTGGGCGTGATTCCCGGCTGGGTGCTGCGCGGTCCGGTGGGGCTCTGCGCCTGGGCCATCCCCGCGCTGCGCACGCCGTATGCGCGCGTGTTCCTGCAGGACCGCTCTGGACGCGTGCTCACGCACGACGCGGAGGTGCTCGCGTGTGCCCGCGCGGAGGCCGGGCAGGTGCTCTTCCATCTGGGCGTGCTGGCGCTGGCGACGCGGTGGCCCTCGGCGGTGGCGTGGGGATACGGGCTGCCGCTGCTGGTGGCGTCGGGGTTCAACGCGCACCGGCTGCTCGCCGAGCACTCCTCCACGCCCGCGCACGGACGCACGCTGCGAGACGTGTTCGCGTGCACGCGCGACCATGGGCTGGGGTGGCTGGGGCGTTTGGGATTGGCGCCTCGCCACGTGGGGATGCACGTGGTGCATCACCTGCATCCCCAGGTGTCACTGAGGCACCTGCCCCGGCTGCGCGCGTGGTACGTCGCACGCTTTCCCCACCACTATCCCCGGCCCCGCTCCTCCTGATGCTCTCTGCTTCCACCCGCGTGTTGCTGGTGCTGTGCCTGGTCGCGTGCGCGGGCGCGGCGGTG
This sequence comes from Corallococcus llansteffanensis, assembly GCF_003612055.1. Taxonomy (GTDB): domain Bacteria; phylum Myxococcota; class Myxococcia; order Myxococcales; family Myxococcaceae; genus Corallococcus; species Corallococcus llansteffanensis. The sequence goes on from NZ_RAWB01000903.1 coordinate 871, forward strand.
TTCTTCCGGCGCAGGCAGAACGCGGGCGGCGGGCGCGGTGGACGCATCTCCGGGCCCAAGCTGGCGTGGCTGCTCTACGCGGTCTTCCTCTGGTTCCTCGTGTGCCCGCTGGTGGCGCTGGATGCGGCCGTGCCCGGCGAGGCGCGCATCGTGTTGGGCGCCTTCGCGGTGTCCATGTGGCTGCGCGGGGCCGCGGAGCTCTACATGCTCTATGTGTCCCGCAACTGGCGGCCGCCGTATGGCGTGGGACATGACCTCGGGTGCATCGCGCTCGTGGGGGCGGGGCTCGTGTACACGGGGGAGAAGTGGGCGGGGGCGCTCGATGGGCGCGACCTGTGGGCGCTGGCGCTGGTGGCACTGGTGCTGGTGAGCCTGGGGGTGGAGGTCGCCTATGCGGCGCTGTTCCACCAGGCCGTCGAGGGACGCACCACGGGCGAGGACGGCGTGTGGTTCGCGGACGCGGAGCAGGCGCGCTTCCGGCGGATCAACCGGCTCACGTTCGCGCTCAACGTGCCGCTGTACGCGGCGCTCGCGGGGTTGCTCGCGGTGGGGCTGGGGTGAGCCGTCAGACCACGGGCTGGCGCCAGGCGCGGGCTTGCGTGGCGTGTACTCCCGGGGCTGTCCCTCCCCGGTGTCCAACCGCCACGTGCGCGACGTCGCACACCCCGTCGCGAACAGCATCCACAGCAGGAACATCCAGCGCGGCGTCATGCTCTTCCCGAGGTCCCCGCCCCCTGCCCTCCAGAGCGGACCCCCGGAATATAAAGACACCGCTCAGACCTTGAGCGCCTCGCCCAGCTCCGCGTCTCCGTTCAACAGCCAGATGCGCGCCGCGGACTCCTGCCAGAAGCGACGGAGGATCTTGTCCGTCCCACTGCCCGACGCCACCCGGTTGAGCTGCAACGCGACAATCTGGTTCTGCACCAGCTCCGCCACCCGCGTCACCCCGGAGCGCAAGCCGTACTCCTGCACGCGGCGGATGAGGTCTGCCGCCTCCGGCGACGCCGGCCGGAACGTGCGCAGGTCCGCTTCAATCTTGATGGCCTGCCCCGCCACCGTGTCCGTCGCCGCCTTCAACTCCTCCACGAAGCACTCCATCTCCTCCAACCGGATGTACCCCTCCAGGGCGAAGCTCACGATGGACTCCGCGCGATCCACGTCGATTCGAAACATCGGGCGCTCCCTTCCTGACGCCTTCATCACCCATCCCGTCCACGCGCACCAATGGCCTCCGGGATGAGCCAAGGATTCAGGACTCCACGCCCACCCGCTCCAGAAGGAGGGCCAGCACCCTCGCCGCCGCGGCCTCGCGCACCTGCCGCCGGTCCCCGGGAAACACGTGGCGCTCCACCACCGCCTCACCGCCCCGCCGGTGAACCGCGACAAACACCAGCCCCACCGGCTTCGCCTCCGTCCCACCTCCGGGCCCCGCGATGCCCGTCTCCGCCACCGCCCAGTCCGCCCGCGAGCGCTCCAGCGCCCC
>NZ_RAWB01000904.1 GCF_003612055.1 Corallococcus llansteffanensis
GTGGGGGAGGGGGAGGGGTATCTGCCCTATGTCTTTGAGCAGGCGCACTCGGTGAACGCCGCGCTCAGCTACCGCTTCGCCTTCGCCACCGTGGGAGCGGTGGCGCACTTCAACACCGGCCGGCCGGAGAGTGGCCAGTTTGGCTATCGCACCCAGCGCCCGGGCACCGACGCGGACGGAAACGAGGAGTGGATGCCCGTGGGCCGCGACGCCGTGGACCGGCTGCCCGCCTTCTTCCGGCTCGACCTGCGCGCCTCGCGCAGCTGGGTATTCGAGAACTTCGTGCTGGATGCCTACCTGGATGTCTTCAACGTCACCGCGCGCAGCGAGGCCATCTCCTACGAGTACGGCTATGAAGCGCCGCCCGGCCAGCCCGTGGCGTTGAAGAAGAAGAGGGTGGGCTTCCCCGTCATCCTTCCCACCCTGGGCGTGAAGGGGAGCTTCTGATCATGCGACTGTCGCGACTGCTTCCGCTCTGCCTCGCCCTGGGGGGCTGCGCCCTGGAGCCGGATGATCCCATCTACCTGTCCGGCACCGTGCTGGAGGCGGATGGGACGCCCTGGCGGGGTGGGCCGCTCACGTTGATGCGCCCGCGCAACACGGATCCCCAACCCGACGGGTACGGAGGGGTGACGGGCACGCCCCGCTACGAGCCCTGGGCGGAGGTGGTCCCCGACGCGGAGGGCCTCTTCCTCCACCGCCTCACCGCGCGCGAGGTGGGCGCGGACGGGCTGGAGCACCCCCACCCGTGGACGGACGTCACCGCCTTCCAGCTCCACCTGCCGCGCACGGACGGAGGCAGGGACTTCCTGTCGTTCCAGGTCGACCTGGACGCGGACCTGCCGCCCCTGCGCGCATGGAATGGCCAGGTCCACGCCGTGGAAGAGCGGGGGGGCGCCCGGCTGACGTGGGACGCGGTGGTGCCCACGGCGGACCTCCCGGAGCCGGAGTACTTCGTGCGGGTCCAGGGAGAGGCGGGCCTTGCCTGGCAGGTCCACGCGGGCAGCGCCGAGCCCTGGCTGGGGCCGTGGATGCTGGAGGACTTCGACGTCCAGACCCGGGTGCAGGCGGTGTCCAAGGGCACGCGCGTCTGGTTCAAGAACACGCTGTTCTACAGCGCCGTCGGGGAGTCACCGCCGGTGCCGTTGCCCTTCACCGGCCAGGTGCCCGCGAGCCGTGGCGCGGGCTGCGCGTTGGCGTCCGGCTCCTTCGAGCCATGTCCCCTCACCGATGGCAAGCTCGAACGCTTCCGGGTGTCCAACGAACAGGAGGCCCTGCCCAAGGCGGTCTACCTCGTGCTGAAGGAGCCCGTGCGTCCCCAGCGGGTCCTCGTGCGCGGGCTGACAGGCTTCGGCGACGTGCTCCACGTGGAGGGCTCCGTGGACGGAGAGACCTGGGTGCCCATGGGTGACAGCCCGATCATCCTGGAGCTCAACAAGGTGCCCTACGAGGAAGACGTCGCCGTGCGCTCCGGTGACGAGCAGTACCTGGACGTGCCGCTCCGCGCGGATGCGCCCGCGGTGGGACGCATCCGGCTGCGGATGACGAACGTGCTGTCGGACGGGACGGCGGCGGAGGGCCAGTTCTCCTCCCTGCGCGAGGTGTCTGTCTTCGGCGGACCGGGCATCGACTGAGCGCTCCCATGACGGGCTACGCCTTGTGCTGCTGCTGCTCGATCTGGAGGCGGAGTCTGTCCTCCTGCGCGCGCAGCTCGGGGGTGAACTCCGCCCCGAAGTCGTCGGCCTCGAAGATGGGGCGGATTTCGAGCTCGGCGTCCTCGCCGGGCATTGGATCCGGGCAGCGACGCGCCCACTCGACGGCCTCCTCCATCGACCGGACCTGCCACAGCCAGTAGCCGGCGATGAGCTCCTTGGTCTCGCTGAAGGGGCCGTCAACGACGGTGCGCTTGCCCCCCGAGAACTGGATGCGCTTGCCCTTCACGCTTGGGTGAAGTCCTTCGCCCGCGAGCATGATGCCCGCCTTGACGAGCTCCTCGTTGAACCGGCCCATGTCGGCGAGCAGCTTTTCGCTCGGCATGACGCCCGCTTCACTGTTCTTCGATGCCTTCACGATCACCATGACCTTCATCGTTGAGTCCTTTCGCTCGGGCGCCATGGGCGCCAGTGGGTTGTTCATCAAGGCGACGAGTGAGGCCGGGCAGGATCGACACGGCCGGAGGGAGTTTTCCCCAAGCGGGTGGCGATCCGGGGACGTCTTGCGGACTCGCCAGTGAAAACGCTCGGTTGTCGACTCCATCCGTCTCCGGCCCTGCTCCCGGTGTGCGATGGCGCGCAGGGCCCGCGTGAGCATGGCCTCGGCACCCCGCCCGCCCCACCGCTCAACCCTTCAGGAA
>NZ_RAWB01000905.1 GCF_003612055.1 Corallococcus llansteffanensis
CCTCCGGAGCGGGAGTCGGTGGTGGCGGCCTGGCGGGCGCGGGCCCAGCGCAACATCTGCGGTTTCAGCCAGAGGCGTGGGCGCCCGGCGCCCAGGTCGAGCACCGGACGGGGCATGTCCGGGTAGCGTCGCAGGTACGTGCTGACGCTGTTGGGGTGGGCCAGGCGCAAGAGGCCCGCCACCTCCTGGGCGTCAATCAGGTCCTTCGTATTCACCAGGGGGCACATGGGGCGTGTCTATACCTGTAGACACGCACGGATGCACGGATTCCTTCCCGGGGCCGGGGGACGGGTCCAGGGCAGGCCAGGCCCTGGAGCGAGCCGGGAGGCGTGAGGACGCTGCGCCGGCCGTGGTCGCCGGTTAGAAGGGGGCGTCTCATTTTCCCGGAGTTTTTCCATGACGATTTCCATGTCCTCGGCCAGCACGCCCGTCTTTGTCTCCATCCTGAAGGCCCTCTCGAAGTGTATTGGGAAGGCCCGGGCCCACGCGGAGGCGAAGAAGTTCGACCCGAACGTGCTGGTGACGGTGCGGCTGGCGCCCGACATGCTCCCCTTCAAGAACCAGGTGTTGATCGCCTGTGACTCGGCCAAGGGCTGCGTGGCGCGCCTCTCCGGGGTGGAAGCGCCGGTCTATGAGGACAACGAGTCCTCGCTGTCGGAGCTCGAGGCGCGCATCGCCAAGACCATCGCCTTCATCGAGTCGGTGCCGGCCGAGAAGCTGAACGGCACCGAGGAGAAGAGCATCAGCGTGCCGCGCCGCGGCTTCGACCCGATGCAGTTCACCGGGGAGGCCTACCTGAAGGAGTTCGCGCTGCCGAACTTCTTCTTCCACGCGACGACCGCGTACGCGCTGCTGCGCCACAACGGCGTGGACCTGGGCAAGGCGGACTTCCTCGGCGGCGGCCGCTAGCGCCGGCCCTTCGCCTCACGCATGGAAAAGCCCCAGGCTCCCTCCGCGGGAACCTGGGGCTTCTTGCTTCCGGGCTGTCAGCCGGGGACGACTACTCCGCCCACCATGTCTCGGACAGCACGCTGAAGCCGTTCACCGTGTCGACGAAGATGGCGGCGCTGTGGCTGCTCCACGGGTCATCCGCGTAGCTGAAGATGCAACCCTTGAACGACCGGCCCGCGATGCGCGCGTCCAGGTTCGCCAGGCCCGCGGAGATGACACCGGCGGGGATCTTGCTGCTCGCGTTGACGTAGGCCAGCGTGGAGTTGACCTCGGCGCGCACTTCCGCGGCGTTGGCCAGGTTCGGGCGGATGGTCGCGCCGTACGGGACGCTGCTGGGCTCCAGGCCGAAGCACGTCGGGCCACCGCGGGAGTACGGGTGGTTGGCCGTCACGACCTCCCACCAGTCGAAGTGGCGCTGCAGCACCGCGCCGTAGGAGCCGTTGCTCGGGATGGCGTTGAGCGCGGCGGCGAGCGCCTCGAACGGGCGGCTCAGCGTGGCCGAGTTGCGGATGTTGCGGAAGCTCACGTCGCCGATGCCGGCCACGTTGGAGATGGCCTGGGCCGACGTGAACGGGCGCAGGTTGAGGAGGTTGGCGGCGCCGTTCCACGCGTCCGGTAGGACGTCGTGCAGCTCCGAGTCGTCGATGGTGTTCACCAGCGACACGATGGCCGCCGCGTCGTCGTGGGAGATGGCGATGCCGTCGAAGATGCCGGTGCAGTCCGCGTCGATGAAGTCGCGGGTGCGGGCGCCGCCCTCGATCTGCTTGAGGCGGGTCTCACCGACCAGCGGCACCGACGACAGGTCCGCCAGCGACGTGAACGGCGCGGTGGCGCGGCGGTTCACGAGGTTGGTGACGACGTTGCTCGGCAGGAACTGGTCCAGCGTCGCGTACGTCGACGTGTTCACGAAGGTGAGGATGCCCTGACACTCCGGGGCCACGTCCACGTCCGTGGTGGTGAGGATGGGCGCCTGCTGGTCCTGGATGGACGCGGGCGCGACCGTCTCGGCGGACGGCTCGGTTTCAATACCACCGCAACCGGCGAACATGCTCGCGGCAAGAAGGGTTGAGCTGAGACGACGAAGCATCACGAACTCCTCGTAGGGGGGAACGACGGGGGGAACTGTGGTGAGACGGCTCAATACACCAAATTGGTCTGACTCACCCCACCCATGCCATTTTCGGTCGGACACGCTGTCACGTTTCGGTGAACCCCCTTTTTTACACCGGCGGCAACCGGGGTTGTCCGGGCGGAGTGTGGACCAGGACCTTTGAGGTTGATGGGAATCCATGTGACTCTGCGGGTCCATGACCCCGGAAAGATCACAGGTGTTCCCCGCGGCGCTCCAACCCGGCACGGAGGTGGGGCGCTGGCGGGTGTTGGGGACGTTGGGGGTCC
>NZ_RAWB01000906.1 GCF_003612055.1 Corallococcus llansteffanensis
GGTGCGCCTCTTGGTGGACCCGTCGCGTCCGGGCGTGCCGCGCGAGGCGACCTACGCGCGCGAGCAGGCCGCCCGGGTGGGGTGGCTGCCCTGGGGGCTGGGCCTGGGCGCGCTGGTGGCGGCAGGCGGCCTCGGCTGGGAGCTGCGGCGGCTGTTCCGCAAGGAGGTGGTGCCCCTGCGGCTGGGCGCGCTGGTGTGGCTCACCCCGGACGACGGCTTCCTGCCGGAAGGAAGGGGCGAGGCGGAGTTCCCCGCGCACTACTTCCGCCAGGACGTGAAACAGGCCGTGCGGGCGCGCTGCCGCCCCCAGCGGGCCCCCGTGCGCAACGGCGACAAGGTGCTGGCGGCCGTCGTCCCGAGCGAGCCCGGGTGGTGTCGGGTCATCGACGAAGAGCTGGCGCGGAAGCTGGGCTGGGTGCGCTGAAGCACGCGCGGACGGGGCTGAAAAGTTGCCGGTCCCCGGGGGCCGTGTGACACACGCCTGTAGCTGCAACGTCCGGAGGCTTCCATGCGAGTACGCTTCTCCCACTTCGTGCTGCCCGTGCTGATGCTGATGGCGCCGAACGCCACCGGGGCCAGCAAGCGCAACGAAGCCGAGGAGGCGTATCAGCAGGCCCGGCGCTCGTACTACGCGCTGAAGGACGACGCCTCCCGCCGCAAGCTGCGCCACCACTGGCTCAACGTGGTGCACCGCTTCGAGGCCGTGGCCAGCCACTACCCCAAGAGCGACCGCGCGCCCGACGCGCTCTTCACCGCGGGCGATCTGCTCCAGGAGTTGAGCCGCATCTCCTTCGTGGAGGGGGACCTCCAGTCGGCCATCGCCGACTACTCGAAGCTGCTGGAGGCGCACCCGAAGCACCGGCTCGCGGACGACGCGGCGCTGGCGCTGGCGCGCATCCACGTCAACCGCCTGGACCGGCCGGAGGCCGCGCGCAAGGTCCTCACCGAGTCGCTGGCGACGAACCCCAAGGGCGACCAGGGCAAGGAGCTCAAGGCGCTGCTGGCCTCGCTGCCCACGTCGAAGACGACGCCCGCGCGGCCGACCGTGAAGACGCTGCCCCCGACAGGGAAGGGCGCGCAGGACACCGCCGTCGCCGAGGCCACGCCGCAGGACCGCTCCGCCCTGGTGGACGCCATCACGAAGCTCGCGCGCGAGCCGTCCCCCGTGCTGAACACCCCTGTCTCCCCTCCGGGCGACGCGAAGGACCCGGCGGTGGTCATCAAGGACGCGCCGACCGTCGCCGACAAGGCCCTCGAGGCGAAGGACGCCGCGAAGGACGCTCACGATACGAAGGCCCCGGAGTCGAAGGGGCCGGAGGCCGTGGCCTCCTCGCGCGGCACCTCGCAGCCCGTCAAGCCGGAAGCCCGCGCCGAGTCCCCGTCCGTGGCGACGAAGCCTGCGATGGACGCCACGGCGCCGCGGGTCGAGTCGAAGCCTTCCGAGCCGGAGGTCGTCGCGTCGAAGCCGCCGCGCGCGGTGGCGGTGTCTCCGATGCCGGAGGCCCCGCGCCCGGTGACGGCGCCGGTGGACGCGCAGGTGGCGCAGGCGCGGCTCAAGGCGGTCGCGAAGCAGTCCCGCAACGCGGAGCTGACGCTGGCGGAGCAGCTCGGGTTGAAGGTGCGGCGCGTGGTCATCGACCCGGGCCATGGCGGGCACGACTCGGGCGCGGTGGGCAAGGAGGGGACGAAGGAGAAGGAGGTGTCGCTGGCCATCTCCAAGAAGGTCGCGGACGGGCTGCGGGAGAAGGGCCTGGAGGTGGTGCTCACGCGCGACGACGACACGTTCATCCGCCTGGAGGACCGGGCAAAGCTGGCGAACGAGGCGCACGGGGACCTGTTCATCTCGGTGCACTGCAACTCGGCGGCGACGCACAAGCTGCGCGGCATCGAGACGTACACGCTCAACACGTCCGCGGACCGCTACTCCATCCGCCTGGCCGCGCGTGAGAACGCGTCGTCCGAGAAGGGCATCAGCGACCTGCAGTTCATCCTGGCGGACCTGGCGACGAAGGCGAACACGGAGGAGTCGTCGCGGCTGGCGAAGTCCGTGCAGCACAGCCTGGTGACGGGCCTGGCGAACAAGTACGACGGCATCAAGGACCTGGGCCACAAGGAGGCGCTCTTCTACGTGCTGCTGGGCGCGCGGATGCCGGCCATCCTGGTGGAGACGTCCTTCCTGTCGCACGCCGAGGACGAGAAGCGCCTGGCGTCCGAGCGCTACCAGGACGAGGTGGCGAAGAGCATCGTGCTGGGAGTGGAAGAGTTCCTTGGGGACCGCCGCCGCGTGGCCAAGGTAGATTGACGCTCGCGTCGTCACCATGGCCGAGCAGTCCCCCCCGTCCGTCCCC
>NZ_RAWB01000907.1 GCF_003612055.1 Corallococcus llansteffanensis
ACGCCATACCGGGGGCCCGGCCGCCCGCCCCCTCATCACGGTGCCGGACGGACGCTGGATGTCCGCTGGCGGTTGCGCGGGCCCGCTCCCGGCGCGATAACCGGGGAACTCCCGCTGAGGGGACTCTGAAGACCCATGTTCAACATCGGCGCAGGCGAAATGGTGTTCATCCTGGTGGCCGCGCTCATCGTGCTCGGCCCCCAGCGGTTGCCTGAGCTGGCGCGGGCCATCGGCAAGTTCATGCGCGAGTTCCGTCGGCAGACGGACGACGTGCGCAACGTGGTGGAGCGCGAGTTCTACGCGATGGACGAGGACTTCAACCGCGAGCTGCCGGCGCGCCCGGGCACGCGCGTGCCGTCGCCGCCGCCGGAGCTGGCCGCGTCCTCGCACCTGCCCCTGGGCTCCCCGCACAACCTGCTCGCGGAGCCCTCGCCGTCGCTCACCGCGTCGCTGGACCCCGCGCGGCTGCCCTCGCCCCAGGAACTGGATCCGTCCGCGCCGCCTGCGTCGTCCCCGCTGCCTGGGGACCCCGCGGCCCTGGCGGTGGCGGCATCAGAGCCCCCGGCGTCCTCCGAGGCCGGGGTGGAGCCCCGGACAGGCGAGGATGGCCTTCCGCAACTCGCCCCCATCCCGGGCACGGTGGCGCGCAACGCGCCGAAACGGAGCTGAGCCCTGAACCGCCAAGGGGTTGATTTCAACGACCTGCGCATGAGCCTGTCGGAGCACCTGACGGAGCTGCGCTCGCGGCTCGTGAAGTGCTCGCTCGCGGTGCTCGTGCTGGGCGCCGTGTCGCTCATCTTCGCCAAGCCCATCTTCGGCCTGTTGATGCGGCCGGTGCTGGACGCGCTGCCCGCGAATGGGCGCTCGCTCGTCTACACATCCGGCATCGAAGAAATCAACGTGCTGATGAAGGTGGGCGTGTACTGCGGCATCTTCCTCACCACGCCCGTCATCCTCTGGCAGATCTGGGGCTTCGTGGCGCCGGGGCTCTACCCGGAGGAGCGCAAGTACGCGTCGCCCTTCGTGGTGCTGGGCTCGGTGGCGTTCATCGTGGGCTCGCTGTTCTGCTACTTCCTCGTGCTCCCCTCCATGTTCAAGTTCCTCCTGAGCGAGGAGGAGACGCTCGCGCTGGAGCAGCGCGTGGACACGGCGAGGCTGGGCGCGGAGGACGCGCTGCGCTTCCTGCGCATTGGCGAGGTGGAGCGCGCCGGGCACCTGGCGAAGGAGACCAGCGCCACGCTGACGGCCGCCGGCCAGGGCCAGGTGAAGGACCCGGAGGTGGCAACCGCCCGGAGCGTGGAGCTGACCGCGCGCCTGAAGGGGCTGGGCGACCTGCTGGACGCGGCGTCGGACGGGCTGGGTGTGCCCGCGCGCGGCGTGCTGCGCGCGGCGGTGGAGAAGCGCGTGGAGGCGGTGACGGCCTACGGCCGCCAGGACTACGCGACGGCGGAGGCGGCGATGGACCAGTCCGCGAGCCTGCTGGCGGGGGTCGCGCCCACGCGCGCCGAGGAGATGTCGGGCCTCTGGCGGCTGGAGAAGGAGCTGGCGAAGGGCCACGCGGAGGCGGAGGCCGCGCGCTGGACGCGCCCCATGCTGACGATGAACGAGCAGCTGTCGCTGGTGCTGCTGCTCATCCTCGCCTTCGGCGTCATCTTCGAGCTGCCGCTGGTGATGGCGCTGCTGGGCATCGTCGGGGTGGTGCAGTCGAAGTGGCTCATCCGCTACCAGCGCCACGCCTTCGTGGTGTGCCTCATCGCGGCGGCCATCCTGACGCCCACGGGCGACGTGGTGAACCTGTCGCTCATGGCTGGGCCCATGCTGCTGTGCTACGAGCTGGGCGTGCTCGCCGTGTGGCTCATCGAGAAGCGCCGTGCGAAGGCGGAAGCCTCCACGGACATCACCCCGGCGGCCTGAGCGCCCGCGCGCATGAAGAGCCTTGGCGCGCGGCTGATGGTGGACCTGCGGTACCTGCGTGCGCTGTCGCGCAGGTTCCGCAGCACGCTGCTGCTGGCGGCCGTCATCTTCGGGCTGGGGCCCCTGCTGTACCAGTGGCGCTACGTGGGGCCGGGCGGGGACCGCCTCTCCTACGGGGAGGCGCTGCACCACGTGTACTTCCTGCTCTTCGGTCAGCCGTCGCTGCCGTACGTCAGCGACTGGCTGGTGGAGACGCTCAACATCCTGATTCCGCCCGTGAGCATCGCGCTGGTGGTGGATGGCGTGGTGCGCTTCGCGTACCTCTTCTTCGCCCGACACAAGAACGACAAGGAGTGGGTCTCCGTGGTGTCCGAAACGATGAAGGGCCACGTCGTGG
>NZ_RAWB01000908.1 GCF_003612055.1 Corallococcus llansteffanensis
TTCGTGGAGGGCGTGCTGCACCTGCGCGGCGCGATGCTGCCCGTGGTGGACCTGCGCCGGCGCCTGCTGGGGCAGCAGACGCCGGAGACGCGGCGCACGCGGCTGCTCGTGTGCAGGCTGGGCGCGCGGCGCGTGGTGGCGCGGGTGGACCGCGTCGCGGAGGTGCTGCGCGTGCGCAAGGGTGACATCAAGCCCGCGCCCGCGCTGATGGCCGCCGGCCGCACACCCTTCATCGTCGGCGTGTGCGGACCGCCGGAGCGGCTGCGGCTGCTGCTGGACCTGAAGGCGCTGCTGCGCGCGGAGCTGGAGCGGGAGTCGCGCGGGACGCCGGGGTGAGCAGGCGCTTTCGTCGCGGGGCCCGCCGATTAAGAGCAGGTCCTCATGCGAGACCTGAGCGGACATCGGACGGCGCTGGGCTTCCTCTACCTGGGCGTGCATGGGCTGGCGCTGGTGGGCGCCGCGGGGCTCGGCCTCGCCACGTGGCTGCTGTCCCGGCTCGCCACGGGGCGGCACGTCCGTCTGCCCGTGTGGGAGGGCCTGCCCGTCTACCTGCTGGCGGGCTTCACCCTCTTCGTCCTGTGGATGGCCATCTCGGGGCTCGCGGTGGGCGTCAGCCTCCTGCGCGGCGGACGGGTGTCCAAGGCGCTGGCGCTCGTGCTCTCCATCCTGATGCTGCCGAGCTTCCCCCTGGGCACGGTCCTGGGGGTCTACTCCCTGTGGTTCTTTACGCAGGAGGGGTGGGACTCGGAGCCCGGCATGCAAGCCGCGATGTGAGCGGGTCCCGGACGGCGCCGGGGGTCCACTCGCCCGGGTTCTTCGGGCAGGATGCGGGGGACTCGAAGGACGGGCCGCGACGGGAGTACGGCACATGAGTGACACGGTGCAGTCCCTCGCGGGGCAGGAGGAGGCCCGGTACCGGGCGTTGCAGGCGGTGGACCCGCGCGCGCCCGGAGCCCTGGAGACCTTCACCGCGGGGCTGCACGACGAGAGCTGGCGCGTGCGGCACGCGGCGGCGGAAGGGCTGCGGCGCCTGCCGGATCCGGAGGGCGTCACCGCGCGGCTCATCTCCGTGCTGGGCGAGCGGGGGGAGACGGGCGCGCGCAACGCGGCGGTCGAGGCGCTGGCCGGCATGGGCGAAGTGGCCCTGCGCCCGGTGGTGCACCTGCTGGAGCACGAGGATCCGGATCAGCGCAAGCTGGCGGTGGACATCCTGGGCCACCTGGGCCGCTCGGAGGTGGAGGACGTGCTGGTGCACGCGCTCTCCGACGTGGACCTCAACGTGCGCGTGTCCGCCGCGGAGGCCCTGGGCCGCATGGGGGGGGACGCCGCGGCGCGGGCCCTGGAGGGGCTGCTGGACGCGGAGACGGTCCTCCTGCGGCTCGCGGCGCTGGAGGGGCTCGCGGCGCTGCGCCGGGCGCCGCCCGTGGCCCGGGTGATGCCGCTGCTGGAGGAGCCGGGGTTGCAGCGCAGCGCGCTGCGGCTGCTGGGGTGGTGCTCGCCGGGCGCGTCCACCGTGCGCCTCTGCCGCGCCCTGGGCTCGCCGGTGCGTTCGGTGCGCGAGGCGGCCCTCGTCGCCCTGGGGACGCAGGCGGCGGCGCTGGGCCCCTACGAGCGCGGCGAGCTGGATGCCGTCGCGCGCGGAGTGCTGGGCCGCATCCCGGAGGTGAAGGAGCGGGTGGCGCAGGCGCTGGACGGGGAGGACGTGCAGGTGCGCGCCGGGGCGCTGGTGGCCGCCGGGGCGCTCGGGGAGGCCTCGCTGGCGCTGGCCGTGGCGGAGGTCGCGCGCGAGGACCGGCTCTTGCGCGAGGTGCTCTTCACGCTGGGTCAGCTGGGGCCGGAGGGCCGGCGCCTGCTCCTCGCGAACATGGGGGCGCTGTCGCTGCCCGCGCGCACGGTGGCGGCGGAGGCGTTGGTCCTGTTGGTGGACGCGACGTCGGTGCCGGAGCTGTGCGCGCTCCTGGAGTGGGCGGAGGACGACCTGCGCGCGGTGGTGGTGCGGGCGCTGGGGCGCACGCGATCTCCGGAGGCCCTGACGCCGCTGGTGGCCCTGCTCGCGGATCCATCCCTGTCGGGGACAGCGTCGCGGGCCCTGGAGCAGCTCATCACCGTCCATCCGCTGGCGGCGCTGGCGGCGCTCGAGGCCGCGGTGGAGCAGCGCACGACGCCCGCGGCGGTGGCCGTGCTGGGGCGGTGGGGCGGCTCGCAGGTGCTGCCCTTGCTGCGGCGGCTGGCGCGCGACGAGGAAGCGCCGTGGCGGGCGGCGGCGGTGGAGGCGGCGAGCCGGGTGGATGGCCGCACGGGCCTGGAG
>NZ_RAWB01000909.1 GCF_003612055.1 Corallococcus llansteffanensis
AGAGCCGTGCCACTTCCGGCCCCAGTACCCGACCGAAGGTCTCTCCCGCCTCCTCCAACTCCTGGAACGTCGTGGCCCGGTCCGTCGCGGCCTTCAGCGTCCCGCACGCCCTCACCACCGCCAGGAACGACTCGATCCCCAGGTACGCGAGGACCACGGCGGCCAGCACGGCCGCTGCCTTGGTGAACACGGGCTCCGGCGCCGCCGCCAGCACCGCCCAGGACACCAGCGCGCCCACCACCACGGACACGAAGAACGCCGGATCCAGCGTGTCCTCCACCGCGTCCGCGAGGCTCTCGCGCAGCGGCTCCAAGGACATCCCCACCGCGAGCGTCAGCCGGTCCATCGCGCTGAAGCCTGCCCCCTGCTCCAGCAAGGACAGACAGTCCACCGGCGCCTCATGGGCCCGGCACCACTTCCCGTACCGGTCGCGCAGCAGGTACGCGAGCCCCTGGTCCCGCAGCGCCCCCTCGCCCGCCGAAGCGCGCACCACGCGGCCCTGCCACGAAGGCCGCACCGTCAACGGCACGTCCAACACCAGCCGGGACAGCGCCTCCTCGAAGTCCCCCTCACTCACGGGGACGCGCTGGCCCCAGGTCCGCGGCGCATACGTCCGCTCCCGTCCTTCCCCCGTCCGCAACCGCACCGTGGGGCCCCCGGCACAGCCCGTGACGAGCACGCACAACAACAGCCACACCCCGGCCCTGCGTGCATCCATGGCGGTGCTCCTCATGCGAAGTGGCGCCAGGGCATGGGCCCCGGGCTCAATCCCTCACATCCTCCCACGGGGTTGGAAGCGGAGGCCCGGAGGGCCCGACGACGACGTCCCAGGTCAGTGCGCGTTGTCGGAGAACGGCTGCACTTCGGCCTGGAGCGTGTGCTCGTTCTCGAAGCGGGCCGGGCGCAGCAGGCGCGTGGTGAGCACCAGGGCCAGGAAGATGGCGCTGGTGCTGAGCGTCACGAAGCGCAGCCCCACGCGGTCCGCCAGCGCGCCCTGGAACCAGACGCCCAGCGCGTAGCCCGCGCCCAGCACCATGCTGTAGAGGCTGCCCATGCGCGCCTGGAGCTCGCGCGGCATCCGGTTCTGGCAGGACGCGCTCAGGCTGCTCATCAGCACCAGGTAGTTGGCGCCCAGGAAGAAGATGCACACCGCCGCCACCTGCAGTGTGGGTGCCATCCAGTAGATGCCCGACAGCACCGCGATGGTCGTCGCCGCGTAGCCGCGCAGCTTGCGCTGGCCGAACAGCTCCGCGAGCGTGCCCACCCCCAGCGCCGCCGTCACCGCGCCCGCGCCCTGGCAGGTCACCAGCAGCGACGTCGCCGCCGCGCCCTGGCCCAGCTCCCGGATGGCGAACACCGGCACCAGCCCGATGAAGGGCGCCACCAGCGCCGCCACGAAGAAGGTCGCCGCCAGCACCAGCGAGATGTCCTCGTCGTCGCGAGCCACCTTGATGCCGCGCCGGATGCCCGCCCAGAGCGGCTCGAGCTTCGCCGCCGCGTCCCGGGCCGGCGGCACCACGCGGGAGAGCGCCACCAGCACCGCGAAGAAGGACAGCGTGTTCGCAAGCAGCGCCCACGCGGGCCCGCCCGCCTGCAACACCACCGCGGCCAGCGTGGGCCCCAGGATGCGCCCCAGGTTGAACTGCGCCGAGTTGAGGCTCGTGGACAGGTGCAGCTCATCCGGCGGCACCAGCTCCGCGAGCAGCGCGCTGAAGGCCGGATAGGTGAGCGTGCTCACGCACCCGTTGAGGAACGAGATGACGCCGATGATGGGCACCGACAGCTGGCCCCGGAACGCCAGCACCGTCAGCACCGCCGCGAGCGCCATCTGCAACAGCGTGCCCAGCGCCGCGTACGCGCGCCGGTCGAAGCGATCCGCCAGCGCGCCGCCCACCGGCGACAGCACCACCGCGGGCAGGAACGACAGCGCGACGATGCCGCCCGTCCACTCGGCGCGGCCCGTGGTCTGCGTGACGTACACGCCCATCGCCACCGTCTCCATCCAGGTGCCGATGTTGGACACGAGCGCGCCCAGCCACACCGCGAAGTAGCCGGGGTGGTCGAAGGGGCGCAGCGAGGCGAGTCGGGGCAGTCGGTGGGAAGAAGGCACGGCGGCTTTTCTCTTAGCGCACGCGGCGGTGCCGCGCCCGGCACGGCGCGGCACCCTTGGGGGCGCAATGAAGCGGATGGCAGTCCAGGCAGCAGCCCGGCTTCAACGAGGCCTGGCTTTCGCGACAGCGACGCGTGGGCCAGGGCGTTCCGGACGCGGCGCGCGCTCCCCACCCGCGCAAGACTCCGTGGGTGGG
>NZ_RAWB01000090.1 GCF_003612055.1 Corallococcus llansteffanensis
CCGCACGCCCCACCCCGCCGCCCGTCCTCGCCGCCATCGACGTGGGCACCAACGCCGTGCGCCTGGAGCTGGCCCGCCCCGACGCCGATGGCTCGCTCGAGACCCTCCACCAGGAGCGCGACCCCATCCGCCCCGGCGAGGGCGTCTTCACCACCGGCGAGATGCCCCCGGAGACCGCCGACCGCCTCCTGTCCACCCTGCGCCGCTACGCTGCCCTCTGCCGCCGTCACAAGGCCCAGGTGCGCGCCGTCGCCACCAGCGCCCTGCGCGAGGCCCGCAACCGCCAGGACATCGTGCGCCGCGTGCACGAGGAGGCCGGCCTGGAGCTGGAGGTCGTCAGCGGCAAGGAGGAGGCCCGCCTCATCTGCCTGGGCGTGCTGCACCGCAAGCCCGCCAACGCCCGCTCGCTCCTCATCGACATCGGCGGGGGCAGCACCGAGGTCGCCATCGCCACCGGCGAGAGGCCCGACGAGCTGTGGAGCCTCACGCTGGGCTCGGTGCGGCTCACGGAGGTGTTCGACACCTCGCGCGCCGTGACGCCCAAGCAGCTGCGCCTCATGCGCGGCTTCGTCAACGAGGTGCTCCACAAGACCCTGCCCGAAGAGCTCCCCGCGCTGCCCCGCATCGCGCTGGGCTCGTCCGGCACCATCCAGGCCGTGGCGGGCTACGCCGTGGGCGAGAACGGCGGCAACGCCAACGTGCGCCAGCTCACCCAGGCGGTGGAGACGCTGGCCGCGATGCCGCCGGAGCGCCGCCGCAAGCGCTTCGACCCGCGCCGCGCGGACATCATCGTCTCCGGCGCCGTCATCCTGGAGGGCGTCGCCCGCCACCTGGGCGTGGAGTCCGTCAGCGTCGTCAACCGCGGCCTGCGCGACGGCCTGCTGGTGGACCTGCTCTACCGCCAGGACGAGACGCGCGACGACCACAGCCTCGCGGACGCGGCGCTCGCCATCGGCCAGCGCTTCTTCTTCGACGAGAAGCACGCCCGCCAGGTGGCCCGCCTGTCCCTGGCCCTGTTCGACGGGCTGGCCTCGCTGCACCAGCTGCCCCTGTCCGTGCGCCCCCACCTGGAGGTCGCCGCGCTGCTGCACGACATCGGCACCGCGGTCAGCCACGAGCGCCACCACCGGCACACGTACTACCTCATCCACAACGCGGACATCCCCGGCCTCGCGGACCGCGAGCGCGAGCTCATCGCGCGCGTCGCCCGCTACCACCGGCGCTCCCAGCCGGAGCTGTCCCACTCCGGCATGGCGGGCCTCACCCCGTCCGAAGCGCGGCGCGTGCGCAAGCTGGCCACGCTGCTGCGCCTGGCGAACGCGCTGGACCACAGCCACCACCAGCCCATCCGCGAGTTCAAGGTGACGCACGGGCGCGACATCGTCACGCTGCACCTGCACGCCCGCCAGCCGCTGGACCTGGAGCTGTGGAACGCGGAGCGCGAGGTCGTCGCCTTCCGCAAGGTCTTCGGCAAGCGGCTCGCCTTCCAGGTCCACTCGGTCGGGCGCTAGGGCCACTGCCTCCCCGTCTGCTCACCAGCAAGGGGAGCAG
The DNA here is from genome assembly GCF_003612055.1 of Corallococcus llansteffanensis. Taxonomy (GTDB): domain Bacteria; phylum Myxococcota; class Myxococcia; order Myxococcales; family Myxococcaceae; genus Corallococcus; species Corallococcus llansteffanensis. The sequence continues at coordinate 1,552 of NZ_RAWB01000090.1, forward strand.
TGACAGCTTTGCCCCGCCGCACCGCCATGACCAGCGTCCAGGGATACGTGTCCGCGCGCACCGCGCCGTGGACCGTTTCGTCTTTCAAGGCCCTGGCGGGGCAAGGAGCGCATCATGAAGGCTGTCGTATTCCATGGGATTGGGGACATCCGGCTGGATGACGTCGCGGAGCCGAAGCTGAAGGAGCCCACCGACGCCGTCATCCGGCTGACCGCCAGCGCCATCTGCGGCACCGACCTGCACATGATCCGCGGCACCATGCCCGGCATGAAGCCCGGCACCGTCTTGGGCCACGAAGGCGTAGGCATCATCGAGGAGCTCGGCGACGACGTGCGCAACTTCAACGTCGGTGACCGCGTGGTCATCTGCTCCACCATCGCGTGCGGCAACTGCTCCTACTGCCGCGCCGGCTATTACGCCCAGTGCAACGACGCCAACCCCAACGGCCCCGCCGCGGGCACGGCCTTCTTCGGCGGCCCGGCGATGACGGGCCCCTTCAACGGGCTCCAGGCGGAGAAGGCGCGCATCCCGTTCGCGAACGTCACGATGGTGAAGGTGCCCGACGGCGTCACCGACGACCAGGCCATCCTCGTCTCCGACATCTTCCCTACGGGCTACTTCGGCGCGGAGATGGCGGAGATCAAACCCGGTGACACCGTGGCGGTGTTCGGCTGCGGCCCGGTGGGCCTGTTCGCCATCGTGAGCGCGAAGCTGCTGGGCGCGGGCCGCGTGTTCGCCATCGACTGCCACGAGGACCGGCTCAACCTGGCGCGGAGCCAGGGCGCGGAGGTCATCAACTTCGAGGAGGAGGATCCGGTGGAGACGCTCAAGCGCTTCACCGGAGGCATCGGCGTGGACCGCGCCATCGACGCGGTGGGCGTGGACGCCATGCACGCGCACCATGGCCCCGCCGCCAAGAAGGCCAAGGCGGAGGCGCCCGAGTTCAAGCGCGAGGTGGCGCAGGTCGCCCCCAAGACGAAGCCGGACGGCGACAACTGGGTGCCCGGTGACGGGCCGTCGCAGGCCGCGCAGTGGGCCGTGCAGGCGCTGGCCAAGGCGGGCACGCTGTCCATCATCGGCGTGTACCCGCAGACGATGAACGCGTTCCCCATTGGCGACGCGATGAACAAGAACCTCACCCTGCGCATGGGCAACTGCAACCACCGCAAGTACGTCCCGCGCCTGCTGGAGCTGGTGCGCGCCGGGACGGTGGACCCCACCGCCATCCTCAGCCACGTGAAGACCATGGAATCGGCCATCGACGCGTACCGCAACTTCGACCTGCGCAAGCCGGGCTGGGTGAAGGTGGAGCTGGAGCCGGGCGCCACCGTCCAATGACAGCTCACGCATCCAGCAGCAGGCACGTGTCGCCGAACTCGTGCCCCAGGTAGCCCAGGGCCTCCGCGTGCGCCGCCGCCCGCTGCAGGAGCGGCAGCGGCGCGAAGGCCTGGAGCAGGGCATGGTGGCTGCTCCCCGGCTCATGCACGCCGGTGAGCAGCCCATGCACCACCCGGGGCACGTAGCCGGGCCCGAGCAGCAGGTCCGTCACGTCCTCGCCCGGCACCAGGCGCCCTCCGTGCTGCGTCGCGCGTCCTTCCAGCGCCCGCACCACGGTCGTTCCCACCGCCACCACGCGCCCGCCCCGGGCCCGCGTCTCCTCCACCCACGCCACCGTGGCCGCGGGGATGTCCGAGCGCTCCGGCCGGGGCAGCGCCGCATCCAGCGCCGCGTCGCCCGTGGAGGAGAGCCCCGCCGCATGGGTGAGCGACGCCCACCGCACGCCGCGCGCCTTCAACCGCTGGAACACGGACGCCGTGAGGGGCAGGCCCGCGGACGGCATCTCCGCGGCCCACGGGCGCGCGGCGTAGAGCGTCTGCACGTGCCACAGCGCCAGCGGCCCCGCCGTGTACGCGTACTGCACCGGCCGCCCCGCTTGATAGAGCGCCTGCCAGAGCGCCGCGCCGCTCAAATCGAAGGCGACGCGCAGCAGCCGGGGCGACGGGGGCAGCACCTCCACCACCCGCGCCGTGAGGCCTCCCACCTCCAGTCGCGCGCCCACGGGCAGCTCCGGCGGAGGGGGCCGGTCCTCGGTGCGGCGGCGCCAGTCGCCCGCGCCGAAGAGCACCGCCGTCCAGGTGTCGTCCGGTTCGTGGGCCAGCAGGCGCAACTCGATGGCGGCGCCCGCGCCGGTGCGGCCCGCGAGCGAGCCGGGCAGCGTGGCCGCGTCGTTGAGCACCAGCAGGTCTCCCTCGCGCAGGAGCGTGGGCAGGTCGGAGGCGACGCTGTCCGTGAAGCGGCCCGCGCGGGGCTCCACGTGCAGCAGCCTCGCCGCGTCGGGGTGTTCGCGGGGCCAGCGGGCGGCGTTCATGCGGCCTCCCACTTCGCGGCCTCGAACCGCTGCCCCGAGGCGGTGTCGCGAGCCTCCACCAGCGCGAGGATGCGAGAGGCCACGTCCTCTGGCCTCGCCAGCGTCGCGGGGTCCGCGTCCGGGATCGCGTCGCTGTGCATGCGGGTGTCCATGTCCCCGGGGTCCACCGTCAGCAGGCGCACGCCGCTGCCCTCCAGCTCCGCGGCCCAGATGCGCGTCAGGTGTTCCAGCGCCGCCTTCGACACGCTGTACGCGCCCCAGCGGGGATAGGCGGACACCGCCGCGTCGGAGGTGACGTTGAGCACCAGGCCCCGCCCGCGCAGCACCATGCTGCCTGCCACCGCCTTGCTGAGCCGGAAGGGGCCCAGCAGGTTGACTTCCAGCACCTGCGACACGTCCTCGCAGGCGGTGTCCAACAGGAGCGGCAGCGGCGTGGGCCCGAGGATGCTCGCGTTGTTGACCAGCACGTCCAGCGGCCCCACCAGCGCGGTGGCCGCGCCCACCAGCGGGTAGATGGCCTGCTTGTCCCCCACGTCGAAGGCCAGCGCATGCACCGGCAGGCCCTGCGCCTGGAGCGGCTTCACCGCCGCGTCCAGCGCCTTCGCGTCGCGCGCCACGCCCACCACCCGGGCGCCCCTGCGCGCGAAGCCCTCCATCAGCGCCCGGCCCAACCCCCGGCTCGCTCCCGTCACCAGCACTGCTTGATGCTTCAGGTCCATGGCTTGCTCCTCCGTTGGGAGGAGCAATAGCGGAAGCGCTCCCATCGGATGGCATCGCCGCCAATGGGTTGGCAGAATGCCAGCGCATGAGCGACGAGGACCTTCCAGGCAGGCTGGCGCGCAACCTGCGGACGCTGCGGGAGACACGCGGGGCCACGCAGGTGCAGCTCGCGAAGCTGGCGGGCGTGCCCCGGGCCACCTGGGCGCACCTGGAGTCCGGCGCGGCCAACCCCACCCTCTCCGTGCTGCACCGGGTGGCGGGGGCGCTCCAGGTCTCGCTGGAGGAGCTGCTGGCCCGGCCCAAGGCGAGCGCCCGGCACTACCCTCGCCAAAGCCTCCTGGTGCGTCAGCGTGGCGCGGCCCTGCTGCGCAAGCTCCTGCCTGACCCGCTGCCCGGCATGGAGTTCGACCGGCTGGAGCTACCGGCCCGCGCGCGCATCACCGGCGTGCCCCACACGCCCGGCACCCGCGAGTACCTCGCCTGTGAGTCCGGCACGCTCGCGCTGATTGCCAGCGGCGAGCGCTTCGTGCTCGAAGTGGGCGACGTCGTCGTCTTCCGGGGCGACCAGAAGCACTCCTATGAGAACCCGGGGACGCGCACGGCGGTGGGCTACTCCGTCGTGCTGCTCACCCCGTCGGTCTGACGCGGTTCCGGGCAGCCTACGCGCCGCCGCCCTGCCAGATGAGCATCCCCATCACGCCCACGTCGCGCGCTCCGTCCGCATGGAGCCGCCACGGCACCGCCACGCCCAACTCCAGCGACTTCACCGGATGCGCCAGCAGGCCCGGCGCCAGGAGCACCGTGGAGGTGCCGTCCTCGTCGCGCCAAGCGGCCTCCACCGTGGGCCGCAGCGGTCCCAACTCCAGCACCGCGCCGGCCGCGAGGTCCGGATGCAGCTCGCCGCCCAGGCCGCGCACCCCGGGCAGCTCCTCCGCCTTGAGCTGGAGGTTGAAGCCCAGCGGCCCCACGTCCTGGTAGGCCAGCAGGTACGGCTCGAAACCCGGACGGAAGCGGTCGTCCACGTCATCGCGCGTGGCCAGCAGGTCCATGCCCAGGCTGAGCGTGAAGCCATGCCGTCCGTCGTTGATCAACGCCCAGCCCACGCCCGCCTCGGCGCTGTCGAGCCCGCGCGGATCCTCCGGCGTCGTCAGCGCCACCTCCGCCTCCAATTGCACGCGGTCGCTGAGGCCGTACTCGGTGGCGACGGGCAGCTCGAAGCGAGACTCGCCCTGCTGCCGCGTCCACTCCAGCCCGGTGCCCAGCTGCAACTCATGACGCTGCTGGGGTGCGGCCCCGTTCCCCAGGAAGAACTCCTGCACCCGGCCCTCCACCCCCTCCTCTGCGAGCGCGGGGACCGACAAGAGGCCGAGGACTCCCACCGCGACGAGCTTCCGAGCGTCCGCCATTCCCCCAGGGTGACCACAGCCCTAGGGCTCCGGGGCCCCCCTGCCACGGGAGCGGGAGCCTGGCTGCCCGGCTGCTGGGAGTTGGGAGGAAACGAGCAGGCGCTCGGAGTGGAGGCTTGCGCCACCCGGGGTGAGGGTGACAGGAGACCCGGGCACTTCTCTCAAGGGACCGCCATGCCTTCTGGAACGAAACCCGCTCCTGCCTCCGCGCGACGCGCCGTGCTCCTGCTGTCCCTGGGACTGGCGGCCTGCGGCAGCAAGGAGGTGCGCCCCGGCGACAACGACAACGACCCCGACACCACCGCGTCGGACATCTGCGCCACGGGCCTGCCCGGGACCGACCCGGCCAGCGGGACGTGCGCGCCGGTGCGCCTGCAGTGCGACCAGGACCTGGGCGGCTTCCGGACGGACCGCTACGTCTGGCGCGACCACGACTGCCGCCTGCGCTCGGTGTCGCTGGTGCGCAACGACGCGGCGGATCCGGCGGGCTGGAATGGCGGCTACATCCGCCGCTACACCTACGAGGCCGCCGGGGCCCAGCGCACCTGCGACGGCCAGAACCCGCAGGTGCCCGGCTGGGGCATGGTGACCAGCCACCTCAAGGACGGCCAGCCATGGGGAGCGTGGACGCAGGACGCGCGCGGCACCGGGCGCACCGTCTTCAAGGGCGCCCACCATGCGCTGCACGAGCTGAAGTGGCCGCTGTCGCTGGACGGCCACGTGGTGCAGGTGACGGTGCAGTACCTCTTCGCCACCGGCCGCGACCACCCGCTCTACGCCATCACCCATGACTCCTCCGGCTTCCCCGCGGACCGGATTGAAGCCGACGTGCGCTCGCCCTACGGCGACCTGGGCTTCGACGGCAACGCCAACGCGAACATCGCCGGCCTGGGCTGGGGCGACCGCTACCGCTTCGTCACGCTGAACTCGCCGGTGACGATGGCCACCGGCTGGGACTACCGCGAGCCCAACATCGTCCCCTACACGCGCATGTGGACCGCCGCGCCCGACGCGGAGATGGGCGCGGTGCAGACCCAGACGTGGCAGCAGAAGCCCGCGGGCGGCTACTGGCTGTATCCCGAGTGGGGCACGCGCCACGAGGCCGGCCCCATGCCCGCGGACTACAACTGGCCCTACCAGCTCAACCAGTACGAGCTGCCCTTCGTCACCAACTCCCACCGGCTCGCGTGGGGCAGCAACTTCGGCGCGGTGGGCATGAGGCAGTACCCGCGTCTGGGCGATGACGGCGTGATGCTCTCCGGCTACCCGTACCAGAGCTACTCCGTCTTCATGGTGCTGGGCACGCACGCGTCCAATCCGGTGCTGTCGCTCGCGTCGGAGGTGGAGGCGTGGCAGGGCGTGAAGCTCTCCGCCACCGAGGGCACCGTGCGCACGCGCGGCCCGGGCGGCGTGGGCCGCACGGACGAGGTGACCTACGACGTGGCCGGCTACAACCCCGTCCATGCGACGTGGGAAGCGAACGCCGCCTCCAACCGCGTGGCGCTGGCGTTCGACACCGCGGGGCGCACGCTCATGCACCCGATGCTGGTGGTGCACGACTACACCGCCGCGAGCGCGCCCGGTGCCGTCACGCTGAACGGACAGAAGCTCACCGCGGACACGGACTACTTCGCGTCGGTGGACGCCGCCGGCAAGGCGCTCTGGCTCACCCTCCAGCGCGACCTGAAGGGCGCCGTCACGCTGCGGGTGGAGTGACCGCCGGACGCGAGGACAGGCCCCCTGCGCACGAGGTGCGAGGGGCCCGTCCCGCTCGAGCGGTTCATGACATCAGCGACGGGCGCGTCAGCGCGCGGAGCCGCTGCCGCCGAAGGCCTGCGGGGTCTGCGAGCGCAGCCGCTCCCACTGGGCGCGGGCGTCCTGCTCCGTGCGCCGCTGCTCGTCCACGCGGCGGCGCGAGTCCTCCACCTCCCGCTTGGCGTCAGCAATGGCGGACAGGAACTCCGACTCGGACATGTCCTTGGCGCGCACGTCGCCGGACCGCTCCAGGGCCTTGTACTGGGCCTGGTTCAGCTCCGCGTCCGCCACCTTCAGCTCGGCATCGCGCAGGCCCTTCTCCGCCTTGAGCGTGTCCGTCTTGCGCAGATGCCAGGCCACCTCGGCCTCGGCCGCGGCGCGTCCCGCCGCGGCGCCCTGGAGCCTCGTCTGCGCCTGGGCGATGGGGCCCGACTGGCCGGTAGCCTCCGCGGCCTTCACGGCCGCCTGCTCCGCCTCCATGCGACTCCGAGCGGCATCCCCGTTGCGGCGGGAGACGTCCGCGGCGCGCTCCGCGTCACGCACGGCCACCTCGGCCCGCGTCACGTTGTCAGCGGCCTTGGTGCGGGCCTGCTGCGCCTCACGCACCTCCCCCAGCTGATCCTCGGGGACCCGCGCCATCATCTTGTCGTCCACCCGGGCGGCCTTCGAACTTCCGCAGCCGGCGAGGAACACCATCGAGGCCCCCATCGCCAGCCCCGCCACCCAATGACGCTTCATCCTGTTCTGGATCATGATTTGGCTCTCCCGTACGAACATGACTGTTGGGCAACGTAGGCACTCTTCGGCCGGAGGGCAGGCACCGCAGGCGCTCCGGCTGGCACCGCCCCCTCTGAAAATGCCCCTTGAAAATAAATCTGCCTGGGGGGCAGGCAGGCTTTGTCCTTTCTTCATGTCCCAACCTGGCGGGCGAGCGTGTCTCAACGGCGCGCGGTCGATGCGCCACCAGGGAGGGAATATGAAGCGAGCCGGCTGGAGAGTCGTGTTGGGAATGGGCTTTGCGCTGCTGGGCGCGGCCTGTCAGCCCGGGGAGGGCACCGGGCCGGACGGCGAGCTCGGAGAGGAGTCCGTGAAGCTGCGCATCTCGCTGCAGGGGGATGCGTGCGGCGTCGTGAGCGCGGACGCGACCGTGTCCGCCTCGGACTTCCCGCCCATCGGGCCCAAGGCCCTCTCCGTGGGGAACGGCTACATCGAGGGCATCATCAACAACGTCCCCCGCGGGGAGGAGCGTTCGGTGTCAGTGCAGGCCTACAACGCCGCGGGGCGCGCGGTGTACGCCGGCGCCTCCTTCGTGGACGTGTACGCGGGGTCCGTCGCGTACACGCGGATCCTGCTGAAACGGAACCCGTACGCCTGCCCGGGCACGGAGGGAACCGGGGAGATCTACATCATCGGTGTGTTGGAGGGCAGCACCGGCGAGGTCGACGCAGGAACGGTGGACGCCGGCTCCGCGTTCGATGCCGGTCCGGGTCCCCGCTGGGATGCGGGCCCTGTCCTCGGTTGGGACGCGGGCTAGGCGCCCCGGCCGTAGAACCAGGCGGTGAGGGCGAGGCGGGTGGCGTGCGAGGGAAGCACCTCGTGCTCCAGCCGCTCGCTGAGGAACACCACGAGCCGGTCCAGCACCGGCGCCACGTCCACCGGAGCACCGGTGTCCTCGGGATGGAGGCGCAGCATGCCGCCGTCCTGGGGCGTCCAGCCGGCATTGGCATACCAGATGGCGGTGAGCCGCCGGTTGGACTGACCCGGGAACGCGTCGCGGTGCCGCGCGTAGTGCGCGCCGCCCCCGGGGTAGCAGGCGAGCTGCACGTCGAAGCGCCCCAGGCCCAGGTACGCGGCCGAAGACACCGCGTCGCCCAGCTCACGGAAGTGGTGCCACAGGGTCTCCAGCGCGGCGTCCGCGCCGGGCAGCACCCATTCGATGTGGTCACCGCGCACGGAGGTGTCGAGCGAGTGGTCCGCGCCGCGCCGGATGCCTGCGGGCCGGAGCACGCCTGCCTCCACCCGGGCCAGCGCCGCGTCCCGCACCGCGAGGGCCCGAGGTTCGCCGAGGAAGGCGTCGCGCAGGAAGTATCCGTGCGTGCCCAGGGCCTCCACCTCCGCGTCCGTCAGGTCCATCCCATCTCCGAGCCTCCAGCGCCCGCCAGGTGCGCAGGCGACACGCTGCCCCAGGACGCCGGTGCAAAGGAAGCGGGTAGACTGCCGGGCCATGGCGAACCTCTCGCGAGTCCTCTCCGTCCTCGCCGCCGCCGCGCTCGGCGCGCTGGTCGCATGGGTGCTGCTGCGCCCGGCCGCTCAGAAGTTGCCGGACAGCGCCGCGGTGGTGGAGCAGATGCGGGAGGTGGCGAGGTTGGAGACGCTGGACGTCGCCCTCTACAAGAAGGTCGTGTTCACGCCGGAGCCGGCGGCCACCGATGCCCTGTGGAAGGACGTGCTGCTCTGGGCGAGCTACACGCTGAAGAACCCGCACGGGCGCGCCATCGTGTTCGCGGACGCGCACCTGGGCTTCGACTTCCAGCGCTTCGACGCAAGCCACCTGCACGCCGCGGGCACGCGGGTGGACGTGCTCCTGCCGCCCCTGGTGGTGACGGTGGCGCTGCGGCCAGGGGAGACGGAGATCATCGACTCCAACCTGGACAGCGCGCAGACGGCGCAGCTCCTGGAGAAGGCCCGCCTCGCCTTCGAGCGCGAGGTCCGGCAGGACACGCGGCTGCAGGACAAGGCGCGCCAGTCCGCGGAGCGCTCGCTGCGGGGACTGCTGCTCACGCTCGGCTTCCGCGAGGTGCGCTTCGTGGACACGCTGCCCCTGGGAAGCGCGGGCTGATTCCGGGCGAGATTTCGGCTCCCTCGAAACCGGTTATCGGGGATCCGCCCAATATTCCTCCAGCGGGATAATGAGTAGATATCCCCTGGTGGGGATATTCTGGCAATATCCCCTGGGCGGGATATTTTTCGGTTATCCGCCTGGAGGAATAATGATCACTTTTTCCGCCCAAACCCCCGCACAGCTTGGCGCCGTCCTCCGCGGCTATCGCCGGGCGCGGGGGCTGACACAGGACCAGTTGGCGACCCGCCTGGGTCTTACCCAGAAGGCGATCTCGCACGCGGAGACCTATCCGGACCGGCTCGGTGTGGATCGCCTGTTCCAGATCCTCGCAGGTCTGAATGTCGAGTTCGTACTCCGCGATAGAACCCCACAGAAGACGCAGTCGGAGTGGTAGGGCATGGCACGACCTTCGAAGACGCGTGCACTTGACGTGTGGATGAATGGCGAGCGCGTGGGCCGATGGACGGTTGACATGGGCGAGCATCGCTTCAACTACCTTGAGGAGTGGATCCAATCGCCCCGCGCCCGCCCCCTGTCGCTGTCGATGCCGCTGCGCCCCTCGGATGAGCCCTACAGGACGAAGGTCGTACAACCCTTCTTCGACAACCTGCTTCCGGACAGCGACGAAATCCGGCGGCGGATGATGACCCGCTTCGGCGTCTCGTCGACATCGCCCTTCGACCTGCTTGAAGAGGCCGGTCGTGACTGCGTTGGCGCAGTCCAACTCCTCCGACCGGACGCTCTACCTCCAGACGTCCGTCTCATCCAAGGCCGTCCGATCACCGACGCAGGGGTCGGGCAGATCCTCACTCGCGTGCGCACGCCCACAATGGGTGCACAGGACGATGACGACTTCCGGATCTCCCTGGCCGGCGCCCAGGAGAAGACCGCACTTCTCTGGCACGACAACAAATGGTGGGTGCCGGAGGGCACCACGCCCACCACGCACATCTTCAAGCTCCCGATGGCCGCATCCGACCCTTTCGGGATTGATCTCTCCGCCTCGGTCGAGAACGAATGGCTCTGCGCGCAGGTCCTACGCCACTATGGCGTGCAATGCGCACCATGCGAGATCAGGGCCTTCGCCGGGCAGCAAGTCCTTGTCGTGGAACGCTTTGATCGTCGTCTGGCCAGCGATGGCTCCTGGCTCATACGCCTGCCGCAAGAAGACTTCTGCCAGGTGACGGGAACCCCTCCGGGAATGAAGTACGAACAAAATGGGGGTCCTGGCATCCGCAAGATCCTTGAAATACTCCTTGGGTCGAGCAATGCCCTTGAGGATCGCTACGACTTCCTCCGGACGCAGTTCCTCTTCTGGTTGTTGTGCGCGATCGATGGTCACGCCAAGAACTTCAGTGTCTTCATCGAAGCGGGAGGACACTTCCGGTTGACGCCCAGGTACGACGTTCTCTCCGCCTACCCCTTTCTTGGGCGGAAACGAAATCAGCTCTCGCCACACAAGGTGAAGATGGCGATGGCTGTCTTCGGCGCCAACCGGCACTACAAATGGAAGGAGATTCGCATGGCCCACTGGCTCGACACTGCTCGCCAGTGTGGGCTTGAGGAATCCGCTCGCCAGATCTTTGAAGAGGTCATCGAGAAGACTCCTCAAGTCATCGAACAGGTGCGCGCTTTGCTTCCACGCGACTTCCCAGACACCGTCAGCGAACCGATCCTGGAGGGACTGCGCAAGGCAGCCAATGCAGCGAAGACAGGGCTGCGATAACGTCATCCCTCCGCGCCCGAATCCCCGTCTGGCGGTAACGGCGAACACCTGCTTGGCTGCTGCGAACGGTCTTGAGCCGTGAATCAGGTACCCGCGCGAGCGCTGACCTTCCAGCAGGCAGCGGTGTAGCGGACTTCCGCTCCGTGCACGTAGGGCTCGAAGGCGGCACGGACCGTTTCGATGACCTGCGCGCGGGTTCGGACGTCCGCCTCTTGAAGAAGCAGACCGACGGGACCGAGCCGGGTCAGATAACGGACCAGCTCCTTCTCGGGCAGGGTGCAGACGACATCGATGGGCTGGAGCTCGATGTCTGCCCAGCCACTCTCCTCCAGGAGGGAGGAGACCCGGCCCCGGTCCGCGAAGGCGAACTGCCCCGGCGCATCAGGCCGGCGGGCGGGGAGGTTCGGCAGGAGCGGTGCCGCGGCGCGCTCGGCGGTCGTCATGAACGGGTTCTCCGCGGCACTCCGCCACGCGATGAACTGGAGCCCGGCGTCGGGGCTCGCGGCACGCCGCAGGTTCGCGAAAGCCCGGACAGGGTCGTCGAAGAACATGACGCCGAAGCGGGAGACGATGAGGTCGAAGCTCGCGGGCTCGAACGCATGGCCCTGCGCGTTGGCGCGGATGAAGCTTGCCGGCGTGCCTTCCCGTTCGGCGCGGGCCCGGGCGGCGGCGATCATCGGCTCCGAGATGTCGATGCCGACGCAGTGGCCCTTCGCCCCAAGCCGCCGCGCGACGGCGAGCGTGGTGCTGCCGGTGCCGCAGCCGACGTCGAGCACCCGGGCCGCCGAGCCAACGGAGACCGCTTCGACGAGCAGGTCCTCGAACGGTGTGAACATCGCGTCGAGCAACGCCTGCGAGTCGACCCAGGCGCGTCCGGCGGGGCCGTTCCAAAGCCTCGTCTGCGCGTCATCGGTCTGGTGCGTGTCATCCATGATTGGCTCCCTCGACTGACTTGCCTTCAAGCAGTGGAAACAGCACTGTGGCACTTCAAGTCGACTTGAGGTCAAGCGGATGGGAGACCTGGACATCACCGAGGTGGCGAAGCGGTCGGGGGTTCCCGCCTCGACGCTGCGGTTCTATGAGGAGAAGGGGCTGATCACCTCCATCGGCAGGCGGGGCCTGCGCCGTCTGTTCGAGCCTGGCGTGCTGGAACGGCTGGCGCTCATCGCACTGGGGCGCGACGCTGGCTTCTCGCTCGATGAGATCGCGCGCATGTTCGCGTCAGACGGGCGACCGCGCATCGACCGGCAGATGCTCGCGGACAAGGCGGAGGAGCTGGACAAGACGCTCCGCAAGCTCAGCGCCATGCGCGACGGCCTCCGCCACGCCGCGGCCTGTTCCGCGCCGAGCCACATGGAATGCCCCACCTTCCGCCGCCTCCTGCGGGCCGCCGCGTCTGGAGCGCTGGGAGCGCGAAGGAAGAGGGCTCCTCGTCCGACGTAGCACCCAGGGAGTCCGCGCTGGCCGTCAGGACGGCGCCTGGCGGAGCGACTCACCGTCCAGCAGGAACAGTCCGGGGACCCCGTCCGGTGCATGTCCCAGCGCGGTGAGCACCTGCACCGAGCCCGCGTCCGACGCCCGGCACAGCAGCGCCACCTCGCGGCGGCCCAGGCTCACGCGCAGGAGCCCGCCGCCCGTGGCGGCATCGAGCCACCGACGCTGGGCCTTCGTGAGCAGCCGCGCCCCATCGTGTCCATCCCCGCCCGTCACGGCCCACACGCCGGAGAACGCCTCCGCCAGCCGCACCTCGCCCTGGTCGATGACGACGGGCCGCACGTCGGCGGGATGCGCTTCCAGGTTGCGCCACGCCGCCGCGTCCACGGCTTCGAGCGTGAGCCCTGACTCCCCCAGCGCGCTGGCGGGCAGGTAGCGCACGAACTCCGCGTCCTCCAGCACGTAGAAGACTTCCAGCCCCGCCGGGCCCGGCCGGTACAGCGCGCCCTGGGTTCCCGCCACGAACCCCGCCGGCCGCAGCACGGGCCGCAGTGAATCCAACGCCACGCCCGTCGGGCCCACGCCCGAGGACAGTCCGCCCAGCCGCGCCGCCAGCGCTTCCGCGTGCGCGGTGAGCCCCTGGGCCCCGGGGGCCTCGCGGTACGCGGCATACAGCGAGCCCACGTCCACGCGGCCCACGCCGCCGGAGGCCAGCTTCACCAGCAGGTCCTTGCCCTGGCGTCGGAAGGCCACGCCCGCGCGGCCCAGCGCGGCGGTGAGCGCGGCGGTGAACTCCGGGCGCAGCACCTGCTCCTCGACCACCGGAGGCGGGGGCAGGTCCGCGGCCTCCAGCTCCGCGCGCAGCAGCTTCGCCTCCGCGTCGAAGGGGTCCCGCGCCACGGCCTCGGCCACGTAGGCGCGGGCGCGCGCGGCCTCGCCCTGTCGCAGCGCGAGCACGGCGAGCACCTTGAGGGCCTCCGGGTCACCGGGGCTCAGGACCAGCGCCTCGCGCAGCTCGCCTTCCGCGTCGCGGTGCCGCTCCAGGCCCAGCAGCGTGCGCGCGAGCCCCAGGCGCACCTGGAGGTCCTCCGGGAAGTCGCGTCGCAGGGCCTGCATCAGCGGCAGGGCTTCACGCTCGGCGTCGGCGTTGACCAGGGCATGCGCCACGGTGAGGCGCAGCGTGGGGCCGGGGCTCGACGCGGCCTCCGCGCGCAGCGCGTCCAGCTCCGCGTCGCTGAGCACGTCTCCCGCCTCCACCTTGCGGCGCAGGCGCTCCAGTTCCGACAGGGGCATCACGCGCGGGGACTCTAGAATGCATCTCCGTCCCTGTCGTAGGCCCTGTCGGACCTGTCCCCGATGGGACACCGGGGCCATGAGAGGCGGGGCTCGCCCCCAGCGTCGGCTCAGCCTTTCGACTTGTAGACCTGGGGCCGGAAGATCTCCATGAACCGGTCAGGCGCCTGCAAGGGCGTGAAGCCGAACTTCGCGTAGAGCCCGTGCGCATCCCGGGTCGCGAGGACGAAGCGACGAACCTTCGCCAGGGACGGATGCTCCGCGACGGCCTCCACCAACCACGTCCCCAGTCCCTGCCCGTGGTACTCCTCCAGGACATAGACATCACAAAGATAGGCGAAGGTCGCATGGTCCGTGATGACCCGCGCGAACCCCACCTGACGATCCTCGTCGAAGAGGCCGAAGCACAGCGACCGCTGGAGCGAGCGCGCGACGAGGTCCTTGGAGATTCCCTCGGCCCAGTACGAACGGGTGAGGGAGGCGTGTATCGACTGCGCATCCAGTTGCTTGGGATCGGTCGTCACCTTGAATCGCCCGCGGCGGCGCTCGTGGAACACCGCGAGCCCCGCATCGTGCGCGCGAAGGGAGAGCCACCGGCCAACGATTTCCCGCGCCAGACATTCTCCCGCGTCCAGCACCTGGAGTTCCGTGTCGAGGTGGACCTTGATGGCACTCAAGTCCATGCAGGCGATGAGCATCGTGTCCGCCCCCGCCAACGCGGCCCGCTCGACCAGGGAAGCCCAGCCCGAGCGGAACACGGCCGCGTCCCTGGAGCCCCGGGTCGAACCGATCAACTGGTCGACCTGGCCCTGCCAGTCCAGGTCGACCACCCGCTTTCCCATCCGACGGAGGCCCTCCTGGTAGATGCCGGACTCCACCGTGGGTCGTGCCGCGATGAGCGCGATTGACCGCGACGTGTCGGGAAGGGAATCGACTGTCAGACGGACCATGTTCAACAGCGGTACATCGATGCTGGTCGCCAGGCTGGAATGGTAGACGTGGGCGGTATTGCAGGGAATCGCGATGAAGTCAGCCCCAGTCCGCGCCACGTCCTGGAGCCCCTCGCGCAGGGTCGCCTCCATCGCGGCGTGGTCCGTCGGCCGGTCCGGGTAGAAGGGCGCCGGCAATGAGCAGATCATCATCTTCGGAAAGTCGATGTCGTTCGTCGCCCCGTACTGACGCTGGCATTCCGTGAGCACCAGCTCAATGAAGGGAGCCGTGGACCGCGGGCCCATCCCTGCGAGTATCCCAATCGTTGGCTGCGGCATCCGGCACTTCCTTTCGCAAACACACGCACCACAACAGGATAGCGGAGTAGCGGACCCCCTGGACAAGATCCAGACGGTTGGCGGAAGTGCTGTTCGGGTTGCCGCGCCGTTCGCTCGCGCAGGCGCCCCGAACGGACGCCATGGGGGTGCTCAGCGACTGTCGGGAGCGTCCAGCCCCTCGGCGGGCGCTTCCTCTCCCCGGGTCTGCGCGAGGAACTCGTCCAGCGCGCCCACGTCGATGGGCTTGCGGAACACCGCGTCCACCAACGCGAGGCTCGCGCGGTTCTGCCCGCGCACGTCCATGCCGGTGACGATGGCCAGCAAGGCCTGGGGCGTGCGCTGCCGCAGCTCGCGCGCCAGCTCCCAGCCGGTCATCTCCGGCATCACCGCGTCCAGGAGCGCGGCGTCGAAGGGGTGCTTCTCCCAGATGCGCAGCGCCAGCTCCGGGCTGTGCGCCACCTGCACGTCGTAGCCCTCCTCGCCCAGGACCTCGGCCATCATCCGCGCGTTGTCCAGGTCGTCGTCCACCACCAGCACCCGGCGCGCGGGCCGGGTCAGGTGCGGCACGCCTCCCGGCGCCATCCGCACCGGCTCGTTGGCGGCGCTGTCGCTGACCGCGGTGTCGCTGAAGCGCGGCAGCCGCACGACGAAGCTCGCGCCCGGGCCGTCCCGCCGGTTCTCCACCGTGAGCTCTCCGCCCCAGCGCTGGACCTGCGTGCGCGCCACCGCCAGGAACAGCGAGAACTGGGGCGCGCCCGGGTCGCGGCGCAGCGGATCAAACAAGCGCGCCAGCTCCTCCACCGCGTAGGGCGAGCCGCCGTCCTCCAGCGTCAACGTCAGCCATCCCTCCCCTTCCGGACGGGTGCGGACCCGGAGCGTTCCGCCCCCTTCCATCCGGTCCCGCGCCGACAGCAGCAGGTTGACGATGAGCTCGCGGAAGAAGCCCGCGTCCGCCTTCACGCCCCAGGGGAAGCCCAGGTCCAGCTCCGTGTGCACGGGGTGCTCGCGCTGCTCCAGCTCGCCTCGCGCCAGCTCCAGCGCCTCGCGCACCGTCTGGTCCACCGGCACGTTGGCCAGCCGCTCCTCGGTGCGCTGCACGCCGAACTCCTGCAGCCGCGCGACCAGCTCGCCAATCTGGCGCACCGTCTTGTCCAGCGCCTCCACGTGCTCGGGTTTGTATTCGCGTTGCAGCAGCGTGATGCGCAGCCGCAGCACGTTGAGGAAGTTGTTGAGCGCGTGCGCGGCGCCGCTCGCCAGTTGCCCCAGCGCCTGCTGCCGCGTGCGTCGCAGCAGCTGTCCCTGGAGCCTGCGCACCTCGCCATGGGCGTTCTCCAGCGCCTTGGTCTTCACGGCCGCTTCGGTCCGGTCGCTGAAGGTCTGGATGACGCCGGCGAGGACGTGGTCCTCCTCCCACACCGGCGTGGCGCTCATCTCCAGCGTGGCGTCGGTGCCGCCGGGGCGCTCCACCACCATCATCACGCCGCGCACCGGGCCCTTCTCGCGCAGCGCGCGCAGGAACGGCATGTCCTGCACGCGGAAGGGCTCGCCTGTCGGGTGCCGGGCGTTGACCTGCGTCAGCACGGGCGCCAGCGAGCTGGCGGCGCGCGCACCCACCACCGCGCGCATGGGCACGCCCATCAGGCGGCTCACCGGCGGCGAGGCGAAGGACACCATGCCGTCCGTCTCCGCGAGGAGGATGCCCACCTCCACGTGGTTGAGCACCGACTCCATCACCGCGGCCTCGCGGAAGCGGACCTCCTCCGTCTTGAGGACGCGCGCGTAGGAGGCCTGCGCGGACGCGTCCGCCTCCCACACCAGCTCCGACACCAGCTCGGCGACGTCCGCGTCGATGAAGCCCCCGTTGCGGCGCGCGTAGACGTAGAGCAGCACCTCCTCGAGCGACTTGAACTCGCGCGTCAGGTCCTCGGGTTCGAAGTTCTGGTCGTAGCGGTACGCCCCGTGCGAGCGCACCACCTCCGGCCACAGCCGCACGGCGTCCTCGCCCCGGTCGCGGAGCAGGCGGGCAAGCTCGTCCAGCAGGTGGTGCAGGGGCGCGCGCAGGTCGCGGCCGGGGACCTCCACTTCATAGGTCTCCGCCCGCAGGCGCTTGGCCCACAGGCGGGTGATGCGCTCGCCCTCGTCGGAGAGCAGGCCCGACAGTGCGGTGATGGCGGTATCGGAAGGCACGCTCAAGGGCGGACGATGCGCACTCCCCCTGCTCGCAGCCACCCGGCCCCCCCGGTGGGCGCGCGCGCGAGTGTCCACCCCCGCACACCGCCAGGCCCGTGACGGAGCACGAGGGCCTGGCTGGCGGGAGGCCCTGGCTGATGGCGCGGGTCATCCCCACCTTCCCTGGCACGGATGAGTGTGAAAGAGCGCAGGCCGAATGATCTGGAGCAGCCCCTGGTCTCCCAGCAGGCCATGGCGCAGCTGTTCCGTGGGGAGCTGAGCCGCTCGGACACGTGGCGCACGCGCCTGGACACGACGACGAACTGGGCGCTGACCACGACGGCGGCGGTCATCTCCTTCGGCTTCGCGACGCCGGAGAGCTCGCACGTGACGTTCCTGGTGGGCATCTGGATGGTGGTGTCGTTCCTGCTCATCGAGGCGCGCCGCTACCGCTACTACGACCTGTGGAACCGCCGGGTGCGCCTGCTGGAGGACGGCTGGTGGGCGCCGATGCTGCGGCGGGAGCCGGTGGATCCGGATGCCCTGCGGGAGCTGGCGGTGGAGATGTCGCGGCCGCAGATCCAGCTGTCGCTGGGGTCGGCCATCGCGACGCGGCTCAACCGCGCGTATGGACCCATCCTCATCGTCCTGCTCGTGACGTGGTTCTTCAAGGTCTACAGCCACCCGCGTCCGCCCCGGGACTTCAGCGACTTCACGGAGCGGGCCCACGTGGCGTGGATCCCCGGCCCGCTGGTGATGGGGGCGCTGCTGCTGCTCACGGTGGGGGCGGCCTACTTCTTCACCGCGTCCTTCTTCATCCGGGCGCCGCTGGGAGAGCTGCGCACGCGCCCCCGGGGCCGCCGGGCCGCGATGTGGGAGACCTTCTACCGGCCCTACGCCATCCAGCGCCGCAAGCGCCCGCGCCGCACGGCGACGGCGGGCAACCGCCCCACGACGCCCCGCCCAACGACCCCGTTCGACCACTGAGCGGAAGGTCCCAACGCGGTCCAGGCGCCCCGGAGGTCACGGAGGGTGCGGGTCCGGAGGGGCTCCTCCTCGCACCCCCGGGAGGCGGGGGAGCGGGCCGCCCGGGCTGATGGCGACCATGCCTCCCTGTTGAAACGGGGCCGCTTTCGTCCTTCCGGCCCCTGCGGATTTGTGGTGTGAACCGCCCCCATGGCGAACACGCGCACTGTGACGGTCATCAACGGCGACGGCATCGGTCCCGAAGTTTCTGCGGCCACCATTCGCGTCCTCGAAGCCCTCAAGGTCCCGCTGGAGTTCGAGTTCAAGGACGCCGGCACCGAGGTCGTGGCCAAGTTCGGCACCAACCTCCCCCACGAGACCGTGGAAGCGGTCCTCAAGAGCGGCGTCGCCCTCAAGGGCCCCACCGGCACCGTCGTCGGCGGCGGCCTGCCGTCCGCGAACGTGGGCCTGCGCAAGCGGCTGGACCTGTACTCGTCCCTGCGCCCGGTGAAGAGCGTCCCCAACGTCAAGACGCGCTACGAGAACGTCGACCTGGTCGTCGTGCGCGAGAACACCGAGGACCTCTACGTCGGCCTGGAACACATCATCGTGCCGGGCGTCGTGGAGGCGCTGAAGATCATCACGGAGAAGGCCTCCACGCGCATCGCGCGCTTCGCCTTCGAGTTCGCCAAGAAGAACGGCCGCAAGAAGGTGTCCGCCATCCACAAGGCGAACATCATGAAGCTGTCGGACGGCCTCTTCCTGGACTGCTGCCGCAAGGTCGGCCGCGAGTTCCCGGAGATCCAGTACGACGAGGTCATCGTCGACAACCTCTGCATGCAGCTCGTCAAGGACCCGACCCGGTTCGACGTGCTGGTGACGGAGAACCTGTACGGCGACATCGTCAGCGACCTGTGCGCGGGCCTCGTGGGCGGCCTGGGCATGGTGCCGGGCGCCAACATCGGCGAGCGCACCGCCGTCTTCGAGGCCGTGCACGGCACCGCCCCGGACATCGCGGGCAAGGGCATCGCCAACCCCACCGCGCTGATGATGTCCGCGGTGATGATGCTGGAGTGGCTGGACATGAAGGACGAAGCCCGCCGCATGCAGACCGCCATCCAGAAGGTCTACGGCGGTGACGCGAAGGTGCGCACCGGCGACCTGGGCGGCAGCGCCACCACGCGCGAGTTCACCGACGCCATCATCGCCGCGCTGTAGTCCCGCGCGAGAGCGAGCGCGGCCTTCAGCCGACGATGACCTTGCGAACCCCCCGCGCTTCCAGGAGCGCGGGGAGCCGCTCGCGCTGGTCTCCCTGCAACACCAGCGCGTCCTCCTCCACGACGCCGCCGCAGCCCAGGCCGCCCTTCAGCGCCTTGAGCCAGGTGTCGAGCTGCGAGGCCGGCAGCCCCAGCTGCTCCACCACCGTCACCTCCTTGCCGCCCCGCCCCTTGCGCTCCATGCGCACGACGGCGCGCGCGGGCCCCCTGGGTTCGGGCTTCGCGCGGGGCTCCGGCGGAGGCGGCCCCGCGGGCAGGGCCTCCCGCTGCGCGGACAGGGCGGCGAAGGGGTTGTTGAAGGGCCCCGGCGCAGGCGGGGACTCGGCCTTCTTGTCGCGCTTGCCCATGGCGTGGGGCCCTCTTGCTACGGGTGGGCGTGGCCCTCATGGCCGCCACCGGACGGCATGGTCATCGCCGGCGGCAGGACGGCGAAGGCGGGGTGGTTGGCGTTGCCCCGGGCCAGCACCAGCGCGTAGATGAGCGGCGCGGACGGCGGCACTTCGCGGCCGTTCACCAGCACGAGCGGCGTGCCCTGGATGTTGTACTTCAGCGCGTACTCGACGTCCTGGCGCAGCTTGCCCACGGTCTCCGGCGCGGACATGCACGACTCCAGCTGCGGGCGCGCCACGGAGCCGGAGCTGGCGATCTCCATCACCTTGTCGGTGTCCAGGAAGGCCTGCGCGGCGAACAGCTTCTCGCGCAGCTCCCAGAAGTCCTTCGCGCCCTCCAGGCACACCATGGCCCGGGCCGCGTCACAGCGCACGCTGGGCGCGTCCGGGCCGCGCCGGGGGATGGCCGGGTTGCACGCGCCATCCAGCGGGAACTGCCGCGCCTCCACGGACAGCGAACCCTGGGGCGCGTGCTGCTTGATGAGCGCCAGCTCCTCCACCAGCGCCTTGCAGTGGGGGCACTTGCTGTCGGTCCACTCCAGCACCTTCACCGGCGCCTCCACCGGACCGAAGAGCCGGCGCGCGGGGAAGGCGGCCAGCTTCGGCGTGCCGGCGCGGTACATCGCGAGCGCGTTCGACAGGAACTGGTGCTGCTCGCGGGGCAGGCTCGCGATGAAGGCATCCAGCGTGGCTGGCGGCGGGGGCGCGGGCGGCACGTTGGGGGTCGAGTCCCCCGCCGGCTGCGACGACGTCGCCACCGGAGGCGGCAGGAAGGCGCCGGCCTTCGGCGCGTGCGGGGTGCTGCGGCCGGGCATCAGCATGGCGACGAAGGCGACGGCCGCGATGCCCACCGTCCACTTGAGCGTGTCGCCCCACTCGCCCGCCTGGGGCAGCAGCGGTCCGGGCAGGCCCCGCCACGCGACGGCGGCGAAGGCGAGCACCAGCACGTAGGTGCCCAGACAGGTGGGACACACCACGCCCACCCGGGCGCTGGCGGCGGCGAAGACGGCCACGGAGACCACGCCCGCGAGCGCCAGCAGGCGCAAGCCGCTGGCGGCCGGACGCACGGAGCGCTTCGCCTGGGCCCACGCGAGGTACAGCGCGGAGAGGCCCACCGCGGTGAGCCCCCACACGAGGCCCAGGCCGGCGATGGGGATGCCCAGCGTGTCGTGCACGGCGCTGGCGAAGTCCGAATTCCACACGGTCTCGCAGTTGACGTGCTCGTTGATGCCGCAGCTGGTGGCACCGCCCGCGCGCAGCGTGAGCAGTTCCATCCACTGGTAGACGGCGAGCCCGCTCGTGGCGATTCCCAACAGCAGCAGCGCGAGTGCGCCACGGGTGGGAACGGGGG
>NZ_RAWB01000910.1 GCF_003612055.1 Corallococcus llansteffanensis
GAGACAGAGTCGGCAGGGTCGAAGTGCTCCACCCGTCTGCGGAAGGCGGAGGTGGTGCCGGGCCAGAGGGCGGCGTTGCGACCCGTGACGTCCAGGTACCAGCTCCGGCAGCCGCCCTGGTTCCAGACGGTGTGGGACAGCCGCGCGTCCAGATCACGGATGAAGGCGTCCTGCACCTCTGGCACCGGCTCCACGGCGGCGGCGCCCCGGGCGTCCAGGTAGCGCAGCGCGCCCAGCACGTGCTCCAGCTGGGCCTCCATCATCAGCAGCACGGAGGTGTGGCCCAGGCCGGTGTTGGGCCCCTGGAGGAGGAAGAGGTTGGGGAAGCCGCTCACGGTGGTGCCCAGGTAGGCCTTGGGGCTGCCCGCCCAGACGTCCGCGAGCGTGCGTCCGTCCGGGCCATGGACGTGGTGCCCCAGCGGCATGTCCGTGGCCTGGAAGCCGGTGCCGAAGACGAGCGTGTCCACGGGGTGGACGGCGCCGTCGTCCGTGACGACGGCGTGCTCGCGCACCTCGCGGATGTGGGACGTGACGACGTCCACGTTGTCGCGGGTGAGGGCCGGCAGATAGTCGTCGGAGACGACGACGCGCTTGCACCCCATCGTGTAGCGGGGCGTGAGCTTGTCGCGCAGCACGGGGTCCGTCACCACCTTCGCCAGGTACCGGAGCCCCCATCGCTGGGCGGCGCGAAGGATCCACGGGTGCTGGAAGCCCAGGGACAGGGCCTCGCGCAGCAGGCGCAGGGCCTCGCGAAGGAGCCAGTGCACGCCGGGCGCCCGCTGGTACACCGAGCGCCGCAGGGGGCCAATGGGCTTGTCCCCCCGGGGCAGCACCCACGCGGGCGTGCGCTGGAAGAGGATGAGCCGGCGGACGGTGGGTTGGATGGCCGGGACGAGCTGCGCCGAGGACGCGCCCGTGCCCACCACGCCCACGGTGCGCCCGGCCAGGGGGTGCCCCACGTCCCAGCGCGCCGAGTGCATCACCTTGCCCTGGAAGCGCTCCAGCCCGGGCAGCGAGGGGATGGCGGGCTCGCTCAGCGCGCCCACGGCGGCCACGAGGACGTCCGCGGTGAAGGGGCCCCGGGACGTCTCCAGCCGCCAGTGCCTCCGGGCGGGGTCCCACCGCGCGGAGAGGATGGCGTGCCCGAAGCGCAGGAACGGCGACAGGCCGAAGCGCGTCACGCACTCGCGCAGGTACTCTTGAATCTCGGCGCCGGGCGAGTAGGCGCGCGACCAGCCGGGGTTCGGCGCGAAGGAGAACGAGTACAGCAGGGACTGCACGTCGCACGCGCAGCCGGGATAGACGTTGTCGCGCCAGACGCCGCCCACGTCGTCCGCCCGCTCGAAGACGCGGAAGTCGTCGACGCCGTCCTGCTTCAACCGGATGGCCATGCCCAGTCCGGCGAAGCCGGCGCCCGCGATGGCGACTCGCACGTGAGGCGGGGAATGGGACACCGGAAGGGACCTCCTGGAGCGGATGGACGCGCACTACATCATCGCCGGGCCGCTTCACCCCAGGACTTCGGCGCGCGTGATGCGGTCCAACCGGAAGTGGCGCCGCTCGCCGGACGCGAGGTCCACCGCGTCCAGCCGCGTCTCGTGCCGGTCCATCACCACGGACTCGATGCGCACCTCGCGCGTCGTCTCCAGGAAGTTGCCGTCCACGTAGGTGATGCGCAGCCGCTGGCGCTCGAACCACGCGCGCTCCAGCGCCTCGCGGACGTTCTTCTTCGTGGGCAGCGACGGCACGCCCAGGAACGTCAGCTCCCGCAGCCGCTCCAGCAGCTCGCGCTGCGCGGACGTGGACAGCGCCGAGCGCACCTTGTCGAGCGCCAGCTCCAGCGTCCCCGTGAAGGGCAACAGCCGCATGTCGATGGCGAAGCGGCCCAGCGCCACCACGAGCGCCGCCTCGCGCGCGGTGAAGTTCACCGGCGGCAGGCTGTAGCTGCGATCCAACGCGTACCCGCCGCCCCGGCCGCGCTCCGCCCCCACCGGCAGTGCCGCGGCGCGCAACGCGTCCAGGTCCCGGTAGATGGTGCGCACCGTCACGCCGAAGCGCTCCGCCAGCACCTCCGCGGTGACGCCGGTACGGCGACCCCTCAGGTACTCGGCGAGGGCGAAAAGACGCTCGGTGCGCTGCATGGCCTTGGATTCCTGACATACCGCTGTCAGCCCGGGCCCTCAAGCTGGAGGCGAGCCTCCGCGATGCGAAGCCCTACCGACAGCGCCGTGCTTCCTGCCGCCGCCCGCCCTTGCGGACGTGGCACCGGGGCGCCTATGAGCACCCCCGAGCGCATCCCCAT
>NZ_RAWB01000911.1 GCF_003612055.1 Corallococcus llansteffanensis
CCCCCGGTCGAAAACCCGAGCCGTCCCGCCCGGTTGCCTGGGTGGTTTTTTTGACCACACCGTCCGGCGGGGTGAGCCTGTGCCCCAGGACGCTACAGGAAGAGGTGGCCATGAAGCTGGGCACGTGGATGGCGGTGCTGGCGATGACGACGGGCTGTGCGACCGGGTCCCCCGTGGGCGGCTGGGTGGCGGCGGAGCCGGTGCGCTACCACTCCGCCTCGCCGCCGGCCTTCCCCCGCGCCGCGCTGTCCTCCTCGGTCGCGAGCCGTGACAGCCACCGGACGCCGGCCTCCAGCGGGCGGTCCGCGAACGCCACCCCGCGCGCGAGAACGAACAGCCCGGCGGTGGCGAAGGCTCCCACGGTGAAGCAGACCCCGGTCGCGAAGAAGACCGCCGCGAGCCCGGCCCCCGTCGCCAATCCGCGCGAGCGAGTGCTCGCCACGGCCCGCGCGCTGGTGGGCCAGCCCACGGTCCAGGTGAACGGGCGGCGCTACCCGGCGGACTGCACGGCGCTCATCGAGGCCACGTACGCCCAGGCGGGCCTGAAGTTCCGGGGCACGCTGAAGCCCGGGGACAACGGCGTCACCGCGATCTACCGCTACGCCCGCGCGAACGGCCGCGTGTACACGGACGGCCGCCCCGTGCCGGGGGACCTGGTGTTCTTCCGCGAGACGTATGATCAGAACCGCGACGGCCGCCGCAACGACGGCCTCACGCACGTGGGGCTCGTGGACGGGGTGGACGCGGACGGCACCGTCACCGTCATCCACCGGGTGAAGCGCGGCGTCGTGCGCTACCGGATGAACCTGGCGCGCCCCCACCTGCCCCGCGACCCGCGGACGGGCGAGGTGCTCAACGACATGCTGCGAAACCCCGGTCCCGGACAGACGCACGTCCTCACCGGCCAGCTCTTCGCGGCATTCGGCAGCGTGCTGCCCCCGGGCTCCGCGAAGCCCATGGCCGTGGCGGCCCGGTAGAAAGAGAAAGCCCGTCGGTCCCTGCGGGGCGCTTCCGGAACCAGCCGGAGCATCACCGGGGAACGACGGGCCTGGACTGCCTTCCCGAAAACCTGACGACTAGGTCGTGGTGGTGGAGGACGTCACCCGGGCGGTGCGGTCCCACGCGGCGCGCTGCGAGTTGCGCAGGAAGCGCCAGAAGCCCACGGCGATCGCCATGTTCATGGTGACGAAGTAGTAGGCCACCGACGACGCCCGCTTCGCGATGCCGCTCTTGAACACGCCGGAGCGGCCCAGGTACGCCAGGGCGTAGAAGAGCGTCTGGCCCAGGAGCGTCGCCTGGTAGAAGGCGCTGTCGAGCAGGAACAGGTTGGCCACCAGCGCCGCCACCATCAGGGCGGGAGCGCACCAGCGCAGCAGCTTGTGCGACCAGAAGGCGAACGCGGGGAAGCCCGCCGTGGGCAGCAGCAGCCCGGGCACGAGGCGCAGGCTCTGGAAGTTGCCCGCCGCGATGCGAGCGCGCCGACCGAACTCCTTGCCGTAGTCCTCCGTCGTCTCCTCATGGGCGACGGCGTTCTCCTCGTAGACGACCTTGAAGCCGCTCTCGAGGATGCGCAGCGGAATCACGAAGTCATCCACGATGGTGGACGGCGGCAGCAGCGTGAAGAGCGAGCGCCGGATGGCGTAGAGGCCGCCGTTGGCCCCCACCACCGCGCCCCGCCGACCCTCGTACATCTTGATGAGGGACTCGTAGCTCCAGTAGGCGCTCTCCTCGTAGTCCTGCTTCGTGGGGTTGTAGAGGCGCAGCTTGCCGCAGACGGCTCCGACCTCCGGGTCCTCGAAGTGGCGCACCAGCTTCCGCACCGCGTCCGGGTCGATCATCGTGTTCGCATCCGACAGGAGCACGATGTCGCCATGGGCGGAGGGGATGCAGCGGTTGAGCACCGTCGTCTTGCCGGCGCGGGCCGCGGGCGACAGCCGCACGCGGGGATCCGTGCACCGCTGCACGAGCCCGTCCGTGCCGTCCGTGGAGCCATCCGAACCGATGACCACCTCGAAGCGGTCCGCCGGATAGTCCAGCGCCAGACTGTTCTGGAGCTTCTGCTCGATGCAGGAGGCCTCGTTGTACGCGGCCACCACCAGGCTCACCGAAGGCAGCGGCGCCGCGGGGACGCTCGCCTGGACGGTGCCCCCGGAACGCATCCGCCGCACGTTCTGGAAGACCTGCGCCATGCCCTCCAGGGCAAACAGGCTCAGGGGATAGAAAAAATACGTGTGCACGAGTGCCAGCGCCGCGCACCAGAAGAAGACCTCCGCCATCGACCCACCCTCCCGAAC
>NZ_RAWB01000912.1 GCF_003612055.1 Corallococcus llansteffanensis
CATCGGTGGGGCTCCAGGCGGGCGGCCACTCTACCGCCGCCCGGTCTCCCCCACGAGCCCCCCGCCGTGCGTCCCGCCGTGCGTCATCGACGGGACGGATTGCCTCAGTCCGCGCCCTTGATGCAGGCGACCGGCTTGAGGCGGTGGGCCACCCGGGCGAGTCCCGCCTGCTCCACCGTCTCCAGCACGTCGTCCAGGTTCTTGTAGCAGGGGCCGGACTCGTCCAGCGGGGTGACGCGGGTGTTGAGCAGGATGCCGGCCTCCTTCATGCGCTGGTCCGTCTCCGCCTGCTGGAGCTGCCGGCGCGCGGCGGCCCGGGACAGCCGCCGGCCGGAGCCGTGGTTGACGGAGTAGATGGACTTCTCCGCGCCGGGTTCGGCGAAGAGGATGGCGCTGCCCGTCTCCATGGACCCGGGGATGAGGATGGGGTGGCCGGTGGCCTCCCACGGCGTGCCCTTGAGGGCGGGGTGGCCGCCGGGGAAGGCCCGCGTGGCGCCCTTGCGGGCGACGAACTTCCCGGCCTCGCGCTGGATGAGGTTGTGGGAGATCTCGTAGTAGATGCTCGCGGTGCCGCCGAACACGTCCTCCAGGGCGCCGCACACGGCCTCGCCGATGAGCAGGCGGTTGGCCACGGCGAAGTTGGCCGCCATGTTGTGGAGGTTCCAGTAGTCGCGGCCCAGGGCGCTGTCCGCGTCCAGCCAGATGAGGTCCTCGCTGCGGCTCTTGAGGCCCAGGTGGGCGGCCCCCTCCACGAAGAAGTGCTTGGCGATGTTCCAGCCGAAGCCCCGGCTGCCGGTGTGGAGCATCACCCAGACGCGGCCCTGCTCGTCCACCTGCATCTCGGTGAAGTGGTTGCCGCCGCCCAGGCTGCCCAGCTGCCCGCGCTTGTCGTAGGCGCGGCCGGGGATGTCCACGCCGGTGTCCTCCACGGGGATGAAGTCGCGCTCGGTGACGGAGCTGCCGCGGCCCAGGGCCTTGGCGCCGTGGCGCAGCACCTCCTTCACGGTGCTCTCGTTGAGGCGCCGCTGCTTGCGCGCCCGTTCGGCGCCCACGCCCACGGCGATGCGCTCCGTCACCTCGTTGATCCACTGGCGGCGCTTCGCGGGGTCGGCCACGTCCTCCACCTTGAGGGAGGTCTGGAGCTGGACCATGCCGCAGCCGATGTCGTAGCCGGCGGCGGTGGGGAGCAGGACGCCGTCCGTCTCCACGATGGTGCCAATGGGGACGCCGTAGCCCAGGTGACAGTCGGGCGTGATGGCGACGCGGGTGACGCCGGGGAAGGTGGCGGCGTTGACGACCTGGTCGAAGACGGACTCCTCCAGGCCGGGAGACTCCGGGCCGCCCTCACCCCAGAGGAGCTTGTCGGAGAGGAACAGGTCCGCGTGCACGCGCATCGTCTTCGTGCGTGGCAGGACGTAGTGACCCTCGGCGACCTTTTCCAGACTCTGCTTCCAGCTCATGGCGCATGACCCCAGGTGGGTGAACCCGCGGCAGGGACGAAGCCCTCCCGCCAGCCTGACGGACGGTGGGTTTCAGGACATTGGGATGGCCGCCTGCCTGGTGTGGACGCGGGGGGAGTTGCCGGTAGCGGACGGCGGTGTTGGACGGCAGTGCATTGATCGCCAGTCCTACAAGTCTGGGGCTTGCGGTAGCGGATCGCCATTCCCATTTCTCTGTCGTGCATCAAGGGGGTGGGCGATGGGGTTTCTGACTGGGGTGGTGCTGGCGGTGGCGTTGCAGGCAGGGCCGGTGGAGATGAGCGCGGGCCCGGTGTTCAACCCGTCGCTGTGCGCCAAGAAGCGCGTGGACCCCTGCGGGTGCCACCACGTCTACGGCATCCGGCACTGCCACCAGAACCGGAAGAGCAACCACTGCGAGGCGCAGGTCCGCGCCTACGAGCCGGAAGAGACGCAGGACGCCGCGGACGCGAAGAGCCCGCTGCAGAGCCTCATCGACCCCGCGAAGTCCGTGTCGATGTAGGGCGCGCCGGGAAGACAGGCGGAAGAAAGCACGAGGGCTCCGGACGGCGACGTCGGAGCCCTTGGTGTTTTCAGGCCGCGTGGCGCTCGCGCGGGACGGGCACCTGCCCCGCTCAGCGGGCGGCGGGCGCCTCGCCGGGCAGCATCTCCGAACGGCTCACCTGCAGGGCGCTGTCCGAGCGGATGATGACCCAGCGCGCCTGCGGCGACACGCGCAGGGCCATGACGTTCGGCGCCAGGCGGCGCATCTCCGGCTGGAAGGGCAGCGCGGCCCGGGGCGGCATCGTCAGCGAGGAGGCGTGCGGG
>NZ_RAWB01000913.1 GCF_003612055.1 Corallococcus llansteffanensis
GGCCCGGGCCATGGCCATGGGCCAACATTCCAGACAGAGATAGAGAAAGACAGAGAGGTGCGGCGGAAAGCGTCGCAGTGACGGCATGAAGGCGTCCCTTGCGTGGGAGGGTAGGGGAGGCCGGAAGCTGCCACCTCGCCTTTCCCCGGCCATCCGTCCCCCGGGCCCCAGGTCGCTGTCCGCCAATGCGCGCCGCCGACCGGAAGGCCACCTGCCTGGAAAGGTGAACGGCAAAACCTGACGGTGCGTCTTCCGTGCACGCGGATGCGTCGTGCGACAACGCAGCCCCGCTCGGCTTCGCGCAGGTTCCACGCGTCCCCGGCTGGGATTGCCCTCTGAGACAGGCGTCCGTGCCGCCTGGAAGACAGTAGGCATGCCCCTTGCTCCTGGGCTGTCGCGTTGGGGCGGGGCAGGAACCCGAACCGTTGTTTCAAGCTGGCCAGAAGGAGGGGGAAATGGCGAGTCTTTCAGAGGCACCCTACGGGGGCAGGGTACGTGCCTATTACGACGCGGCGACGTCAGGCTATCTGGACTTCCTTGGCAAGACATTCCAGGCCGGCGTGCTGGACACCGGGGGCGCGGGCCCATCCGCGGCGCGCTACGCGGCGAGCAACCTGCGCCTGGCCGCGCGCGCTGGAATCAGCCCGGGACAGCGCGTCCTGGACGCGGGATGCGGCGTCGGCGGGCCGGCCATCGACATCGCCACGACGCTCCCCGGGCTCCGCATCGACGGAGTGACGCTCTCCCCGGTGCAGGCGGAGAAATCCCGCGAGCTGATCGCTGCGGCCGGCCTCCAGGAGCGGGTGCGCATCCAGGTCGCGGACTACCATACGCTGCCCTTCCCGGACGCCACGTTCGACACCGTCGTTTTCTTCGAGTCCAGTGGCTACTCGCCCGACCCCCTGGGTCTGTTCCGGGAGGTGCTGCGGGTGACCCGGCCCGGCGGGCGCCTGTACATCAAGGACGTGTTCCGCCTCGCCCGGCAGCTCTCGGCGCGGGAGCAGGCCGAGCTGGACGAATTCAATCACATCTATGTGCACCACACCCGGCCGCTCGGGGAGCTGGCCGAGGCCGCCGGACGCGCGGGCTACTCGGGAGTGGAGACGGCCTGCCTGGACGCGGACATCACCACCCGCTTCATGGAGGAAGCCATGATTGGCGACCTCCAGGAACCGTCCCTGACGCCCTTTGGCGAGGTCCACTTCCGCCCGTTCCAGGTGCTGCCCATCACCTTCGGCGAGCTGCGCGCCCGGCGCCCCTGAAGTCCCGCCCGGCGCGCACACGCCGCCCGGGCCGAAGCCTGTAGAGCTGTTGCTTCACGCATCGCCCACGCAAACACAAACACAGGAGAAGAAACAATGAATCTGCTTTCGCAGCATGACTATGCATTTGTCGGCGGTCACCTGGCGAAGTTCGGCATGGATGTGATGCAGCACACCACCCAGTCGCTGACCGTGCCGGACCACGCCACGCTCGCGCTCCGCCGCGACACGCAGGACGCCGGGACCCACCTGGTCTACCGGACCAAGAGCCTGGACCAGTTCAAGGGCTGGGTCGGCAACCCCGACCACGTCTTCGATGGCGACACGCGCTACAACGGCAAGCACCCGGCCCGGATGCTCGACAGCCGCGTGCCCGCCGAGGCGCTGACAGCGGAGGACTGGCAGCACCTGGAGCAGGCCGCCAAGGGCTACATCTGGGGGCCGTCCCACGTCTTCGCCGCGCACAAGCCGGCGGTGGAGGCGTTCGTGCCCCTGGAGACGGTGGTGCACGTCTACGCCCAGCTCGTCGTGAACGGGACCCTCAGCTTCAACGACGGCAAGTCCAACGTCCTGGTGGTGGGCCGGCTCATCTACGGCCCGAACGGGCTCATCAACGGCAACACGAACCTCACCGTCTACGCCAGCCAGATCATCCGCGCGAACTGAAGGAAACCGGACCATGAGCAAGAGCGACAGCAAGGCACAGACGACCACGGCCAACCGCATCGACCTGAGCGGGGCCCATGATGGAACCACGCCGAACCAGCCGGGCACGCCGTCCACGCCGCCGGCGGCTGGCAACGGCCAGAACGGGAGTTGCACCACCTGGAGCAAGTGCAGCAACGACGCGAGCGATCGCAATGGCCAGCCGGGCACGGGGGGGGCCTCAGGCGTCCAGCCGGGCAGATCCACGGATGGGGACAACGGGTCCAACGGGACCATCTACGTCCGCGACCTGCTGGCCCCCATCGAGGCCTACTCCACGGGCCGGCGCGGCGGCACCGGCGCCCAGGGCGGCAAC
>NZ_RAWB01000914.1 GCF_003612055.1 Corallococcus llansteffanensis
GTACGTCAGCGTCGCCACCGACGTCTCGGTGGGGCCGTAGTGGTTCTGGATGACGAGGTCCGGGGCGACGGCCCGGATGGCGGCGACCGTGTCCCAGGGGCAGGCCTCGCCGGCGAAGACGAGCCTCGCGCGGGGGAGGAGGTCCGGGAGCGCGGAGAGCGAGCGCAGCGTCTCGAAGTGGCTGGGGACCAGCTTCAGCACGTCGATGGGGTTCTTGCGCAGGTAGTCCGCGAAGGCCGTGGGGTCCGCCGCGCGGTCGTGCGACAGGACGTGCAGGCAGCCGCCCGTCGTCAACGCGCCGTAGACCATGGTGGTGCCCAGGTCCGCCGCGAAGGTGGAGACGATGGCGAAGTGGCTGGCCGGGGGCGCGTCCAGCCTGCGCAGGATGCCCTCCAGGTAGTTGCCGTAGGTGCGGTGCTCCACGGCCACGCCCTTGGGCTTGCCCGTGGAGCCGGAGGTGAAGAGCACGTACATCAGGTGCTCCAGGCCATGGATCCGCTCCGGCCTCGTGGCGGGGTAGCGCGCGAGGGCTTCCGCGTCGCGGTCCAGGCACACGGGGCGCAGCGACGGCGAGCCCTGGAGCGGATCCGCCAGGTGCGCCTCGGTGACGACGAGGAAGGCCCCCGCGTCCTCCAGCATGAAGCGCACGCGGTCCGCCGGGTACGACGGATCAATAGGCACGTAGGCCGCGCCCGCCTTGAGGATGCCCAGCACGCCCACCACGGTGTCCAGCGAGCGCTCCAGGTAGAGCCCGACGCGGACCTCCGGCCCCGCGCCCAGGCTGCGCAGGTGGTGCGCCAGCCGGGAGGTGCGCTCGTCCAGCTCGCGGTAGGTGTAGCGGCGGCCCTCGAAGGCCACCGCCGGGGCGTCCGGCGTGCGGTCCGCGTGGGACTCGAAGCGCTGCACCACGTCCAGCGCGGGCGGGTACTCCGTGCGCGTCGCGTTCCACTCCTGGACGACGCGCGTGGACTCGGCCGGAGGCATCAGCGGGAGCGTGGCCAGCGGCGCTTCCGGCCGGGCCGCCATGCCCGCGAGCACCTCGCGCAGGTGGCCCACCATGCGCACGACGGTGTCGCGCTCGAAGAGGTCGGAGTTGTACGTCACGGAGCCGGTGAGGCTCTCGCCCACGTCGTCCACGGACCAGCTCAGGTCGAACTTGGACGTGCGCGTGTCGAGCGGCAGCTCCTCCACCGCGAGGTCCGCGATGGACAGCGAGCTCCTCGGGATGTTGTTGACGGAGAGCATCACCTGGAAGATCGGCCCGTGCGCCAGGTTGCGCTCGGAGACCGTCGCCTCCACCAGCTTCTCGAACGGCAGCGCCTGGTGGTCCGCGACGGCGAGGAACTCCTCGCGCACCCGCTGGAGCAGCTCGCGCGTGCTGCCCGTGCCCACCGGCCGCGTGCGCAGGGCCAGCGTGTTGACGAAGCAGCCCACCAGGGCCTCCAGCTCGGAGGCGTCGCGGCCGGCCACGGTCGTGCCCAGTACGAGGTCCTCCTGGCCGGTGTAGCGGTGGTACAGCGCGCTCAACCCGGAGAGCAGCACCACGAACGGGGTGACGCGCTCGCGCTGGGCCAGGGCCCGCACCGCCTGGGACACCGCGGGCGTCAGGTCGAAGGGCTCGATGGCGCCGTTCGACGTGCGCACCGTCGGACGCGGACGGTCCGTGGGCAGCTCCAGCAGCGCGGGGGCTCCCTGGAGCCGCGCGCGGTAGGCCTCCAGGTGGGACGCGAGGCCGTCACCGGACATGCGCGCGTTCTGCCAGTGCGCGAAGTCCGCGTACTGGAGGACGGGCTCCGGCAGCGGCGAGGGCTGGCCCGCCACGAACGCCGCGTAGAGCGCGCCCAGCTCCTTCATCAACACGCCCATGGACCAGCCGTCCGCGGCGATGTGGTGCAGCGTGAGCAGCAGGACGTGCTCGGTGTCGGTGACGCGCCACAGGTCCGCTCGCAGGGGCAGGTCGTGCTCCAGCGCGAAGGGGCGGCGGGCCTGGGCCTCGAAGGCGGCCTGGACCTGCTCGCGGCCTGACGCAGCCGGCGTCGATTCGTGGCGCGTCAGCGTCACCCGGGACGCAGGGTGCGTCACCAGGGCCGGGGCGTCGTCACGGGTGACGTAGGTGGTGCGCAGCACCTCGTGCCGGCGGGCTACCTCCTGGAGCGCGGCCTCCAGCGCGTCGACGTGCAGCGTCCCGGTGAGGCGCAGGGCGAGCGGGATGTTGTACGCGGGGCTGTCCGCCTCCCACTGGCCCAGGAACCACAGGCGCCGCTGCAC
>NZ_RAWB01000915.1 GCF_003612055.1 Corallococcus llansteffanensis
AGCGTGGAGCACGCGCCCGTCGCCCCCTCGATTCCTTCGTTGAAGCATGGCGCCGCCCCCGCCCGTCCGGCGACGCCAGGGGCCACGTCCGGCTCCGCGCCGGCTGCCCCGAAGCCGGTGGCCCCGCCCGTCGTCCCGCCGCCCGTGGCCCCGGTGCACGCGACCGCGACCGATGCACCGCCGCCGTCCGCGCTCTCCCGCCTGCGCACCCCCCTGATCATCGGCGCCGGGGTCGTGTTGGTGGGCGCGGTGGTCGCCGCGGTGTTCATGCCTGGCGGCGGCGTGGAGATCGTCAACGCCCAGGATGGCGAGCGCGTCTACGTGTCCGGCATCCGCCTGGAAGAGGACCGCACGCTGCCGCCGAGCGCCCCCGCCGGCTCGCTGCTCGTGGCCACCGCCGTGGACGGCCAGCTGCACCGCTTCGGCAAGGTCATGCAGACCGAGCGCATCGACCTGCGGACGCTCGCGGACGCGGCCCCGCCGCCCGACAGCACCGGCACCCTGAGCGTCACCGGCCCCACCGGCTGCCGGGTCGCGCTGGGCAAGCAGCTCCTGGAGGGCACTACCCCGCTGGCCAGCAGGCTGCCCGCGGGCCGGGAGTTCGAGGTGCGCATCACCTGCGGCAACCGCCCCGACGTCGTGCGCTGGGTCATGGCCGTTCCGGGACAGGGCGTCGCGCTCGACGTGCCCTGACCCGAAACACGGACGTCACTTCGCAAGAAGCTTCAAAAATGAGAAAGTGCGATTCTGTGATTGTTGGAGCATTCCAACGCCACATGTATCGTTCCGTGAACTGACGTTCAGACTCCGGGAGGACCTGGTGGGTACGCGTCAACTGCAGCAGCAGGAGCTGGAAGGCCTGGTAGGCCGGTTCAACCAGCAGAAGACGGTGCGCGAGCGCGCCCAGGGCATGGGCGTCCCGTTTCCGGACTTCGTGTTCGATCTGCTCATCTCGCGGGACCTCTACACGCTGGTGGGCAACACCGCGGAGCCGGCCCCGTACCTGAAGCCGGCGCTGCAGGGGCCGCGCGGGTTCTCCATGGTGATTTCGAAGGTGGAGCCCGGCGAGGGCCCGGGGCTGCACACCCACAAGTCCACGACGGAGATCTTCGTGGTGCTGGACGGGAAGTTCTCCATCCAGTGCGGTGACAAGGGCGAGCACGCCGTGGTGCTGGAGCGCTTCGACAGCATCGTCGTCCCGCCGGACCTGATGCGCCGCTACCAGAACGTGTCGGATCAGACGGCGCACCTGCTGGCCATCGTCACCGGCGGCGAGGACAACCTGAGCGAGCTCGACTACGTGCCCGGCGTGGGCCAGCAGATCGAGTCGAAGGGCAGCCCCCAGCTGCGCAAGGCGCTCGAAGGCATCGGCGTGCGCTTCACCGCGGGCACCTGAAGCGGGGCCCCGGGCCCCACCCCTACACCCAGGAGGACGCATGGCGGGCTTGATCATGGAGCGGCTCCAGGAGCACGCGGCTGCGCGCCCTGACGCCGTGGCCCTCCGGGGCGCGGACCAGGACGTGACGTACGCGGCGCTCGCGGCCCACGTCGACACCACGGCGCGCTGGCTCCGCGAGGAGCGCGTGGCCGTGCTGGGGCTGGTGCTGGACAACCACCCGGCCGCGGCCATCGCGGACCTGGCGACGCAGGCAGCCAACGCGTGCGTCGCGTCGCTGCCGCCGTTCTTCTCCGACAGCCAGATGTGGCACGCGCTGCGCGACTGCGGCGCGGACGGCGTGCTGACGGATCAGCCCCAGCGGCTGGAGGCCGTGTTCCGCGCGAACGGCGCCCCGGCCCCCGCGTTCAAGTCCATCACCCTGGGCGGCAAGGCGCTGCACTGGTGCGAGGGCGTGCCTGGCCGCCGGGACCCTGGCGCCCTCAAGGGCATGGCCAAGGTGACGTACACGTCCGGCACCACCGGGCAGCCCAAGGGCGCGCTGCTGACGCAGGACGCGGTGGACACCGTGGTGCGCTCGCTGCTGCCGCTCATCGAGACGAAGCCGGGCGAGCGCCACATGGCGGCGCTGCCGCTGTCGCTCCTGCTGGAGACGGTGGCGGGGCTCTATGCGGCGCTCTGCGCGGGGGCGGCCTACGTCGTCTGGCCGCTGGCGAAGGTGGGCTTGAGCGGCTCTTCGGGCCTGAACGTGCCGGCGCTCGTGGCCGCGCTCCTGGAGAGCGAGGCGAACGTCGTCATCTCCACGCCCGTCGTGCTGCGCATGCTGGCGCTGGCGCGCGAGATGAACGCGGCCCCGCCCATGCC
>NZ_RAWB01000916.1 GCF_003612055.1 Corallococcus llansteffanensis
TGCTCACGGTGGGCGGCGGAGCGACGGGAGGGGGAGGCCGCAACCACCAGCCCAGCCCCACGGCTCCCAGGATGAGCGCGGCGGTGCCCACGATGGGCACCAGGCGCGACTTCGGCTTGCCGCCGGCGGAGGCTTCCACGGGCAGCGTCGATGGACCGGGCTGTCCCGGGGAGCCACTCACGCTCACCGGGGCGAGCAGCTGCCCCTGGGGGCTCAGGATGTGCCCTCCGACGCTGCCGGGAGCACCCTGCTGGCCACTGAAGCTGCCGGGCACGGCCTGCTGGCCACCGATGCTGCCGGGCACGGACTGCGGCCCCGAGACGTGGCCCGGGATGAACTGCTGGCCACCGAAGCTGGCCGGCACGGCCTGCTGGCCACTGAAGCTTCCCGGCACGACCTGCTGGCCACTGAAACTGCCCGGCGCGGCCTGCTGGCCGCCCATGCTGCCCGCTGCCGCGTGCGGACCCGGGGCGTGGCCCGGCACGGCCTGCTGGCCACTGAAGCTTCCCGGCATGGCCTGCTGCCCACCGACGCTGCCCGGTGCGACGTGCTGCCCCGTGACGTAGCCCGGCGCGGCCTGCTGCCCGCCCATGCTTCCCGGCGCGACGTACTGCCCGGGAAAGCCTCCGCTCGCGTACGACTGCCCCGCGACGCCGCCCTGGACCGGCGCGCCATGCTGCGAGGCCACGGCTCCGGCCGCCACCGCTGGCAGCGCCACGCCCGAGGGCCTCACGACGCCCGGGGTCGGCATCTGCGTCGCGCCAAAGCCCATCGTGTCTTCAGGCGCGGCTGCCTGGGGCTGCTGTCCGTACTGGGCCGTGCCTCCGGGGGCCATCGTCGCGTCGAAGCCGATGGCGTCCGCCGCCGCGAGGTCACCCGGACCGAAGCGGTTCGTGGACGGTGCCCTGCTCACGGGCGCCATCGTCGCGCCCATCGCCCCCGCGTCATCCAGCGCCGAGGAGGGCAGGGCGATGCCCGACGGAGGCGACGTGCGCGTGAAGGTCCGCGACGCCCGCATCTCCGCGGTCTCCGGCAGCGACTGGAGCGTCGTCCCGGTGAGGTCCGCGATGAACGCCCCCACGTCCGGGTAGCGGTCATCCGGGTTCTTCGCCAGCGCGCGCGACACCGCCGCCGGGATGTTCGCCGGCAGCTCCGGCATCAGCGTGGCGAGCGACACCGGCGGCTCGTGCACCACGCGGTAGATGATCTGCGCCAGCGAACCTCCGCCGAACGGCGTCATCCCGGAGAGCATCTCGAACACGATGCCGCCCAGCGCGAACAGGTCCGTCCTCGCGTCGATCTGCCGGTTGCGCCCCTGCGCCTGCTCGGGCGACATGTATTGCGGCGTGCCGATGAGCACCGCGTCCTGCGTCTGGAGCGTCTCGGAGGACATGACCTTCGAGATGCCGAAGTCGAGCAGCTTCACGCGCTCGCCCACCACGCCGCCGGAGTCGGTGGGCACCAGGAAGATGTTCGCCGGCTTCAGGTCCCGGTGGACGATGCCCGCGCGGTGCGCCGTCTGCAGCGCCGAACCCATCTGCCGCGTGAACGAGAACACCTCCTCCACCGACAGCCGTCCGTGCCGCAGCCGGTCCTGGAGGCTCTCCCCGCGCAGGTACTCCAGCACCAGGAACGGACTGCCGTCCTCCAGCGTGTCGAAGTCCAGCACCTCCACGATGTTGGGGTGCCCCAACCGGGAGGCGATCTCCGCCTCGCGCCGGAAGCGCACGTGGATGTCCGGGCTCACGTGGTCGCCGACGCGCAGCACCTTGACCGCCACGTGCTTGCCTGGAAGTCGCAGGTGCTGGGCCAGGAACACCGACCCCATGCCGCCCCGACCCAACACGGAGACGACTTTGTAGGTGTTCCGGAGGACCGAATCGATGTGCAGCTCACCGTCAGCCGAGCGCGTCATGGAAGAGGGCGTGTCCTGATGGCAGAGGGGTGCGAGGCACCCCCAGAAAACGGGACGTGACGCTATCACGCCCCGGAAAGACGAACGCCCGGACCCTCATGCGAGGACCCGGGCGTCTTGAAGTCGATCATTCCCTGCTCACCCGGGAGGGTGGCCGGGGCTCAGCCCCACTTGGAGAACTGACGCCGGGGCGGAGGCGTGCTGGCCCCCGCGGCCGGAGGAGGCGGAGCGCCGGCAGGACGGGCCTGCGGCGAACGGCCCTGACCGCCACCCCGGGCCGCCTGGGTGCTCGCGCCGCTGGAGCGGCCCTGCCCGCCGCCGCTGGAGCGGCCCTGGCCACCAC
>NZ_RAWB01000917.1 GCF_003612055.1 Corallococcus llansteffanensis
GGATCCAACGCCCGCTCCACCCGCCGCCGCACCGCCGCGGACGGCGCCCGCGCCCGTCCCTCCACGCGCGACAGCACCGCGTCCCGGTAGCTCGCCGCGAAGCAGACCCCGAACAGCGCCTCCTCCAGCGGTGCCCGCTCCCGCGCGGCCAGCCCCTCCGCCAGGGAACACAGCCCCTCGCCGGTGAGGACATACCGGCGACCCCGGGGCAGCCCCTTCACCCCCGCGCCCGTGCCCACCGCCTCCGCGTGGCCCGCGCGCACCAGCCGCTCCAGTGTCCGCCGCACCTGCGTGAGGTCGATGTCCTGCGAGGGCCGGGTGACGTCGTGCTCCACCCAGTTGGTGAACAGCAGGAAGAAGAAGCGCACGTCCGACACGCGGAAGCCGCCCGCCCGCGCTCCCGCCCCATGCGCCGCGAGCAGCGCCGCCTGGACGAAGGTGGCCTGCGTGTCGATGTAGCCCAGTCGTGCCGTCAGGGTGCTGTTGCGCGCCATGGCCCCGAAGATGCCAGCCCCCACCGCCGCCGTCTCCGTCCTCCCAGGTGACAGTGTCTG
This sequence comes from Corallococcus llansteffanensis, assembly GCF_003612055.1. Taxonomy (GTDB): domain Bacteria; phylum Myxococcota; class Myxococcia; order Myxococcales; family Myxococcaceae; genus Corallococcus; species Corallococcus llansteffanensis. The sequence continues at coordinate 555 of NZ_RAWB01000917.1, forward strand.
TCCACCCAGGCTCGCCACCCATGACGTGCACCGCGCAGGGGAGGTGGCACACTGGCGCCCCCTGCTTCTTTCGAGAGGTTTCGCCATGGCCAGCTCGCGTCGGCAGTTCCTGACCCACACCGTGATTGGACTCGCGAGCACCGCCGTCTCCGCGGCCCCTGCTCCAGAAGCGGGCACGTCCGCGCCCGCCGGTGCCCCGCCCACCTTCGGCGCCGGCCCCACCGTGGGCCCGGAGGTGAGCCCCACCACCTTCGCGGAGGCGGAGAAGCTGATGCAGGTGCAGCTCACGCCCGCCGAGCGCACCCAGGCCGCCGGCACCTGGCGCGTGTCCATGGCCCCGCTGCACGAGCGGCGCACCGGCCCGCGCAAGCTCGCGCTGGAGCCCACGCTGTCGCCCGCCTCCCAGTGGAACCCCTCGCTGCCGGGGCTCAAGCCGACAGCGCCCACGAAGGACCGCTTCGTGCGCAGCCGCGCCGTGAAGACGCCCCTGCCCGCGAAGGAGGAGGACATCGCCTTCGCGCCCCTCACGCAGCTGTCCCGCTGGGTGGAGTCGCGCGCCATCACCTCGGAGCGGCTCACGCAGCTCTACCTGGAGCGGCTGAAGCGCTTCGACCCCCAGCTCCAGTGCGTCATCACCCTGACGCCGGAGCTGGCGCTCGCGCAGGCGCGTCAGGCGGACCGAGACATCGCGGCGGGCAGGTACAAGGGCCCGCTGCACGGCATCCCCTGGGGGGCCAAGGACCTGGTGGACACCGCGGGCATCCGCACCACCTACGGCGCCGAGCCCTTCCGCGACCGCGTCCCCACGACGGACGCCACCGTGGTGGACCGGCTGCACCGCGCGGGCGCCGTGCTGGTGGCGAAGCTCAGCCTGGGCGCGCTGGCCCTCAATGACATCTGGTTCGGCGGTGAGACGAAGAACCCATGGCTGCCGCAGGAGGGCTCCTCGGGCAGCAGCGCGGGGCCGGGCGCGGCGACGGCGGCGGGGCTCGTGGGCTTCTCGCTGGGCAGCGAGACGGGCGGCAGCATCGTGTCGCCCGCCATGCGCTGTGGCATCACCGGCCTCAGGCCCACCTACGGCCGCGTGCCGCGCACCGGCGCGATGACGCTGTGCTGGTCGCTGGACAAGCTGGGGCCCATGACGCGCGGGGTGGAGGACTCGCTGCTCGTGCTGGCCGCGCTCAACGGGCCGGACGCGGGCGACGTGGCCAGCGTCCCCGCGAAGCTCGACTTCGACGCGGGCGCGAGCGTGAAGGGCCTGCGCGTGGGCTACGTCCCGGCGTGGATGAAGGAGAGCCCCGCCACCGACGTGGACCGCGCGGCGCTGGAGGCCCTCAAGGGCGTGGGCCTGACCCCGGTGGAGGTGCGGTTCCCCGACTGGCCGTACTCCGCGCTCAACGTGCTGCTCTTCGCGGAGGCCGCCGCCGCCTTCGAGGACCTCACGCTCAGCCACGGCGTGGACGCCCTGAAGATGCAGGTGCCCGACGCGTGGCCCAACCTCTTCCGCCAGGCCCGCTTCCTGTCCGCGGTGGACTACGTCCAGGCGGACCGGCTGCGCCGCAAGGTGGCCCAGGAGATGGCCCGCGTGATGTCCCAGGTGGACGTGCTGCTCGTGCCCTCGCTGCGCGACGAGGCCCTCACCATCACCAACCACACGGGCCACCCGTCCCTCACGCTGCGCACCGGCTTCGTGGAGG
>NZ_RAWB01000918.1 GCF_003612055.1 Corallococcus llansteffanensis
GGACAGGCGGCGCAGCCCCTTTCAGGGGGCGATCGAACCCGCCGCCGTCAAGGCACCGCTCAGCGCACCGCAGCGCGCTGCAGATGGATCATCGCCTCATCCAGCAGCGCGGCCACACCCCGCCGCACCACGTGCACCACTTTGTGGTGATGCGCCGGCGGGCCGTGCGTGTAATGGCCAGACACCTTGTGGTGCAATTCCGTGGCGCCCCACACCAGCACCAGGTCCGCCCACTCCAGGTCGCTCTTCGCGCGGTCCGACGTGCGCCGCTCGGTGCCGTCCACCATGCGCAGGTGGATGTGATTGCCCAGCTTTGATTCCAATTCCTCACGCACCGCGGGCGAGCCACCCACCACCACCACGCGGTGGACGTCCAGGTTGCGGCACACCTCCAGGAACGCCACCTCCGCGCGCCGGTTCGCGGATCCGCCGCACCGGGCACAGTGGCTCCGGGGCTCGACCCGTAAAGGCTCACGGCCGCTCGCGGTCGCCACCTGGAGGCAGGCAGGGTCGGCACACACCTGGAAGAAGCGCTCGGCCAGCACCTCGGCCGCGCGCATCAGCTTGGGCTCGCTCATGCGCGCCTTGCCCGGCCGCGTGAGCCCCGCCTCCTCCAGCACGCCCCGCGCCCGCATGCGCGCGTCCATCAGCGTGACGCCCCGCTCGGCCAACCACCCGTCGATGTCCCGGTCCGCGCTCATCGCTTCGCCATGGGAGAGGGAGTAGCGGCGAACAGCTCCGCCTGCATCGGAACCGGCTCGGCGGGCTGCCCCAGTCCGAGCGCCTCGCGCACCGGTCCGAAGCTCCGTCGGTGGATGGGCAGCACCCCCAGGGTCTGGATCGCCGCCACGTGCTGCGCGGTGGGGTAGCCCTTGTGGGCCGCCAGGCCGTAGCCCGGATAGCGCGCGTCCAGCCCGGTCATCAGGCGGTCGCGCGTCGTCTTCGCCAGCACGGAGGCCGCCGCGATGCTCAACGACAGCGAGTCGCCCTTGATGATGCCCCGCTGCGGCGCCGCGCACTGGGGGATGGTGCGCGCGTCCACCAGCACGTAGTCCGGCGTCACGCCCAGCCCCTCCACCGCGCGGCGCATCGCCAGCAGGCCCGCGTGGTAGATGTTGAGCTGATCAATCTCCTCCACCTCCGCCTGGCCCACCGCCCACGCCACCACGTCGCGCTTGAGGGCCTCCGCCAGGGCCTCGCGTTTGTCCGGGTCCAATATCTTCTTCGAGTCGTCCAGCCCCCGGAGCCGGTAGCCCCTCGGCAGGATGGCCGCGGCCGCGACGACGGGGCCCGCGAGCGGCGCCATGCCCGCCTCGTCCACGCCCGCGACCTTGAGCAGCCCCTGCTCCCACAACTCCGTCTCGAACTTGAGCAGGTGCCGCAGCCGCTGGCCCTCCGCCCGGTTCTTCTCCTGACGGGAGCGAAGCTTCTTCGCGAGCCCCTGCGCACCCTGGCGGGGGTCTGCCTCCAGCGCCTCCAGCATCCCCTGGGGGACGGGATGGGCCTGGGCGACGAAGCGCTCCGTCAGCTCGGAGACCGAGCACCGGAGCAGCGTTTCCACACTGTCTGCTGGCATGGGGGACCTTCGGTATTGCCTACCCGGCGGGTAGCGCGGATGCACGGCTTACTGGAGCGGGGGAACACCAGTGCCGCGACAACACATCCGAAGTCCCGTCGTCAGGCCCACCGAGCGGGCGACCTGGCGCAAGGGATGCCTGACCGGAGCGGAGGCGCGCATGCAGGTATGACGCATGGCGCAATCCGTACCGCACGCAAGCGGGTCAACACAACCCTTCGACGGGCCGGGACGGCGGATTTCCCGCCGCCGGAGCCCTCGGAGCCTGTCTTCGAGGTCAGTCCCGCAGCTCGAGGGTGATGGTCTCGGGAACGGGCGTGCAGTGGCACGCGTCGCACGTCCACTCCACGTGCTGCGCAGGCGACACGTGCGAGCCCGCGGTGGCCATCACGCGGATGGCGCTGGGCGCGAGCGTCTCGTTGATGGCCGTGGTGACGCCCCGGTCATCCGTCACGCCGGTGATGCTGACGTTGCTTTCAAGATTCGTGGCCGTCACGGTGGCGCCCTGGATGTGCGCCCCATCCGAGGACAGCACCTCCACGCGCAGCGACACCGGCTCCGCGCACGAGTCCTCGTGGCGATTGGCGCTCGGGGCGTCGTCACAGCCCGTCACCAGCACGCTCGCGAGGAGCCCCATCCATCCATACTTCCGCAGCTGCTTCCCCATCCCCAC
>NZ_RAWB01000919.1 GCF_003612055.1 Corallococcus llansteffanensis
GCAGCGCGGTGATTCGCTCCACGGGCGCGTTGCGGTCCACGGGGACGAAGGCGGCACCGGCCTTGAGGATGGCGAGGAGCGCGACCACCAATTCGAAGGAGCGCTCGACGGCGAGGCCGACGCGGGCGCCGGGAGTGATGCCGAGGGCGCGCAGGTGGTGGGCCAGTTGGTTGGCGCGAGCGTCAAGCTGGGCGTACGTCAGGGTCGTATCCCCCAGGACGAGGGCTACGGCGTCGGGAGTACGGTGCGCCTGGCGCGCGAAGTGGACGTGCACAGGGACGTCCATCGAGCTGGGAACGGTGGTGCCGTTCCAATCCACCAGCAGACGCTGACGCTCGTCGGAGGAGAGCAGGGGCAGCTCCGCCACGGACTGCTCAGGCTTCGCAGCCACGGCTTCCAGCAGTGTGCGCAGATGGATGGCCATCCGCTCCACCGTGCTCCGTTCGAACAGCGCGGTGCTGTACTCCAGCACGCCCTGCAGTCCGTCCGGCGTCTCCGAGAAGAAGGCGCTCAGGTCGAACTTCGACGTCGTGTGCTCGGAGGCCAGGCCTCGCAGGCGCAGGCCCGGCAGCCGCACGTCCTCGGTGGGCAGGTTCTGGAGCGTCAGCAGCGTCTGGAAGAGAGGCGTGTGGCTGAGGCTGCGCGTGGGCTGCAGCACTTCCACGAGCTTCTCGAAGGGCACGTCCTGGTGCTCATACGCTTCGAGCACCGTGCCGCGCACCTGCTGGAGCAGCGCGCGGAAGGACTGGCCGTCCTCCACGTTGGCGCGCAGCACAAGCGTGTTGACGAAGAAGCCGATGAGGCCCTCCGTCTCCGCGCGGGTGCGGCCCGCGATGGGGGAACCCACGCTGAGGTCCTGCTGGCCCGTGTAGCGTGACAGCAGGGCTTGCCAACCGGCGAGCAGCACCATGAACAGCGAGCCGCCCTCGTGATGGCCCAGGCTCCGCAGCTTCTCCGTCAACTCGCGCGGAAGGGTGAAGCCGAGCGTCGCGCCCGTGGTGCTGCGGACCGCCGGTCGCGGCCGGTCGGTGGGCAACTCCAGCACGGCCGGAGCGCCGGAGAGCTTGCCCTCCCAGTAGGCCACTTCGCGTCGCAGGGCTTCGCCGCTGAGCGTGCGGCGCTGCCAGGTGGCGTAGTCCGCGTACTGCACGGCCAGCTCCGGTAGGGGAGACGGCTGGCCATGGGCGAACGCGGCATAGAGCGTGCTCACCTCTCGCACCAGCACTCCGAGGGACCAGCCGTCGGAGATGATGTGGTGCATGTTGACGACGAGGATGTGCTCCCGCTCCGTGAGCTTGAAGAGAAGCGTGCGCACGAGGGGGCCCGTACTCAGGTCGAAGGGCCTGCGCATCTCTTGGGCCACTTGCGCCCGAGCCTCGGCTTCTCGCTGCGCTGCTTCGACCTCCGAGAGGTCGATGCGTCCCAGAGGCAGAGCGACTTCAGGATGGATGATCTGCGCGGGCTCGCCGTCCACCTGGGCGAACGTGGTGCGCAGGGCGTCATGGCGGCGCACGACTTCCTGAAGCGCTCTTTCCAGCACATCCGCATGCAGGGCGCCGTCCAGCCGCACCGCCACGGGCATGTTGTAGAGGGGGCTGCCCGGCTCAAGCTGATCAATGAGCCACAAGCGCTGCTGTGCGAAGGAGAGGGGTAGCGGGCCTTCATGCGAGACGCGTGTGAGGCCCGAGGCGCTGGCGACGGTATGCCCAGTAAGCCGTCCGGCCAGGCCCTCCACCGTGGGTGACTCGAAGAGCGCGCGCAGAGGCAACTCCACGCTCAGCTCCGCGCGCACCCGCGACACCACCTGGGTGGCGAGCAGCGAGTGCCCGCCCAGTTCGAAGAAGGAGTCCCGCACGCCCACCCGCGGCAGCCGAAGCACTTCGGCCCAGATGGCGGCGAGCTTCGCTTCCGTCATTGTGCGCGGTGCGAGGTAGGTGCTCCCCGACTGGGGCGCCTCGGGCTCCGGCAGGGCCTTGCGGTCCACCTTGCCGTTGGAATTGAGCGGCAGGGCGTCCAGCACCACCACGGTGCCGGGCACCATGTACTCGGGCAGGCCCAGACGCAGCTGCGCCTTGAGCGCTTCGGCTTCCAGGGCTTCGCCGGCCTTCGCGACGACGTAGGCGACGAGGCGCTTGTCGGCGGCTTCGCCCTTCGCCACCACCACCGCGTCCTTGAGGCCCGGAGCTTTGCGCAGGGCGGCTTCGACTTCGCCCAGTTCGATGCGGAAGCCGCGCACCT
>NZ_RAWB01000091.1 GCF_003612055.1 Corallococcus llansteffanensis
GGGCGACGGCGGGCCGGGACTCGCTGCGCACGGTGGGCAGCCACTGGGGCCGGGCGCGCAGGAAGAGGACCATCTGCTCCCGGACGAGGAAGCGCAGGTCGCCCAACTTGTCGGAGTTCGCCGCGCTCACCAGGGCCCGCACCGTGAGGGTCTTGTCCATCACGTCGAAGACCACGAGGGTCTTCACCCGGCCATCCCACAGGTCCCGGCCCTCGTTCGCCAGGATGCGGTCCAGCTCCGCGCGCAGCGCGTCGATGTCCGCCATGTAGTCCACCTGGAGGATGACGGTCCCCATCATCTCCGGGGCCCCCTTGCTCCAGTTCTGGAACGGCTTGTCCAGGAACTGGGTGATGGGAATCACCATCCGGCGCTGGTCCCAGATGCGCAGCACGACGTACGTCAGGGTGATCTCCTCCACCGTGCCGAACTCGCCCTCCACCAGCACCTGGTCGCCGATGCTGACGGGCTGGGTGATGGACAACTGGATGCCGGCGAGCAGCGTGGAGATGGACTTCTGCGCGGCAAGACCGATGACCAGGCCGGCGATACCGGCGGAGGCGAGCAGCGACACGCCCACGTTGCGCACCACCTCGAACTGCATCAGCAGCAGCGCGGCGGCGATGACGTAGGTGGCCACCTCGAACACGGCGCGCAGCACGGCCAGCTGCGTGCGCAGCGCGCGCGCCCGGGGCCGGCTGCCGGCCTCCGGGGTGACGCGGCCCTGGACGAACGCCTCCGACACGCGGAGGAAGCGCAGGATGAACCACGCCACCGCGATGATGACGAGCGAGTAGCTCACCCGCTCGCTCAGGAGCTTCAGCTTGGGGGGCAGCAGCAGGAACGACGTGCCCAGGGCCAGCAGGCCCGCGAAGAACGGCAGCCTCAAGGGCCCCCGGCCCGCGCCCACGAGCTCGTCGTCCCAGGCGATGTTCGTCCAGTGCGCCACCCGCATCGCGGTCGCCAGCAGCAGCCGCTCCAACAGCAGCGAGAGGATCCACGCGCCCAGCAGCGTCACCAGCAGCCCCAGCCACTGCCACAGCTCCAGGCCCATCACGGTGCGGTCGAAGAAGAAGGACGGCAGCGTCTCCGTGAGCAGCGGGCCGTATTCGTCGAAGAGCGGATCCACCATCTTCACGGTAGCCTCCGCGAAGACCCAGGTGGGCACGCCCTCCACCGTCACCCGCTGCAGGCGGATGGGCACGCTCGCACCCTTGAGCGGGATGGCGCCCAGCGAGTCGAAGCGCGAGTTGGCGGCATCCGCCTCCGGCGTCTTGGACAGCACGGACATGTCCACGGCCAGCTCGCGGTCCAGGACGAACTTCAGCCGGCGCGCCAGCTGCGGGCCCTTCGTGGCCTGTTCGGCGGCCGGGAGGAAGTCCAGGTAGAGGTAGTGGGCGGCGCGGGGGTAGTCCCCACGATGCACCGCGTCCAGGAACCCCTGCGTGGTGGCGCGCGGCGACAAACGGTCGAGGTCCTGGGGGACCTGCCCCAGGCCCGGGTTGAGCGCGGCGGCGGGAAGGCCGACCAGGACGCTCCACAGGAGGACGAGGGCCGTCAGGGCCCGGGGGGCTCTCTGCTTCATGGGTGCCTCCATACCCTTTCTCAGCCTCGTTGCCCGTAAAAGTCGGACTTGCTCCGGGGGCGGCCGGGCGGGCGGAAACCCCTGCCGCAAAGAGCCGGATTCCGGGGTCCGGAGCCGCCACGGGAAAGCATTGGTGCGCTGCGAGGTGGTGGGCTAGAACCGACCCCCAAGGAAGGTCGCCGTGTCCGAGCAGAAGCGAAGAATCCTCCTGATTGACGACAGCGAGATCACCCTCGCCATGGAGAAGGCCGTCCTGGAGGCGCGCGGCTACGAGGTCGTGGCCACCTCCACACTCATGGAGTTTGAGAAAACGCTCCAGAGCTGGCGACCGGACCTCATCCTCACCGACATCCACATGCCCGAGGCCAAGGGCACGGACATCTGCCGCACGCTGAAGAACGAGTACGGCACGCAGGACATCCCCATCGTGCTGTTCTCCAGCCTGCCGGACGACGAGCTGTCGAAGCTGGCCGAGCAGGTGGGCGCGGATGGCTCGCTCTCCAAGGTGAACGGCCTGGAGGCAATGGGCGAGAAGATCGACGAACTGGTGCAGAGCATCCTCTGGTGATGCGGATGCGCGCGGTCGTCCTCGCGGCGCTCGTGGGCGCGCTCCTCCCCGGATGCAGGCGACAGGAGTCGCGCCCCCAGGAGGGCGCCTCCCCGACGCCCCAGGTCACCTCCCCCACCGCCGTCGCGTCCCCGCCGGGCGCGGTCCTCATCCTCTCCGCCGACACGCGCGGCTACCTGGGCCCCTGCGGGTGCAGCGAGAACATGCGCGGCGGCATCGGCCGGGCGGCGTTCCAGGTGCAGGAGGCGCGCAAGGGCGGCCAGCCGGTGCTCTACGTGGACGGCGGCAACAGCCTCTTCGGCGAGTCGCACCTCAAGGCGGATCAGGTGCCCCAGGAGGAGCGCAAGGCGAAGGCGCTCGCGGACGCGTTCCGGACCATGGGGCTCGCGGTGCGCGCCACGGGCGAGCTGGACGACACGCGCGGCGCGGACTTCCGCCGGGGCCTGGGGCTGCCGGAGGTGGCGCCGGGCGGGGTGAAGCTGCTGGACGCGGGCGCTCGCAAGGTGGGCGTGGTGGCGGCGGCGTCGGCGGAGGTGCTCGTCCAGGCCAGCCAGCAGGCGCGGGCCCAGGGCGCGGACTTCGTGGTGGCGCTCCTGGACCAGCCGCTGGAGGCCGCGCAGGCCGTCGCCGCGCTGCCGGGGCTGGCCGCGAACCTGGTGGTCGCCACGCACAGCGCCGGTGAGTTCTCCGCGGAGACCAACCGGCTGGTGCGCTCCGACGTGCCGGTGGTGGCGGTGCAGAGCAAGGGGCGCTCGCTGCTGCGCGTGGACCTGACGTACGCGGCCGCGCGTGGGCCGTTCACGCTCCAGCGCTCGCAGGGGGACGTGGACCGGGAGGTGGCGGCGCTGGAGCAGCGCATGGCGCTCCTGGACAAGGAGATCAACCTGCCGGGCATCGACCCGAAGCTGAAGGCGCTCAAGCAGGGCAAGCGCGACGAGTTGTCCGCGCGCAAGCAGGCCTTCCTCACCGCGCCGCCCGCGCCCGCCACCGACGTCAATGGCTTCGCGCTGCGCTTCCTGCCGCTGGAGTCCGACCTGCCCTCCGCCCCGGACACACAGGCGCTGGTGAAGGCCTACGACGCGGACGTGGGGAAGCTGAACCTCGCGTGGGCGAAAGAGCACGGCCAGGACTGTCCGCCTCCCGCGAAGGGGAAGGCAGGGTTCGTCGGCAGCGCGGCCTGCGCGGACTGCCACCCCGACGCGACCACCGTGTGGCAGGGCACGAAGCACCACCACGCATGGGAGACGCTGGAGGCGGTGGGCAAGCAGCACCACCTCAACTGCATCGGCTGCCACGTCACCGGCTGGCAGCAGCCCGGCGGCGTGTGCCGGCTGGACAAGGTGGCCGGGCGCGAGGACGTGGGCTGCGAGAGCTGCCACGGCCCGGGCTCGCTGCACGTGGAGGCCCCCAGCCCGGAGACCATCGTGGGCAAGCCGGGACAGGCCGCGTGCGTCACCTGCCACAACCCGGAGAACTCACCGCACTTCGACTTCGCCACCTACCTGCCCCGGGTGCTCGGCCCAGGTCATGGAAAACCGGTGAAGAGCGGGCAAGCGGGGGAGCCCCCGGCGAAATAGGGGCGCCTGCCCCCACCCAGGGTCCGTCCGGAGGGCATACCTGGCGACTTGTTGTTTGACTGTCAAGAAAGCTGGCGAATACTGCGGACTTCGCCTGCTTCTGGGCGACCTCGCCTGGCGTTCCCATGCCGCCTCTGTCCCTCCTCCTGCTTGCCCTGGCCTCGGTCCCCTCCCCGCAGGGCGTGGCGCCGAAGCCCGTGCCGCCGCCCGGCATGCATGCGCTGCCTTCCCCGGAGGCTCCTTCGCTGACGGCGGATGGGAGCCTGGCCGCGCCTCCGGTGCCCATGGAGGAAGGGGACGAGACGGAAGAGGTGGAGGCCGAGTCCGCGGAGCTGGAGGAGCTGCGCGCGCTGGAAGGCGCCGCGTTGGATCCGGAGTCGAAGCCGAACGCGGAGATGATGCAGTCGCTCCGGCGGCTGGGGCTGACGAACCCGCTGCGGCTGCGGATGCTGGACGCGCTGGAGGAGCCCACCTTCCGCGAGGACGACACGCCCCCGGCGCTGGCGCGCATCACGAACCTGGCGACCCTCGACATCTCGCAGGTGAAGGACCGCTTCGACATCCCGGTCGACATGCAGCCCCTCGTGGCCGAGTACATCCAGTTCTTCCAGGGCCCGGGCCGCAAGTGGTTCCGCAAGTGGATGGCTCGCTCCACGCGCTACCTGCCGGTGATGCAGCCCATCCTGGAGTCGAAGGGGCTGCCCCGGGACACGGTGTACCTGGCGATGATCGAGAGCGGCTTCTCCGCCAACGCCTACTCGTGGGCGCACGCGGCCGGGCCGTGGCAGTTCATCTCCAGCACGGGCAAGCAGTACGGGCTCAAGCAGGACTTCTGGGTGGACGAGCGGCGCGACCCCATCAAGGCCACGCACGCGGCGGCGGCATACCTGAAGGACCTCTACGGCGAGCTGGGCCACTGGTACCTGGCGTGGGCCGGCTACAACACCGGCTCGTACCGGGTGCGCAAGATGGTGGAGCGCTACGGGACGAGCGACTGGTGGTTGCTGGCCGAGGAGCGCGGGCTGGCGAAGGAGACGAAGCACTACGTGCCCAAGCTCATCGCCGCGGCGCTGGTGGCGAAGAACCCCGCCGCGTTCGGCTTCTCCGAGGAGGAGTTCCAGTACGAGTCCGCGCTGGACTACGAAGAGGTGAAGCTCACGGACGCGACCGACCTGGACGTGCTGGCGCGTTCGGCCGGGGTGAGCGTGCTGGACGTGCAGGACTTGAACCCGGAGCTGAAGCGCTGGTGCACGCCCCCGGCGACGGCCGCGAAGCCCTACGTGCTGCGGCTGCCGAAGGGCACCTCGACGCGCTTCGCGGAGAACTTCCAGAAGCTGTCGCCGGCGGACCGGCTGACGTTCCGCGTGCACACCGTGAAGCGCGGCGACACCTTGTCGCAGATCGCCCAGCAGTACGGCACCGCGCCGGAGGCCATCCTCCAGATGAACCGGCTCAAGAGCGCGCGGACGCTGAAGCTGCGCGCGGAGCTGGTGATTCCGGTGCCGTCGGGCCGGGGGGGCAGCGGTGACGCGAGCGGGGCCCTGGCGACGAAGGTGGCGCAGGCGCGGCGCAGCGGCGTGGTGGCGAACCGGCCGGAGGACGAGGTGCCCGCGGGCACGCCCAAGGGCCCCGTGGCCGCCGGCCCGGTGAAGACGGAGAAGGTGAACGGCCGCACGCGCGTGACGTACGGGGTGCAGGAGGGCGACAGCCTGTGGCTCATCGCCAACCGCTTCCAGGTGTCGGTGGACGACATGAAGAAGTGGAACAACCTGCCCCGCCGCAACCGCACGTTGTCGCTGGGCACGCTGCTGACGGTGTGGCCGTCGGAGCCCGCCGGCGCGGGGCCCGCAAAGGTGGAGGAGCGCGGCGGCACCATCGTCGTGGCCTCCGCCGTGGCGGGCCAGGCCCCCGTGGGCCCCAAGGGCAAGGTGCACACGCTCGCTGTCGGCGAGACGCTCTGGTCGGTGGCCCAGCGCTACAACGTGAGCGTGGAGGACATCATGAAGTGGAACCACATCAAGGACCACCGCACCGTCCCCACCGGCAAGCTGCTGTCGCTGAGCGCGCCGTAGCGGTGGCTGAGCGACGGCCGGGGCCTTGCAGTCCCCGGCGTCATGCTCGCCTCCGCACTGCTTCGACAGACGTCCTCCCTTCCCGCTGAAACGCTCGACACGCGGGAGCCCTCCCCCTCCAGCGCGGCAACGCCTTTGCTGCGCTCCGTCCCGTCCCGTGGAGCGGAACGTCCCGGTGACAGGACGGTCGCTGGAGATGAGGGGCGCGCCTCCGCGCCACCCGGGGGGAGCAACACGCTCACGCGCTTCGGTGGGCCGGTCCCTTCCGTCCTCACTCCGGTGACGAGCGGAGCCGCGGTGACGGCCACGGCGCCCCTGGAGCACGCGCGCTTCATGGGTTCAGCGCAGCTCGCGGATGTAGCGGCGGGGGCGGCGGTGCTGGGGCCGGGCGCCCAGGGAGACGGGCTGCGCGCGGTGCAGGGCGCGCTCCTGGACATGGGCTTCGCGCTGTACGGGGGCGTGGATGGGCGCTACGGCCCGGACACGGCCCGCGCGCTGCGCAACTTCCAGGTGCACGCGAGCGCCGCGTTCCCCGCCGTGCGCGCGAGCGGCGTGCTCGACACCGCGACCCTGCGCGCCCTGGAGGGACTTGCTCCGGCGCCGGGCTCCCGGGGGCAGACGCGCGCCCTGCCCTCGCCCTTCTACGCGGGACAGCCGGTGCGCGTCGTCGTTGCCCTGCGCGAGCACCGCACCTTCCTCTTCGACCCGGAGGGGCGGCTCCTGGACATCTTCCCCAACGCCGTGGGCACCGCCCTGACGCCCACGCACCCGGGCCTCAAGGTGGTGCGGGCGAAGCTGGACCAGGTGGCCACGGAGAACGCGGGCGCGCGGCTGTGGAACGACCGGCACGTGTTCGGCGCGCGGCTGCTGGACCTCTCCTGGGTGGACGGCCACCGCAGCGGCGAGGAGCTGCACGGCACCAGCGCGCCCGCGCTGCTGGGCGGCGACGTGTCCCACGGCTGCATCCGCCACGCGGACGAGGACATCCTCGTGCTGCATGACGCGCTCGCCGTGGGGGACCGCATCGCCGTGGTGGAGACGCTCCAGGACCCGCACCTGGGCGTCCCCGTCACCGTCGGCTGAGAGGACCGCCAACGGTGGGGGGGCTCACGCGCTCACTGCTCCTCGAGCATCATCTTCAACTCCCGCACGCGCCGGTTGATGACGTCCCGGTCCAGCGCGCGGAAGTTCTCTGGCAGCAGCGACCGGCTGGTGCACTCCTGCACCGCGACCAGGTTCTGCATCTCGATTTCGAGCGGGTAGCTGGGCGGCACGAAGTCCGTCAGCACCGCGACCAGGTCGTCCTTCGTCACCTGGTCCCGGTTGTCCGCCAGGGCGCGGAACTTCGCGCGCACCATCACGGCTTCGATGTCCGCACCGCTGAAGTCGCGCAAGCCCGCCGGGATGAGCGAGGCGAAGGACTCCACGCCCTCCACCGCGACGCCCGTCTTGCGGCTCATCACCTGGAACAGCTCGTTCCGCTCCGCGTCCGTCTGCGGATAGAAGAGGGCGATGTGCTCCTCGGCGCGCCCCTGGCGCTTCAAGTCGATGGGCAGCAGGTCCGGCCGCGCCGTCAGCAGGAACCAGACGATCTTGCCGCGGTACTGCGTGTTGCCCATGAAGGACGCGATGGAGCCGAAGATGCGGCTGCTCGTGCCGGAGTCCCCGCCGGAGTCGCGGTTGCCGAGGAAGGTGTCCGCCTCGTCGACCATCACCGCCACTGGCCACAGGGCCTTGAGCAGGTTGAAGATCTTCTCCAGGTTCGCTTCGGTGACGCCCTGCCACTGGCTGCGGAAGTTCAGGAACTTCACCACCGGGATGCCAATCTCCCCGGCGAAGCAGCTCACCATGAACGTCTTGCCCGTGCCCACCGGCCCGCTCAGCAGGTAGCCCATGGGCATGACCTCGATGCGGCCCTTCTTCAGGGCGGACGCCGCCTGCCGCAGCATCTGCTTGGCGTGCGCGTGGCCCGCCACCGCGTCCAGGTTGTGCGCCGGCTCGATGAACTCCAGCAGGCCGTGGCACTCCGCCTGGATGAGTTCCTTCTTCTTCTCCTTGAGCAGCTCCGGCGTGATGCGGATCTCCCGCTCCACCGCCTCCGTGAGCACGCGGTCCAGGTTGATGCGCGACAGGCCGGCCGTCATCTTCGCCAGGCCCGCCAGCGGCACCTCCGACAGCGACTGGAGCCGCTTGCCGTCCAGCTTGGAGCGCACGTAGTCCAGGCGCTCCTCCTCGGTGGGCAGGGGCAGCTCGATGGGTGCGACGTACGGGTTGCGGCTGATGCGCGGCGACATGTCCGCCAGGTTCTCCGCCAGCAGCACCACCGACACGTCGCCCGCGAGGAACTGCGGGTCGTGCGCCCACTTGTCCAGCGTGGCCACGACGAAGCGGTCCTCCGCGGACAGGTGGCTCATCTCCCCGCCGGGCACCAGCGTCTCCGCGAAGTCGATGATGAGCGCCAGCGAGCGGCCCTCGCTCAGGCGCATGCGCAGGAAGTTCTCCAGAATCTGGAGCGCGCGGCCCGGGTCGCGAGGCATCACCTTGGCGTAGTCGGTGCCGTACATGGCGTCGTAGCCCGTCATGGCCCGCGCCAGGTCCTTCTGCGTCTCCGGCGTCGCCGAGCGGATGCCCGACGAGCGGTCGTAGAACAGGACGTGGTCCCGTCCGCCGAACAGCTCCTCCGACAGGAAGGTCTTGAGCGTGCCGAAGCCGCGCCCGCCGTCCTCCAACTGCAGGGGCTGCAGGTCCCGCACCGCCCCGTACAGCAGGAAGGTGCTGACGGTCTTCGTGTAGTACTTGCGCGCCAGCTGCTGCGCCCAACGGGGCAGATCCGCCAGCGGATCCGTCTTGCTCACCTTGCGCACCTTCGTCACGGACACACCCCTCCGGTGTCGCGTCCCCCCAGGACCCCTGGGGGGAGGACCCCCAGGCTCCAGCTTAACGCGTCCTGGCCGCGCGGCCGCTCATTCCCGACAACGGGCGGGCGGCAGCTTCCTCAGCGACGCGTCCACCTTGACCGTGGCCCCCGCCGTGGCGGGCGAGCCGACGGTCACGTCCGCGTCGGCGAAGCACTTGAGCTTGAGCGTGAGCTCCCGCGTCCCCGGCGGCACCCGCACCGTGGCCGGCGTGCTGATGCCCAGGTCCTTGCTGCCCAGGAAGATGGAGGCGCCTTCCGGCGTGGATTCGACCCGCACCTCCAGGTCGGAGCGCTCGAGCGTCGCCACCACGTCGATGGCGCCCTCCTTCACGGTCATCGTCTTGACGACCGGCCGGAAGCCCGGGGCGGACACCTCCACGAGCGGAGAGTCGGTGGTCAGGGAGAAATCCCGGTTGACGGGCGAATGATTGCCCTGGGGCCGGGCCACCTTGCCGTCGATCTTCACCTCCGCGTCATCGGGCGAGGTCTTGAACACCAGCACCACCGAGCGCGCCTGCCGCTGCAGCACGGTGCGCACCTGCGCGGCGTTGGAGCCCTCCGTCACCGTCACGGACTGGTTGAAGGCGTCAAAGCCCTCCGCGGTCACCACCACCAGCGCGCTGCCGACGGGCACCTGCTTCAGGATGAAGCCGTTCGCGGGGAACGGCTCCGCGGGCCCCGCGTTGATGGACACCATGGCGCGCGACTTCGCCTCCGGCGTCTTGAGCTCCACCATCACGTAGCCCAGCGCGGCCCTGCTCGGCTTGAACACCACCGCCAGGCCCACCAGCAGCATCAGCGAGGCCAGCCCCACGACGCTGTAGAGCAGCCGCTTGTCCAGACCGCGCAGGCCCAGACCCCGGCCCGCTTCCTCCGCGGACACGTCCTTCGCGTGCGAGTCCTTCACTTCCCTCGACGGCGGGGGCGGCCGCGACGGGTTCCCCGCGCCCAGGACGGGCGGCGTGGCGGGACGCGGCAGGGGCGGCATCGGCTCCGGCGGGGAGTCCGGCCGGAGGATGCGCGGCAGCTGGCTGTCGTTCACCCGGTTCGGCGTCGGACGCGGCGCGGGCGCGTCGTGGGACATCAGGGTGGGCACGTTGGTCAACGACGGGCGCGGCGGCGCGGCCGTCAGCACCGGGGCGTTGTTCTGCGACAAGCGCGGCGGCCCCTGGAGCTGCGCGGGGGTCGGCATCGAAGAGGGCGGCGGGATGACGGCGGTGCGGCCCGACACGTCCTCATCGTCCTCGGCGGAGGCGGCCTGGGACTCCAGCGGGGTGACGGCGCGGCCAATGGCGGCGCCGGGCTGGGTGGTGGGCTCCGGGGCATCGTTGAAGACGGCGTCGCGGTCCACCATCTGCGTCGCCAGCTCCTCGTCCTCCTTGGGAGAGGGCGCGGCGGGCGCGGCGGTCAGCTTGGGCAGCGCGGCGAGCGTGGGCGAACGGCGCGCCCCCTGCCCATTGCCCTGCGCCGAAGCGCTGGGGTTGGAGGGCCGCTGTGGCGGCGGCGACTGCACCGGCTCCACGGCCGGCGCGGACGACGGCTGCACCGAGGGCAGGTTCGTCATGCTCTGCGTGGGCACCGGCGACGGGCCGCTGTAGCCCGCCTCGATGGCCGCCAGCATGCCGTCCGGCGCGCGGATGTCCGCGTACTCGGCCAGGCGCTGCTTCTCGCGCTCCACCTCTTCGGCGAACGTGGACTTCATGTACTGCATGAGGTCCCGGCGGCTGAAGATGGAGTCGCTCGTCAGCAGGAAGCGCTGCAGGTCGTCGCCGAGCTCGCTCGCGTACTGGTAGCGCTCCTCCACGTCCTTCGCGAGCGCCTTGAGCACGATGCGCTCCAGCGCCTCCGGGATGCGCCGGTTGTACGTGGACGGGGACGGCACCTCCGCCTTGCGCACCTTCTCCAGCACGCTGAAGTCGCTGTCGCCCACGAAGAGGCGCTCACCGGTGAGCATCTCGTAGAGGCACACGCCGATGGCGAACACGTCCGAGCGCCGGTCCAGCGGCAGGCCGCGGATCTGCTCCGGGCTCATGTAGCCGAACTTGCCCTTGAGGATGCCCGCCTGCGTCTTGGTGGCCTTGCCCGCCGCCTTCGCGATGCCGAAGTCGATGACCTTGACCTCGCCCTCGAAGGACACGAGCACGTTCTGCGGCGAGATGTCGCGGTGGACGATGTTGAGGTCGCGCCCCATCCCGTCCTTCTTGCGATGGGCGTAGTCCAGGCCCTCGCACATCTTCGCCACGCAGAAGACCACGAGCGGCACCGGCGCGGGCTCACCCTTCTTCCGGCAGCGGTCGAAGATGGCCCGCATGTCCTTGCCGGGGATGTACTCCATCGAGATGAAGTAGCTGCTGGCGATCTGCCCGAGCTCGTAGATCTGCGCGATGTTGGCGTGGGTCAGCTGGACGCTGATCTTCGCCTCATCGATAAACATCGAGATGAATTCTTCATCCTCCGCGATGTTCGGCAGGATTCGTTTGATGGCGACGAGCCGCTCGAAGCCACTGGCGCCGAACTGTTTGCCGCGCCAGACCTCCGCCATGCCGCCGATGTTGACGCGGTCCAGGAGGAGATACTTCCCGAACGGGATGGGTTGCCGCTTCGGTTGAGAGGTCGTCACTTTGGGTGGGGGTCGAGTCCTTGCAAGGAGCCTATCGATCGCGGCTCAGCAGGGTCAACCGCGCGCGCGGACCTATTTCCGCCCGCTTGCTCTGCAGGCGACCTGCACTCACGGCGAAATGGACGTGGCTTCGCTGTCCGGCGCGACGCCGTCCTCCTCGGGGACCCGGGGGCGGATGACAGCGATGCGTGGCTCGCCCCGGAGGGAGAAGACCGCGGGCGCACCCAGGCGCACCTCGGCGGGCAGCCCGACCAGCGTCACCCACGCCTGCCTGCCGTCCCGGGCGGCACAGTACAGCAACGTTCCGGGCCGCGTGCCGGAAGTGTCCAGGGCGGGGCCCTCGCAGCCCGTGCGCACCTGGAGTGCGTAGCCGCCCACCGGTACTCCGTGCACCTGGTAGGGCGCGGCCCCCAGCGTGTCCACGAGCGGCTGGAGGACGCGCGCCTCGGAAGGCACCGCCTCCGGGGTCGCGAGCTTCTGGGCGCCCTCCTGGAAGTGCCGCAGCGCCACGGCGGCCATCTCCGACGCGTCCAGGGGTGCCCTGCCCTCCGCCAGCACCAGGTCCACGAAGAGCGCGCCCACGAGCAGGATGGGCAGCAGCCGGTAGCCCTTGAAGCCTTCCGGCTGCTTGCGCAGGAGCCCCACGCCGAACACGGCGAGCCCCACCCCCGCGAGCCCCAGCACCACGCCCGCGCGCACGGCGGACGGCGGCGAGGCGAAGGAGGAGGCTTCCGCGGACCGGATGCGCAGGGCGTCCACGAGGTCCCCGCCGTAGAGCCACGCGAGCGCGCCCAGGCACAGCAGGTTCGTGACGAGCGTCCTGCGCGTGGGGCCCGTCATCCCGCGAGCGTCCTCGCCGGATCCGTGGCCGCGGCGCGGCGGCTGGGGAAGTAGGCGCCCGCGAGCGCGGCCACGAGTCCCAGGAGCACGCCCCCCAGGACCACGGTCCACGGGAAGGCGAAGAAGCTGTCGGGCTTGAAGGGGAAGTTGGGCAGGTAGCCCGTGGCGAGCCGGTCCACCGCGAAGGCCAGCAGCAGCGCCGCCGCCGTGCCCGTCGCGCCGCCCAGCACGCCCACCACGGCGGCCTCCGCCAGCACGATGGAGCGCACGTCCGCGCGCGAGGCGCCCACCGCCTGCATCACGCCAATCTCCTTCGCCCGCGCGCGCACCGACGAGGACATCGCGTGGGCGATGTTCACCGCGGCCAGCACGCAGATGAGGATGGACAGGAGCGCCAGCGCGGAGGTGGTGAGCGTCACCGCCGCGCCCGCGTTCTCCGCGAGCCGGCGCTCCTGATCATCGATCTCGAAGCCCATCCCCTTCACCGCCTCCACCAGCTCGGACACACGCGAAGGATCCGCGGCCACCAGCGTGACGCCGGAGTAGTTGTCCGCGTCCGCGCCCGCGGCGCGGTTGATGCGCACGGCCGTGTCCAGCGGAATGGTGATGCCCGCGAGCATGGCCCGGTCGGACGCGCCCACCACCTGCGCCTGCTGCGTGGTGCTGGGCCCGCCGGACGTGGCCGCCACGTAGGAGCGGTTGAACTCCACCGGGAAGCCGAAGCCGATGAGCATCTCCGCGGACAATTGCGGCAGCTTGCGCGCGGGCGCGAACGTCTTGTTGTACAGCTCCAGCAGGCGCGTGGAGATGAGCGCGGGGATGGCCTTGCCCTCGCCCGGGTCCTTGAAGTCCTTCGCCTCCGCCAGCCCCACGTCCTTCTGCACGAGGCCGGGGTCCACGCCCACCGCCAGCACCTCCATGCCCATGCGCAGGCGCGAGCCGAAGAAGGTGCCGTCGTAGCGCGTCACCGCCGGCACACGCACGTTCATCTTCCGGTACGTCGTCTCCACGCCCGGCAGCGCGCCCAGCCGCTCCACCGCGGCCGTGTCCAGCTTGCCGCCGCCCAGCAGGCCCAGCGACACCGACGGGGGTACCACGTCCACCAACCGCGAGTCCGTGGGGAAGATGCGCTCGCGGATGACGCGCCCCACGCCCAGCCCCAGGCCCACGAAGAACACGAGCGCGCCCACGCCCATGGCCACGCCGAAGGCGGAGAAGAACGCGCCCTTGCGCTCGCGCGCGAGTGACAACCTCACCAGTCGGGACAGCGCGTCCAACCTCACGGCGCACCTCGCGAGGCCCGGGCCGACGTCGTCTCGGACTCCTCCACGAGCCGCGCGTCCTTGAGCCGCAGCACGCGGCGCGCGACCGCGCTCATGCGCTCCTCGTGGGTGACGGTGAGCACGGTGAGCCCTTCCTTGTGCAGTTCCTGGAACAACTGGATGACGCCCGCGCCCGTGGCCGCGTCCAGGTTGCCCGTGGGCTCGTCGCACAGGAGCAGGCGCGGGCCGCCGAAGAGGGCCCGGGCGATGGCCACACGCTGGCGCTCGCCGCCGGAGAGGCGCACCGGCGCGCGGTCCTGCTTGGCGCCCAGGCCCACGCGCTCCAGGAGGCTGCTCGCGCGCTTGCGCGCATCCGCCGTGGCGGGACCGAAGTGCGATGGCAACAGCACGTTCTCCAGCGCGGACAGGTTGGGGATGAGGTGGAAGGACTGGAACACGAAGCCCACGTGCGTGTTGCGGAAGCGCGCCAGGTCCGTGTCGCGCAGGCCGGTGAGCTTCACGCCGCCCACCTCCACCTCGCCCTTGTAGTGCACGTCCAGGCCGCCCAGCAGGTGCAGGAGCGTGGACTTGCCGCTGCCGGACGCGCCCACCACCGCGACGAAGTCCCCGGCCTCCACGTCCAGCGACACGCCGTCGAGCACACGCACCCGCGAGCCCTCGCCGTCCTCGTACTCCTTCACGACGTCGCGCGCGCGAATCAAGGCGTGGCCGGGGTCGTCGTGGTGGTGGCCGGGGCGGGCGTCAGGCGCAGCGAGATCTCCGCCTGCAGCGCCTTGTCCTTGCGCGACAGCGACATCGTCACGGCGCGCAGGTCATCGGTGGCGTCCAGCCAGCGCACCGTGGTGGCCTTGATGGCGAAGCCGCCAATGCCCCACGCGGCGGACGGCAGCGCCTTCACCGCGTCCGACAGCCTCCGCAGGTCCAGCAGCACCACCACCGCGGCATCCTTGCCCACCGACTTCAGGTCGTCCGACACGGGCCCCGGGCCCGCCGGCTGCGCGAGCGCGGCCAGCGACGACTCCAGGCGCGAGCGGGGGGCCGCGAGCACCAGCCGGCCTTCCTTCGTCAGCGCGAAGTGCGCGCCCTCACCCGCGCGGTACGACGTCAGGTAGGCCTTCTGGCCGTTCAGGTCCACGGCCTCCACCTTCGCGCCGAAGCCGGGCGCGAGCCCGGGCACCTTCTCCAGCGAGGCCTGCGCCTTCGCCGCGTCCTGCGTCTGCGCGAGCACCACCAGGTTGACGAAGCGGAACGGGTTCGTGCGCCGCAGGTCCAGGTCCGGCAGGCCCGAGCCCAGGTTGACGTTGGGCGCGAGCGACAGCGCCATCACCATGCCCGGCTTGAGGTTGTCCAACACCTCCGTCTTCATGTTGAAGCCCGCCTGCTGCACCGCGCGCGTCACCTGCCCGCCCACGAGGTACGGCCACGCGCCGTCCAGCTGCGCCGGGTCCCCCCGGAAGCGCGCCACGAAGAAGGCATCCTGCGGCAGCCAGCCCGCGAGCGACTCGTCGCCCTTGGGGTCCAGCGCGGCGAGCGACGCCTGCGAGTCCGGCCACGGCGCGTCCGCGCGCAGCGTCACCGCGCGCTCCTCGATGTGGCCCGTGAAGGTGATGCCCTGCACGGTGCCCGCGGGCAAGAGGCCGGAGCCGCCCGGCAGCCACACGTGGAAGTCCCGGTCGCCCGTCAGGCGCTTGAGGGACGCCTCCAGCACCGGCTCCTTCGCGAGCGAGTTCTCCTCCGACAGCGCCGCCAGCTCCGGCAGCCGCTTCACCGACGCGCCCGCCGACAGGAGCACCAGGTCGTGCTTGAGGAAGAGCAGGCCCAGCGCGGGCTCCGGGGCCCCCGGCCGGCTGAAGGTGACGAGCCGCCCCGCGTCCGACTTCGTCTCCTTCTCCTCCGTCGCGCCCAGCCGCGAGCGGGCGAAAGTGGCGAAGGTGGTCTTCAGCTTGTCCGCGTCCTTCACGCCGATGACGGACACCGCCTGCGTGCCGCCCAGGAAGGCCGCGCCCGCGCCGCGCTTCGGGTCGATGCCGGCGTCCTCCAGCGCCTTCCTGCTGCGCAGGTCCACGCCCACCTGCCGCATCACCGCGGACACGTAGCGCTCCGCGCTGGGGAAGTTCTGCAGCTGCGCGAGGAACGAGGCCACCTTGAGGTTCTGGAAGCGCGCGAGCTTCTCGCCCAGCGTCCCCAGGTCGTCGATGACGACGGCCGCCTGCGCCGTGCGCGGCAGGTAGCGCGACACGCCCGCTGGCGAGGACGCGGGACCGGCCGCGTCCTTCCCGCAGCGCGAGCAGCCGGCGAACACGACCAACAACAGGAGCAACGGGATGAACCCAACGCGGCGGAGCATGGGCGGCAGGACAGGATGCCTTTGACGGAGAGTCAATCTATTCGTGCGACGTCGCGGGCCCCCGCCACGTTCCCAAGGTGGCACGGTGAACAGCTCCCACGAAAGCTCCCGCGCAGCGGCCCGGCTTGCGGGCGCGTGCCCGGCTCACCGCACGCGGGTGCCACCGTGCGGCAGCGGCCCGCGCGTCTCCTCGGTGAAGTCCAGGAAGCGCTCCATCTGGCGCACCGTCTCGTCGGTGGCCTCCGTCTCCGCGGAGAGCACGTCGAGCTGCCGGTTGACGCTCTCCGGATCGCGGATGGCGATGGACTGCTCGTGCGTCAGCCGCATCAGGTCCTCGATGCCGGCGAGCTGGTGGCTCACCATCTCGCGGCTCTCGCCCGCCTGCTCGAAGCGCACCAGGCGCTTGCGGAGGATCTCCACGCGCTTGTCCTTCACTTCCTTGAGCCGGGGGTTCGCCTCCTGGGCGACCTCCGCCTCCAGCGCCGCCACCTCCCCCGTCAGGTGCTCCCGGTCGGAGCCGCTCAGGTAGGTGCGGTACTGGTTGAGCGCGGAGATGAGCCGCAGGAAGGACGTGAGCAGCGCGTCCAGCTTGGGCTCGCTGTCCGCCACCAGCACGCGGCCGCCGGGCAGCTTGCGGTAGTTGGCGAGGATCTTCTCCTTCAGCCCCACGAGCTGCTGGTAGTGGTCGCGCTGCGACGGCGCCAGGTCCGCGAGCAGGGCGTCCACCGCCGCGCGCGCGGCCTCCGGGTTGTCCGGCGTGTTCGCCCGCACGGCGCGCTGGAAGCGCTTCATGGACGACAGGACGCCCAGGTACAGGCCCTCCACGCCCAGCGCCACCAGCATGGGCAGCGGCTCCTGCGTCACGGCGCTGGACATGGCCGCCGTCGTCAGCCCCACCAGGTTGGCCGGCAGGAGGAACGCGGCCTTGATGTAGTTCGGTGTCTTCGCCACGTCCGACTTCCCTTCGCGCGGGCCGTCACGGCCCACGCGCCTCGGAGACATATTTCAGCGCGCCCAGGTCCCGCGTGTCCTCCGCCGGGGGCGGCGCCGTCCCGCGCTTGAGCTTCTGGAAGAGCGCCGCGGCGCTCTGGAACAGCTCGTCATAGGTAACTGGCGCCTCGCCGGATAGTCCGAAGAACGCCCGATTGTCCGCAAGTGTCGCGGGCGGTGCGCTCCGGATGGCCTCCGTGGGGTCGCCCAGGTACGGCGCCACCTCGCCCAACATCCGCGCCCCGGCCGCCGGGTCCTTGAGCACGCCCTGCCCCGCGTCCAGCAGGCCCCGCAGCACCCGGCGCACCGCGTCCGGGTAGCGCGCCGCGAAGTCCCCGCGCGCCACCAGCACCGTGGCCAGCAGGTGCGGCGCGTCCGCCGTCGTCGCCAGCACCGTGCCGCCCCGGTCCCTCGCGGCCAGTTCCACGTCGCCCCAGAGCCCCACCACCACGTCCGCGCGGCCTTCCCGGAGGGCCCTGCCCGCATCCAGCGTGGAGGGCAGGTCCACCCACCGCACGTCGGAGGTGCGCAGCCCCGAGCGCGACAGCACCCAGAGGGCGAAGTAGTGCGAGGAGCCGAACGGATACACGCCCACCCGCTTGCCGCGCAGGCTGGCGAGGTCCGGCACGCCCACGGCC
This sequence comes from Corallococcus llansteffanensis, assembly GCF_003612055.1. Classification (GTDB taxonomy): domain Bacteria; phylum Myxococcota; class Myxococcia; order Myxococcales; family Myxococcaceae; genus Corallococcus; species Corallococcus llansteffanensis. The sequence continues at coordinate 17,435 of NZ_RAWB01000091.1, forward strand.
GCCATCGCCTCCTGGCCCCGGCTGCGGCCCACCAGCAGCACCGTGCGCGGCGCCGCGTCCCGGAGCGTGGGCGCCCACGACGCGAGCCGGTCCACCGACAGCGCCGCCATGTCCACGCCGCCGTTCTCCGCGCCCACGGACAGGGCCTGCTTCAGCTCCTCCTCCCGGGCGAAGAGCACCGCGCGGGCATCCAGCGCGTAGGCCGTCTTCAAGAGGCCCTGGGCCGCGCCCGGCGGGGTGGTGGGATTGTCCAGCGTCGTGGCGCCCCCGGTGGCCACCAGCAGCGCGGCGGCGGAACCCCGGGGGGTGAAGCCGATGAGGACGGGCCGCAAGGGCACGGACGCCACGTCCGCGACGGGGGCCGCCACGCCGGCGGGGAAGTCACCGGGGGACAGCCGCACGGCTTCGCGGGTGGACGGGAAGAAGCGCGCCTGCAGGCGGTCCAGGTAGCCCGCCCGCGAGGCGAAGACGTACCCCGCGCCCAGCACACAGAGCGCGAGGAAGAGAAAGAGGCCGGGTCCGCGGTGCAGCTTCATCCGTGTGCGCCGGCCTCTTTCATGAGGCGGAGATCTACTTGATCTCCACCTTCTTGCCGATGGTCTTCTCCGGGCCCGCCCCCACGTCCGACACGGGCGCGGGGCTGCTCAGCAGGCCCATCTCCATCTTGAACTGCTTGACCAGCTCGTCGCCCTGGATCTTCTCGGCCTCTTCTTCGATGGCCGCGGCCTGGTGATCCACCGACTCCAGCGCCATCTGCATGCGCGCCTCGTTGATGGCCGTCTTCTCCTGCACCTTGCGGAGCATCTCGTCGTGCGTGGAGTCCACGCCGGCGACGGTGAAGGACTCCATCGTGTCGGCGACCTTCGCCTGCCACTTGGCGCGCCGCGCGTCCCGGACGGCGTTCATCGCCTCCTGGGTCTTCTTGTCCTTCTCGCGCATGAACGCCTTCTTCACGTTCAGCGCCTTCTCGTAGGCGAGCTTCGCGACCTCGAGCTGCTGCTCGTTGCGCGCGAGGGCCTCCTTCTCGCCCTGCAGCTTGGTCGCGTAGGAGCCGGCCAGGTCGTCACGGCCCGCCTGGATGGCGGCCTTGACCTTGGCGGTCAGCTCCCGCACGTCCTGCTGGTACTTCATGTTCTCCTTCTCGAGCAGCGTCACATTCGCCCGGACCATGGCGATGGACTCATTCATCTTGGGGACCTGGTCGTTCAGGTCACGGATGTTCTGCTCGAGAATCAGCTCCGGATCCTCGATGGAGGAGACGAAGAAGCCCGCGAAGCTCCGCATCGCTCTCTTGAATCGTTGCCACATGTCGGCACTCACCTCCACCTGTGCGTAATCCCAACCACCTTACACGAACTCCGTCGCCCACAAGCACCCGGCCGGAAGGCTCTGTCAGGGTGCCTACGCCCGGCCCGGACGGATGATTGCCCCAGGGGCTCCCCTGCCCGCCGGCCCGGCCGGGGTCGGGGCCACCAACCGGCCCCTCCCGCCAGCTCCACCCATTAGGGGCCTGCCCGGGGTCGCGAAAGACGCACGGCCGTGAACTTGCCGCGAGGGGAAGAAGCGGGGAAAACGGGCGTGTCGCATGGACACTCCTCCTCCCGTCGCCTTTGAGAACGAACTCGCGCGGGTGGTGAGCGCCCAGCGCCAGCGCGTGCTGGGCGCGGGGGCGGTGGTGCGGCTCGTGGGCACGGCCGTGTTCCTCGCGGTGAGCGTGGGGCTGTGGCTGTCCGGCGCCCAGGACTGGGCGCACTACCCCGCGATGCTGGTGGGCTACGGCGTGGTGGTGGCGCTGCTGTTCGCGCTGCGCTTCCGCCCGGTGACGCGGCAGCTGAGCCTCGTGCAGTCCGTGGTGGACGTGGCGCTGGTGTTCGGGCTGCAGATGGTGGCGCTGCCCGTGTCGCCCTTTCCCGCGGGCGTGGCGGGCTTCAGCCTGGGCCTCTTCGCGCTCGTGGTGGCGCTGAGCGGCCTGGAGCTGCTGCCTCCGCTCGTCTACGGCACGGCGGGCCTGGCGACGCTGGCCCAGGCGGTGCTCATGCGCGAGGCGGGCGTGGGCTTCGGCGCGGTGGCCGTGGCGGCGGTGACGCTGTTCCTGGTCGCGGCGGTGAGCCACTACGGCACCGGGCGGCTGCGGCAGCTGGCCATGGACCTGTCGCGCGCGGAGGTGGCGCGGCAATTGGAAGCCCGTCGCACCTCCGAGGTGGAGGAGGCGCACCGCACCATCGAGCGCATGCTGGCGGAGGCGCACGCGCGCAACGCGCAGCTGGAGGCGGTCCAGGGCCACCAGGAGCAGCTGATGCAGTTCCTCGTGCACGACCTGCGCTCGCCGCTGTCCGCCGTGACGCTGTCGCTGTCGTGGATGGAGCAGGAGCTGCCCGTCGGGACGCCGCTGGTGGAGTCGGTGCGCACGGGGCTCGCCGTCACCGCGCGGTTGGACCGGATGATCTCCGACCTGCTGGACGTGCCCCGCCTGGAGCAGGGGCGACTGGCGCCGCGCAAGCAGCCCTTCCCGGTGGCGCCGCTGCTGGACGAGGTGCGCCGCTCGCTGGACGGCGCGGCCCGCCTGCGGAAGATCCGGCTGGAGCTCGCGTCCACCCCGGGCCTTCAAATCGTGGGCGACGCGGGCCTGCTCATCCGCGTGGTGGAGAACCTGGCCACCAACGCGCTCCGCTACGCGCCGTCGGGCGGGCGGGTGCGCCTGGAGGCGGGCGAGACGCAAGGGCTGCAGTGGCTGGCGGTGCGCAACGACGGCATCGCCATCCCCCCGGAGGCGCGCGAGTCCCTCTTCGACAAGTACACGCAGGGCAGCCGTGAGAAGGAAGGCCGCCGGGGCTATGGCCTGGGGCTGTACTTCTCCCGGCTCGCGGCCGAGGCGCATGGTGGCCGGCTGGCCGTCGAGGACGCGGAGGGCTGGTCCACGTCCTTCGTCCTGCGCCTGCCGCGCTAGCCAGGCGGGCCTTCCGCCTCAGCGCAGCTTCGCGCGGGCGAAGAGCTTCGCGGCCTGCGTCCGGGCGTTGCCCAGCACCTGCGAGGCATCCAGCGTCGTCAGCTCGCCCTCGCGCAGCACCAGCTTGCCGTCGATGAGCACGTGCGACACGTCCGTGGAGCGCGCCGAGTACACCAGCGGTCCCGTGACGTCGTCCGGCAGCGGGCAGAAGTGGAAGCCGCGCGTGTCCACCACGGTGAGGTCCGCGCGCTTGCCGACCTCCACCGAGCCCACCTCGTGCTCCAGGCCCAGGGCGCGCGCGCCGTGCAGCGTGGCCATCTCCAGCACGTGCATGGGCGTCATCGCCACCGGGCCCACGCGCGGGTTGTGCAGCACGGACGCGAGCCGCATCTCGTGGAAGAGATCCAACGTGTTGTTGCAGGGCGCGCCGTCCGCGCCCAGCGCCACGGGGATGCCGTCCGCGAGCAGCTCCGGCACGCGCGCGTAGCCCGACGCGAGCTTCAGGTTGGAGCCCGGGCAGTGGCACACCACCGTGCCCGATTCGCGCAGGAGCGCCTGCTCCTTGCCCTCCACCCAGACGCAGTGGGCCAGCGTGACGTGGGGCCCGGTGAGCCCCAGTCCGTGGAAGAAGGCGATGTTGTCCTGGCCGGTGACCTGGCGGACCACCTCCGTCTCCTTCGGGTTCTCGCTCGCGTGCGAGTGGATCCGCACGCCCTTCTCGCGCGACAGCCGGCCCACCTCCCGCAGCAGCTCCGGGGTGCAGGACAGGGCGAAGCGCGGCGCGAACGCGTACCGCAGGCGGTTGTCGTGGGTGCCGTGCCAGCGTTCCATCAGCGCCAGGCTCTCCGACAGCGAGTCCGCCGTGGTTTCGCGCAGGCCCCGGGGCACCTCCGCGCCGGAGTCCATCATCGCCTTGCCACCGACGAGCCGGAAGCCGCTGTCGCGCGCGGACTCGAAGACGGCGTCGTAGTGGTGCACGGTGCCCATGTCGAGCGCCGCCGTGGCACCGGAGCGGATGAGCTCCGCGAAGGTCAGGTCCGCGCTGGCGCGCAGGGACGCCGGGTCGTGCGCCGCCTCCATGGGCCAGATGCGCTCGCGCAGCCAGTCCAGGAGCTCGCGCTTGTCCGCGTGGCCCCGGAACAGCGTCTGGCAGGCGTGCAGGTGGCCGTGGATGAGGCCGGGCATCACCACCTGCCCGGTGAGGTCCAACAGGCGGCGGGGCCCCTTCACCTTCAGGCCCCGGCCCACCTTCGCGATGCGACCGTCCTGCACGAGCACGTCCGCGCGCGGCAGCACCTCGCGCTCGCGGTTCATGGTCACGACGGTGGCATTGGTCAGGAGCAGATCCACGGCGGGGGAACCCTAGAGGAAGGCGCGGGTGAAGGCGTGCGGCAGCAGCTCTCCGAGCGAGTAGCGCGCCTCCGCCCCGGAGAGGGTGCGGCTGCGCACCGGAATATCAGGCCCGGCGAATTCGGCCATCACCTGGCGGCACATGCCGCACGGGGGACAGGGGTCCGGGGTGTCCACGACGACGGCCACCGCCACCGGCTTCTCCCGGCCCTGGGCCACGCCCGCGGCGAACGCGTTGCGCTCCGCGCACACGGTGAGGCCATAGGTGGCGTTCTCCACGTTGCAGCCCGCCACCACGGAGCCGTCCGCGTACAGCACCGCGGCCCCCACCGGGAAGCGCGAGTAGGGCACATGCGCGCGCTGACGCACCCGCAGGGCCTCCTCGAACAGCCGCTCCCAGGGAATCTCGTCCGCCATGCCGCCCTCCTTCGCGGGCCCCGTCACGGGTGCCCGTCCATCCCGGGAGCGCCTAGCGGCCGCCCGTCAACTGCTCGTCCAGGTGCCGGGCGATGGCGAGCTCCACCTCCACCGGCAACTCCACGAAGCGCACGCGCACCACGGGGCCCTCGGCCCCGGCCTTGGGCGGCAACACTTCCCCGCGCACCTGCAATTCCTCCAGGGACGGGGGCAGCGCGAAGCGCACCTCCACGGACTGTCCCGGGTTCAGGGC
>NZ_RAWB01000920.1 GCF_003612055.1 Corallococcus llansteffanensis
CCCCCCCCGCGTTACATGCCGCGCACCATGCCCCTCCACGCGGTCACCAGGATGAGCGTCCCCGCCATGAGCCAAGACTCCGAGTTGAACACCATCGAGGAGGCCATCCGCGACATCCAGGCGGGCAAGTGCGTCGTCGTGGCCGATGACGAGGACCGTGAGAACGAGGGCGACCTCATCATGGCCGCCGAGCTGGCCACGCCCGAGAAGCTGGCCTTCATGGTCCGCCACACCAGCGGCATCATCTGCCAGCCCATGCTCGCCGAGCGGCTGGACGCGCTGCGCCTGCCCCAGATGGTCGCGGAGAACACCGAGTCCCACCGCACCGCCTTCACCGTCTCCGTGGACTTCCGCCACGGCACCACCACCGGCGTCTCCGCGTCGGACCGCACCAAGACGATCCGCGCCCTCGCCGACCCCACCAGCACCGCGGACGACTTCCTGCGCCCCGGCCACATCTTCCCCCTGCGCTACCGCGAGGGGGGCGTGCTGCGCCGCGCGGGCCACACCGAGGCCGCCGTGGACCTGGCGCGGCTCGCGGGCCTCCAGCCCTCCGGCATCCTCTGCGAGCTCGTGAAGGACGACGGCACCATGCAGCGCATGCCGGACCTCAAGCTCTTCGCGCGCGAGCACCAGCTGTCGCTCGTCACCATCGCGGACCTCATCCAGTACCGCAGCCGCAAGGACCGCCTGGTGCGCCGCGAGCCCGGACAGGACGTCGTGCGCACCCGCCACGGTGAGTTCACCGCCCTCACGTACACGTGGACGCCCGACGGCGCGAAGTCCCTGGTGCTCGTGAAGGGCGACCCGGAGCACGCGCAGCCCGCCCCCCTGGTCCGCCTGCACGCCGCGTGCGCGCTGGGTGACGTGTTCGGGTCACCGGATTGCAAGTGTCACCTGCTGCTGGATCGCGCCATGGAGCAGGTCGCGAAGGCGGGCGCGGGCGTCATCGTCTACCTGCCCGGCATGCACGGCGACGACTTCGGCATCCACCACAAGCGCGCGGGCGACGGCAGCAACACGTCCCCCACCCGCGCCGCGCACGAGTCCCGCGACGTGGGCATGGGCTGCCAGATCCTCACCGACCTGGGCGTGCGCGCGATGCGCCTGATGACCAACACGGACATGACCTACCGGGGCCTTTCTGGCTTCGGGCTCACCATCGAGTCGCGCGTCGCGCTCGCGGTGGAGTAGCGAAACCCACGAGGTGGGCTTGTCCCGGCGTGTCAGACCGGAATGGCAGGGTTCGCAGCCATTCCTGAAAGACACGACATGCCCACCTCGTTCAATCAACTGCTGAAGTGCCGTTACGGCGACATGGTGTTCAACCGCAATGACGAGGTCATTGGCCGGTCGCTGCGCGAGTACGGTGAATACTCCGAGCTGGAGATGGAGATGCTCGGGCGGTTCCTGAAGCCGGGGGACACCGTGGTGGACCTGGGCGCGAACATCGGCGCCCACACGCTGTTCTTCGCGCGGCACGTGGGCCCTTCCGGCCGTGTCATCGCCTTCGAGCCCCAGCGCGTCGTCTTCCAGACGCTGTGCGCGAACGTGGCGCTCAACAGCGTGACGAACGTCTGGGCGCTCCAGGCGGGCGCCGGTGAGGCGCAAGGCCAGACGCGGCTGCCTCCCATGGACTACTCGCGCTCGGACAACTTCGGCGCGGTGTCGCTCGACGACGCGGAGGAAGGCGAGCCGGTGCCGGTGCGCACCGTGGACAGCCTGGAGCTGACGTCGTGCGCGCTCTTGAAGCTGGACGTGGAGGGCTGGGAGGCGCAGGCGCTGCGGGGCGCGAAGGCCACGCTCGAGCGCTGCAAGCCGCTGCTCTACCTGGAGAACCACAACGCCCACAACGCCGAGGCGCTCATCGCCCAGGTGCAGGCGGCGGGCTACCGCATCCACTGGCACCTGCCCGCGCTCTTCAACGCGGAGAACTTCCTGGGCAAGAAGGAGAACGTCTTCCCGGACTGGGTCTCCGTGAACATCCTCTGCGTGCCGGAGTCGCGGAAGGACGTCCTCGACGCGATTGCTCCGCTGCACCCCGGCCCCGACGCGGAGACGCGCTTCCGCTTCGGTGGGCCGGAGATCAGCCGGATGCTCATCCCCTTCTCGCGTGAGCACATGTCCCGGCTCGTGAGCCTCACCGCCGCGTTCGACAAGGAGATCGACACGCGGCGCAAGCAGCGGCACGAGGCCCGCTAGTCCCCACCGTCACGCAACCGCCCGCC
>NZ_RAWB01000921.1 GCF_003612055.1 Corallococcus llansteffanensis
GGGCCATAGGGGGCCAATGCTATCCGCGCCTTTCAATGGGGGAGTGGCGGCCGTCACTGACCCACGGGGATTTTGTAGATGCGCGTGCCCCACCTCCGAATAATCTCCCCCGTTTTCATGAGCAGGGTGGCTCCCGTGTCCTGACAACTGCACCCTCCAGGGCCGACAACAGGGGTCTTGCCCGCGCAGTCCAGTGCGCCGCAGCTCGTGGCGAAGATGCGGGCGGAGTCCAGCGATGAATCGCCGCCACACACGCACCTGCCTGAAACCAGCTTGGGAGGCGTTCCGTCCATGCAGCGCACCAGCATGCAATTGGGTGCGAGCGAGATGGGTGCTGTCGCCGGGAACGAACAGCCGGCGAACCCAGCGGCGGAATCCTCGAGCGGTGAAGGATCCACGGGCTGGGGAACGCGCGGAGTCCGTTCCTTCGGCATGCACTTCAAGAATTGCTTCATGCGCAGGGATACCGCCGTGCACCGTGAAGCGCAGTCGGTGTCCGCGCCACAGAGCTTCTCGCAGCCAGGGTCGCCTGCCTTCTTGCAGGCCGTGGCCCAGGTGATTCCAGAGGCCATCATCCAGGAGTGGTGCTCACCCCCATTGTCGCTCTGCTTCAGGCCCAGGCGCCCGAAGACAACATGCAGTGCTTCGTGCATGAGGATGTTGCCCAGGCTGCCCGAGGCGGAGGGGTCTGATGACTTCGCGAAGTCGTAGTCAATGACGATTTGGACGTAGTCGGTGTAACCCACCGCGAGAACACCGCCCGCCTTGATTCCTCGGGCGTCCCCGTCTGAGACGACATGCACCGGAGTGCTTCCAGAGCGGAGGCTGGCGGCAACGCCCACCATGATGTTCCTGACTCGCTCGTCCGGCTGTCCGGTCCCCTGGAGGGTCTCGATGACCTTGTTCTGGATGACAGGATCCTCGAGGTTGCGCGCGACCTCCTCCTTCGCTTTCTTCACGTCGCTGTCGTTGTCATGCGCTGTCGGGGCCGATGCGGGACCCGGCGAGGTGCTGGCACCGCTTGCCGTCGTGCAGAGGTCTCCCGTGGGAACGCTCGGCTGCGCGCCACTCATCAGCTCTCCGACGCCGGATGAGGCCGTCACGGACTCCCTGATGCAACTGAAGCTGCTGGAGGCACTCCGGTCCACCACGCAGTCGAGTCGAGGCCGACCTCCATTCAGCACGGCCGCGGGTGTGCCCCCGGCAGCCCCCGGACCGCCGCGCGCGCAGCCCAGCGTGAGGGCAACGTCATTGACGGAGATGCCATAGGGCGTGAGCCCCTCGCTGGCGTAGTTCAGCAGTCCGCGTGGCAGCCGAGCTCCGTTGGCACCCCTCGCGACCGCCGAGGCCGCGCAGACGCCCTTGCGGCACGAGTATGCCCCCAACGCGTCCAGCCCTCCCTCTACTGCCTCCACCAGTCCACAGTCCCCCAGCCCGATGGCGAGTGGGTCCGTGACGGCGCGGAGGAGGGCATGGCCGGAGACACACCCTGTCTTGGCGCTCAGCTCGCAGAAGCTCCGAACTCCGGAGAGGTCCCAGGAGACCGCCGCCGGCAACCACACCCCGTAGGTCTGCACCGCGCTTCCCGGCATGCTGAAGACCGCTGCGTAGTCGCTGAACATGCGCAGCACGTGGCGCATGAGCGCGTTGTTGCCGGCGTGTTTGGTCGCGTCCAATTGAATCAGCACGAGGGGAACGACAATCCCGGCGGCCATCCTCCGCTCGTGGGTTGGCAGTGCCTCGATGTGCCCCAGCGCCCGCGCGAAAGCGGTATTCAAGCGGAGGGCTTCACGCGCGGACATGCAGCGGAGCGAGGCATTGAGCAGGAACGCCCCCTTGGCGGTCAGGGCTGGCTTCGATGTCGCGATTCCCTTCAGGTAGAGCAAGACGCCTTCGTGGTGAGCGGACTTCGATGGACAGGCGCGCTCGTCCAGCCCCGGCGGGCGCGCGGCCTCTGGAGGCATCTGCTCCAGCAGCGTGACGACTGCCTTCATCAAGCCACGCTCGATGGAGTTTCCTTTCTGGCTGGCGGTGAGTGCGCGTTCTTTCGCGAGCCTGAACGCCCCATCTGCAGTGGTCACCCCGGCGACCGCTGCGGTCGGGGGTGGCTGGCCGCGGTCTTCATGGTGGCGGAGTGCTACCTGCGCGGAATGCTCGACCGCGAGCCAGAGCTGTCGAGCCTTCTGCAACAACTCCTCCGGG
>NZ_RAWB01000922.1 GCF_003612055.1 Corallococcus llansteffanensis
GGACAGGTGGTGGCGGTTCGAGCGGAGGCGGCCCCCTCCGTGGCGCCCGTCACGGCTCCGGCGCCCGGCTCCACGCAGGCCGCGACGGCTTCGCAGGCCGCGACGGTTCCGCAGGCGAGCGGTGCCACGGCAGCGAACGGCTCTACTGTCGCGACCGGCGCCCCTGGCCAGGTCGCTCCGGCCGTGGCGGGTCCCACCACCGCGCTGTCTCCCGCGCCCCTGGTGAACGCCGCGACGGGCGGCGAGCCGGCGCAGGCCGCCGGGACCGCCGTGGTCCAGCGCTCCGAGCCGGATGAGATCCGCGTCCCGGCGGTGCTGATGGTGATGCCGCACATGAGCACGGCGGGCACGGACACGGGCCGCGTGGTGACGACGTTCGCGGTGGGCCTGCTCGCGACGCATGCGAAGCGGGTGGATGGCCTCGCGATGTCGATGGGCGCGAACTGGGTGGGGCAGTCGTTGTCGGGAGGACAGCTGGCGATCGGCGCGAACGTGGCGCGCGGCCCCGCGTCGGGCGTGCAGCTCGCGGTGGGCGGCAACGTGGTGACGGGCGACCTGGAGGGCTTGCAGGGCTCGGTGGGGATCAACGTCGCGCGGGGCGCGATGTCGGGCGCGCAGCTCACGGTGGGCGGCAACATCGCGGGCGCGGCGCTGTCGGGCGGTCAGTTCTCCGTGGGCGCGAACATCGCGGGCGCGGGCGGCGTGGGCGGTCAGTTCACGGTGGGCGCGAACATCGCGGCCGCGCCCATGAAGGGCGTCCAGGCGGCGGTGGGCGGCAACATTGCCTCGTCCTTCACCGGCCTCCAGGCCTCCACGGGCCTCAACTTCGCGCGCGGCCTGCAAGGCGCGCAGGTGTCGCTGCTCAACGTGGGCGGGGACGTGGACGGCGCGCAGGTGGGGCTCGTCAACATCGCGGGGAAGATGGACGGGCTGCAACTGGGGCTGCTCAACGTGGCGCGCCACTCCGACGGCGAGGCCCTGGGCCTCTTGAGCTTCATCGGCAACGGGCAGGCGAACGTGCAGCTGTGGGCCAGTGACATCGCGTACACCAACGTGGCGGTGAAGTTCGGCAGTCAGCACTTCCACACGCTGCTGACGCTGGGCTTCAACCCCGGCACCGACACGCACCGTCGTCGCTACGTGGCGGGCGCGGGCTTCGGCACGCACATCCCCGCGGGGCGGCTGTTCTTCGACCTGGATGTCGTGGGAAGCACCGTCCACGCGGACAACCTCTTCCGGGATGGCGATGGGATGAACGTGCTCTCGCAGTTGCGGCTGGTGGCGGGCTGGCAGGTGGTGAAGCGGTTCGCGCTCATCGGCGGCGTCGTCGGCAACACGCTGGTCACCTGGGACAACGGCGACCGGTGGATGGAGCTGGGCATCGGGCCCGAGTGGCGCAGCACCGCCGACAACGGCCGCACCACCGTGCGCGTGTGGCCGGGCGTGCTGCTGGGCGTGCAGATCTGACGCGAGGACCTCTTCATGTCTCAGGAGAAAACCATGTGGAAGCGTTGGGTGGTGGGAGTGCTCGCGGCGGGGCTGATGACCTCCGGCTGCTATTACACCGAGGACCTGCGGGGTGATGGCAACACCGTGACGGAGGCGCGCATCGCGGAGGGCTTCCTCTTCGTGGAGAACCAGGGCTCGCTGGACGTGGTGGTGCGCGAGGGCGAGGTGGCGGATGTGCAGGTCACCATCGACGCGAACCTCCAGTCGCACGTGCGCACCTACGTGAAGTCCGGGGAGACGCTCGTCATCGAGACGGACGGTTCGTTCTCGCCCACGAGCCCCGCGCGCGTGGAGGTCCGGGTGCCGCGCATGGTGGGCGCGATCCAGGACGGCTCCGGGACCCTGCGGGTGGAGGGCTTCGAGAAGGCGCGCGATGACGTGCGACTGGTGGCGAAGGGCTCCGGCGCGCTGTACTTCTGCGGTGGCGCCCACACCCTGGACGCGAAGCTCAGCGGCTCCGGAAACATGGAGCTGTGCACGGTGGGGGAGGAGATGGCGGAGTGGGTGGACTTCACCCAGACAGGCTCGGGGTCGCTGACCTGGTCCGGCGCGGCGAAGCTGGTGCGCGCTAGCACGGATGGCTCCGGCCACATGACGCTCAAGGGAGTGACCAACCGGCTCACGGCCCTGTTGGACGGCAGCGGCAACCTGCAGGCCCAGGCGCTGAAGGCCGTGGACGTGAGCCT
>NZ_RAWB01000923.1 GCF_003612055.1 Corallococcus llansteffanensis
AGCAGGGCCCGGAAGGCTCCCCCTGTCCCGGGCCCTGCTTGACGGCGGGGGCGGTTCTGGACCAAGGGCATCCCCTGAATGGTCCGCTCCGCTCCCCGTACCGTCCTGACCGCCGGGCTCGCCGCCCTGGTGGTGTGCACCGCGCTGGTGACGGTGTCCGCGCTCGCCTTCCCGCAGGGCTACAGCCCCGCGCGGTTGACGTGGCCGGGCGCCCCCACGCTCCTCGGCTGGGCGCACTTCGACGCCGGCTGGTACGCGACCATCGCCACGGAGGGCTACCGCTACACGCCCGGCCAGCAGAGCCCGGTGGCGTACTTCCCGCTGTACCCGCTGGTGCTGCGCGGCCTGGGCCTGCTGCACGTGGACACGTTCCTCGCGGGGATGCTCGTCACCATGGTGTGCGGGTTGGGGGCGCTCTACGTCTTCACGCTGTGGGCGCGCACGCGGGCGGACGAGGAGTCCGCGCGCCACGCGGGGCTGCTGATGGCGTTCTACCCGTTCGCGTTCTTCCTCTACGGGGCCATGTATTCGGACGCGCTGTTCCTGCTGCTCATCATCGCGGCGTTCCTGCTCCTGGAGCGGGGGCAGCTGGGGTACGCGGTGCTGCTGGCCGCCGTGGCCACGGCGGCGCGTCCGGTGGCGCCCGCGCTGGTGGTGGGGCTGCTCGCGCGGCGGCTGGAGTGGAAGCACGAGCGCGGCCTGAAGTGGAGCGCCGTGGACCTCTTGCCGGTGCTCGCGGCGGCGGGCTTCGTGCTCTACGTGCTCTACCAATGGAAGGCCTTCGGGGAGCCCTTCGCGTTCGTGAAGGTGCAGTCCGCGCCGGGGTGGGACCAGCAGCCGGGCTGGCGCACCTGGGCGAAGCTGCGCTGGTTCCAGGGCTTCAGCCGGCGGATGCCTCTGTCGGACGGCCTGCGGCTCGTGGGGCACGCGGCCTTCACCCTGGGGGCGCTCGCGCTGGTGTGGCCGTGCGCGAAGCGGCTGGGGTGGGGCTACGGCGTCTACACGCTGGCCATCGTGGGACTGCCCGCCCTGTCCAGCAAGGACTTCATGGGCATGGGGCGCTACCTGCTGGCCGCCTTCCCGCTGTTCCTCACGCTGGCGCTGCTCTTGCGCGAGCGGCCGCGGTGGCGCTGGGGTGTGCTCGCCACGAGCGCGGCGTTGATGCTGGCGTTGACGGTGGCGTACGGCGCCGCGGAGTACGTGTCATGAGCGGGCTCCTGGACCAGGCCCTGGCGCGCTACGCGGGGCTGCCCGCGAGCGAGCGCTTCCACGTGCACGCGCGGGCGTCGTCGGCGCCGCTGCTCGCGGTGGCCTCGCGTCTGCCTTCAGGGACGGTCGCGGACATTGGCTGCGGGCACGGGTTGCTCTCCGCGCTGATGGCGCTCGCGGTGCCAGAGCGGCGGGTGCTGGGCGTGGACCTGGATGCGCGCAAGGTGCGCTGGGCGCAGCAGGCGCTGGCGGGGCTGCCCAACGTGGCGCTGTCGGTGGGCTCGGTGGAGCAACTGGCCCAGGCGCAGGCCGGCACGCTCGACGCGGTGGTGGTGTGCGACGTGCTGTACCTGTTGCCGGAGGACCGGTGGCCCGGCTTCCTCAAGGCCGTGCGCGGGCTGCTGCGTCCCGGGGGGCGCTTCCTGTTGAAGGAGGTGGAGGGGGACCGCTCCTGGAAGCACGCCAAGGCGCTCGCGCAGGAGTGGGTGATGGTGTCGCTGCTGGGGCGCACGAAGGCCAGCGGCGGCATGGTGCTCAAGCCGCGAGCGGACGGAGTGCGGCTCTTGCGCGACGCGGGCTTCGAGGTCCGCGAGGTGGTGGGGCTGGGCGAGGGCTACACGACGCCGCATCTGCTCTACGACGCCGAGGCCCGCTGAGGGGAGCACGAGGCCTACCGGTGCGGCTGGAAGCGGCACGCGAGGGGCTGCTCACTCGCGGAGTCCCGCCGAGGCCCGCTGATCAGCCCAGCGCGCCGTAGCTCGACAGCGCGATGTCCCGCTCCGCGAGCTTCGCCTTCACCCGGGGGCTCGTGAGCGCGGCCAGCTCCGCGTCCCAGCCGTAGCGCCACGCCGGATCCTCCGGCACGTGCGGCGCTCCTTCACCGGGATGGCACCCCAGCTCGAAGTCCCCCGCAGGCAGCGCGTCCAGCACCGAGAGCAGCGCGGCCTCGTCCAGCCGGCCCGCCTCGAACACGCCCCCCGCGCTC
>NZ_RAWB01000924.1 GCF_003612055.1 Corallococcus llansteffanensis
GTGTTTCAGCTCCGGGGACCGCCCGCCGTCCGGCGCGCGGTCCCCGGAGCTGAAACACCGCCATGCGTTACGCGAACATCCTGTCCACCGGCCGCTACGTCCCCGAGAAGCTCCTCACCAACGCCGACGTGGAGGCCATCCTCGGCGAGAAGGTGGACGAGTGGCTCCAGCAGAACGTGGGCATCAAGCAGCGCCACGTGATGGCGGACGACCAGGCCACGAGCGACCTGGCCGTCGCCGCCGCGAAGGAGGCCCTGGCGCGCGCGAAGGTGGATCCGAAGGACCTGGACCTGGTGCTGGTCGCCAGTGACACGCCGGACTACCTGAGCCCCGGCACGTCGTCGGTGGTGCAGGCGAAGCTGGGCGCCGTCAACGCGGGCACCTACGACATCAACGCCGCGTGCGCGGGCTGGGTGACGGCGCTGGACGTGGCGTCGAAGACGATTTCCGCGGACGACAGCTACCAGCGCATCCTGGTGGTGGGCGCCTACGGGATGACCCGGTACGTGAACTGGAAGGACAAGAAGACCTGCACGCTGTTCGCGGACGGCGCGGGCGCGGTGGTGCTGGGCGCGTCCGACAAGCCGGGCTTCCTGGGCGCGAAGCTGCTGGCCAACGGCGAGTACCACGACGCGCTGGGCATCTACACGGGCGGCACGAACCGGCCCGCCACGGCGGAGACGCTGAAGCTCACCGACGGCAGGCCTGCGGTGCAGTTCGTGCGCAAGTTCCCCTCCACGTTCAACACCGAGCGCTGGCCCATCCTGCTGGACACGCTGCTCAAGCGCGCGGACCAGACGCTGGACGACGTGAAGCTGTTCGTCTTCACGCAGCTCAACCTGCGCACCATCGAAGCCACCATGAAGGCGCTCAACCAGCCCATGGCCAAGGCGCACTACACGATGGACAAGTGGGGCTACACGGGCTCCGCCTGCATCCCGATGACGCTCGACGACGCGGTGCTGCAGGGCAAGGTGAAGAAGGGCGACCTGGTCGCCTTCTGCGCCAGCGGCGGCGGCCTGGCGATGGCGTCCGCGCTCTACCGCTGGACGGCGTAGTCCCACCCACCCGCGGTCCGCCAGGAGGCACGCGCATGTTCATCGGAGATTGGATGGGGCGGGGCGCCCTCTACTGGCCGGAAGCGGTGGCCGTGGTGGACGTGGCCCGCAGGGACGCGGGCCGCTTCACCTACCGGCAGATGAACGCGCGCGCCACGGCGCTCGCGGGCTGGCTGCGGGACGTGGCGGGCGTGCAGCGCGGGGACCGGGTGGGCATCGTCGCGCTCAACGGCGTGGAGCACCTGGACCTGCTCTTCGCGTGCGGGAAGCTGGGCGCCATCTTCGTGCCCTACAACTGGCGGCTGCACGCGGCGGAATTGACGGAGGGCGTGCGCTCCATCCGGCCGCGCGTGCTGCTGTTCGGGGACGACTTCAGGGACGCGGCGGCCCAGGTGCGCGAGCACGTGGGCGACGGCCTCCGGCTCGTGTCGCTGGATGCGCAGGGCCTGCCGGGCGCGGACGCATATGCGACGGCTCTGGGGCACGTGCCCGCGGCCCCGGTGACGAACGAGGCGGTGAGCGAGGAGGACATCCTCTGCCTCATCTTCACGGGCGGCACCACCGGGCGGTCCAAGGGCGCGAAGGTGTCCTACCGCATGGTGGCGTGGAACACGCTCAACACGCTGGTGCATGAGATCCGCCAGGGCGACGTGACGGTGACGCACACGCCGCTGTTCCACACGGGCGGGCTGCTCGTGTACACGCTGCCGCTGCTCACCGTGGGCGGCACCGTGGTGCTGATGCGGCGGTGGGACGCGGACGAGATGCTGGGCCTGGTGGCGAAGGAGAAGGTGACGCTCTTCTTCGCGGTGCCCACGCAGTACCAGCAGTTGATGGACTCGCCGCGCTGGCGCGGGACGGACTTCTCCTCCGTGCGCTTCGTCACGAGCGGCGGGGCGCCCCTGCCGGTGCCGCTGCTCCAGGCGTGGCAGGCGGTGCACCCGGTGCCCTTCAAGCAGGGCTTCGGGATGACGGAGTTCGGCCCGGGCATCTTCAGCATGGGCCCGGAGTTCGCGGTGTCCAAGGCGGGCTCCATCGGGCGGCCCAACTACTTCATCGACGCGAAGCTGGTGGATGACGCGGGCCAGTCGGTGCCCGTGGGCGGGGTGGGGGAGCTGGTGCTGAAG
>NZ_RAWB01000925.1 GCF_003612055.1 Corallococcus llansteffanensis
CCCCTGCACGCCGGCTTGCCCTGCACTGGCCCGGCCGGAGTGCGGGCGAGCGACACCCGGGCGGTCGTCGGGACGCTCGCAAGACGACAGGCCCTCCGGGCCCTGGCTGTCACTGGAATGGCGGAGGGCGCCCTGCCCGAGGGTCGCTTGCGACGGACCGCCCGGGAGCGCACCTCACCGCGAGGAGCTTCTTCGCGGGCGGCGCTCCCCTGGGGTAGAGGA
The DNA here is from genome assembly GCF_003612055.1 of Corallococcus llansteffanensis. GTDB lineage: Bacteria > Myxococcota > Myxococcia > Myxococcales > Myxococcaceae > Corallococcus > Corallococcus llansteffanensis. The sequence goes on from NZ_RAWB01000925.1 coordinate 223, forward strand.
GGGACTTCCGCCCCAGCCCTGAGGAGACGCGGCGTGGCCATCGTGAAATCGACGGGCATCAGCGGACCCCAGCGCGGACTGGCGGAGCAGGTCTTCTCCCGGGCCGCGGGCGCGCCGCTCGTGCCGGGCAACGCCGTGAACCTGCTGCGCGACGCGCGCGAGAACTACCCCGCGTGGCTCTCCGCCATCCACCTGGCCCGCCACTCCATCCTCTTCGAGAACTACATCATCGAGGACGACGAGGTGGGCCGCTCCTTCGCGCAGGCACTGGAGGCCCGCGCCCACGACGGCGTGCGCGTGCGCGTCCTCTATGACTGGCTGGGCTGCCAGGGCACCGCGTCCCGCCGCTTCTGGCGGAGGCTGCGCGACGCGGGCGTGGAGGTGCGCTGCTTCAACCCCTTCCAGTTCGACCGGCCCCTGGCCTGGCTGGGCCGCAACCACCGCAAGACGCTCACCGTGGACGGCGAGGTGGGCTTCGTCTCCGGCCTGTGCGTGAGCCACAAGTGGCTGGGCGTCCCGGAGAAGGGCGTGGCCCCGTGGCGCGACACCGGCCTGGAGATCCGCGGCCCCGCCGTGGCGGACCTCGTGCGCGCCTTCGCCCAGGGCTGGGGCACCGTGGGGCCCGCGTTGGACGAGGAGGCCTGCCTCTCCGACCGCGCCCCGGCGGAGCTGGGGGACGTGGCCCTGCGCGTGGTGGCCGGGGTGCCGTGGAGCGCGGGCCTGTTCCGCGTGGATCAGCTCATCGCGTCGCTCGCCCGCAAGCGGCTGTGGCTCACCGACGCGTACTTCGTCGGCACCGCCGCCTACGTGCAGGCGCTGCGGGCCGCCTCCCGCGACGGCGTGGACGTGCGCCTGCTCGTGCCCGGCAGCAGCGACCTCCCCGTGCTGCGCCCCCTCACCCAGGCCGGCTACCGCCCCCTGCTGGAGGCGGGCATCCGCGTCTATGAGTGGAACGGCACCATGCTCCACGCCAAGACGGCGGTGGCGGACGGGCTGTGGGCGCGCGTGGGCTCCTCCAACCTCAACCCCGCGAGCTGGCTGGGCAACTCCGAGATCGACGTGGCCGTGGAGGACACCCACTTCGCCCGGCAGATGGAGTCCATGTACATGCAGGACCTGGAGCACGCGACGGAGGTCGTGCTCGGCGGGAGGGACCGGCGCCTCGTGCCCGCGAACCCGCGTCCGCTGCCACGCTCCCAGCGGGGCGCCTCCGGCCAGCGAGGCCGCGTGAGCCGCGCGGCCGCGGGCGCGATGCGACTGGGCAACACGGTGGGCGCCGCCGTCACCAACCACCGCGAATTGGGGCGCACGGAGTCCAAGGTCGTCTTCGTCGCGGGCGTGGTGCCTTTGCTGTTCGCGGGCGCGGCGCTGTGGTGGCCGCAGGTGGTCGCCGTGCCGGTGGCGGCCCTCTGCGCGTGGGCCGGCGTGGCCCTGTGGAGCCGCGCCCTGCGCCTGCGCCGTCAGGAAGCCCGGAACCCGGAGGACGAACCCAGGCCCGTCGTGGAAGCGGAGGTGCCGTCCCCTCCCGCGGCCGCCGCGCCAGACCTCCTTCCGGAAGCAGGGCCTCGCAACGCACCGGAAGCGGAGCGGCGTCAGCCCTGAAGCGCCAGCAGTGAAACGGGGGCCCGCGGGCCGGAGGGGAGAAGCGCGGTTCGCTTCCCCGTCGCGGTCCGGGCCCGAGGCCCCGTGATTCCTACAGCCCTACAGCCAGCACTACGCCTGCTTCGCGACGCCGACCTGCTCCGTCGCCTTGCCGTTGAGCAGCGCGCTGCCTCCATAGAGGGCCAGGCCCACCATCCCCAGCACGCCCGCCTCGATGCCGCTGCCCATCGTGGCGCCCATCAGTCCCACAACGCTGGTACCCACCATGAAGACCAACCCCATCGCCCCAGCCGCCTTGCCCATCCGCGTTCCCCCTCGTGACTGTATTGGACCCTTGAAC
>NZ_RAWB01000926.1 GCF_003612055.1 Corallococcus llansteffanensis
ACCGTCAGCCGTTGGCCGAGGGGGAGCACGCCACGCTTCCGGACGGGACGCGTGTCACGGTGGTGCGCTGTGTCCCGCCCCGGCAGCTGCGCCTGCGCCTGGAGCGTGACGAGTGGCCGAGGGCGCGCACCGTGCAGCTTCGCGTGCTGCCGTCGGTGCATGGCGCCACCGTGGCGCTGCACATCGAAGGGCTGCGGGATGAGGCGGATCGCGAGCAGGTGCTCGCCCGGTGGACGCGTGCCCTGGAGGGCTGGGAAGCGTTCTCCGGGAGGGAGGTGACGGTGAGTCCGGCGGAGTCCTTGAGCGAGGCATCTGTCGAGCAGAAGGGCTCATCCGCGACGGAGCCTCCTCCCCTGGAGCCGAGGCTCGCCCAGAAGGTTGACTCGGACACGAAGAAGGCCGCGCCCGCGAAGAAGGCTGTGGCCGTGAAGAAGGCCGTGCCCGCGAAGAAGGCCGTGCCCGCGCGGAAGGACGCAGCCGAGAAGAAGGCCGTGCCCGCGAAGAAGGAGACCGCCACGAAGCGGGCCCCGCTGCAGAAGAAGGGGCCCGCTGCGAAGAAGACAGCGTCCGGTACGAGGCCGAAAGCGGCGAAGAAGTCTCCGGCCAGGACGAAGGCCCCACGGTCACGGAAGTAGGTCTCCCGGAAGGACACCGTGGGCCGTCGCGCCCGCGCTCACCGCCCCCGCAGGCCCTGCGCAATCTTCAGGATGTCCGCGAGCACTCCCGCCGCGGTGACGGGGCCTCCCGCGCCCGCACCCTGCACCAGCAGTGGGTAGTCCGCGTAGCGCTCCGTGGAGAAGGCCACGAACGCCTCCGAGCCGCGCAGCCGCGTCGCCGGGTGGTCCTTCGCCACGGCAACCGGGCCCACGCGCAGCACCGGCCCATCCTTCGCCGCCGGGTCGATGCGCGCCAGGTAGCGCAGCACCTTGCCCTCCGCGCGCAGGCCCTCGATGCGAGAAGTGAACGTCCGGTCCAGCTTCTCCAGCCCGGTGAGGAAGCGCTCCACGTCCTCTTCCTCCAGGTACTCGCGCGGTACGAAGGGCTCCACCTCCACGTCCTCCATCGCCAGGTCCAGGCCCTGCTCCCGCGCGAGGATGAGCGCCTTGCGCGCCGCATCCGTGCCGCCCAGGTCCTCGCGCGGGTGCGGCTCCGTGAAGCCCTTCTCGCGCGCGGTGCGCACCGCGCGCGACAACGGCACTCCGTCCATCAACTGCTGGCTCAAGTACCCGAGCGTCCCGGAGAACGAACCCTCCACCCCGTGCACCCGGTCCCCGGTGCGCACCAGGTCCTTCAGCGTCTGGATGACGGGCAGCCCCGCGCCCACCGTCGTCTCGTAGTGGTACGCGCGGTGGTTCAGGTGCGCCGTGCTCCGCAGCCGCTCCCACACCTCGCGAGGCTGCGTCAGCGGCTTCTTGTTCGCCGCCACCACGTGGATGCCGCCGCGGAAGGCCTCCAGGTACAACTCCTCCATGCCGTCCGCCGCGGTGCAGTCCACCAGCACCGGCACCGGCAGCCGGCGCAGCGACTCCAGCAGCGCCTGCACCACGGGCGGTGACGTGCCCTCGGGCACCGCTTCGATGCGCTCGCGCCACTGGTTCAACGGGATGCCCTCCGGCGAGAAGAGCACCCGCCGGCTGTCCGCGAGCCCCACCAGGTTGAGCTGGATGCCGTGCTCCTGCGCCAGCGTCTGCTGCAGCGCGCGCAACTGCTCCAGCAACTGGCTGCCCACCACGCCGTGGCCCAGCACCAGGAGGCTCACCTCCTCGTGGGCGAAGTGGAAGGCGGCGTGCACCGTGCGCACCGTCAGCGCCGTCTCCGCCCCGTCCACGATGAACGAGATGGAGCGCGCGCTGGCCGTCTGCGCGATGGCACGCACGTTGATGCCCAGCGCGCCCAGCGGCTGGAACAGGCGTCCGGCCACGTTGGCGCCCTGGCCCATCGCCTCGGCCACCAGCGCCACCTGCGTCACCGGCGCGCGCACCTGGGGCGGCTGCAACGCGCCCCGCTCCAGCTCCGGCGCCAGCTCACGCCGCAGCACCTCCTCCGCGCGGGTCGCCTGGGCGCGGCGCAGCACCACCGCCACCGAGCGTCCCGGCGACGACTGCGCCGCCATCCACGCGTCGATGCCCGCCGCCTCCAGCGCCTGCAATGCACGAGGCCCCAC
>NZ_RAWB01000927.1 GCF_003612055.1 Corallococcus llansteffanensis
GGGTGCTTCTGCACGACGTGTCCTGGTTTCATGGCGTCTCCTTGGATTCACTGCGCTGCCATCGCTGGTTCCGGAACTGAAGGTAGTGGGTGCGCTCTTGCTCCGTGAACGCGTTGCGGCCCGGCCGGGAGGCCACCTGGTCCACCAGCGTCTCGAACTCGGCGGGGTGGAGGCGGATGCCCGCGCCGTCCGCCTCCATCGCCAGCAGCCACCGGCCATCGTGTGAGAAGGCGGCCCCGCGCAGCCGGGTGGGCTCCGCCTCCAGCACCGCTGAGCTCGCCCAGCGCCCAGCGCCCCCCTGGCGCCAGAGCAGGCCGCGGCCGTCCTCGCTCGCGGTGAAGAGGCACGAGCCGCTCCGGTTCCACACCAGGTGCTGGATGGGCCCCCACTGCGTCTGGGGGCACGCCACCAGGTCGTAGCCGCGCGAGTCCCAGATCCCCACCAGCCCACCGGCGTCCCCGGTGGCGAGGAACTGCCCATCCGGGCTCCAGGCGACGCGGCGGGCCGGGAACACCAGCCGCAGACTCCACAGCAGCTTGTCGAGCGCGCAGGTGCCCGGGCAGTGGTAGATGCGGGCCCAGCCGTCATCGCAGGCGGTGGCGAGCTGCAGGCCCGACGGGCTCCAGGCCAGGTCCCACAGCGGGTCCTTCTCCCTGCCCGTGGAGAGCGTCAGGGTCTGGCTCGCGAGGTCCCAGAACCCGGGCCCCGGCTCGTCGCGCAGGACGAGTCCCAGGGCCTTGCTCTGGGGATGCCACACCCACCGCATCAGGTCGTGGGGCAGCTCCTTCCCGCGGGCCTCGAGCTCGCCGGAGGCCGTCCACAGCGAGAAGGTCCTGGGCCCGTCCTGGACCGCGACATGCTTTGCGTCGGGGCTCCACACGGGGCCAGGGGCGCCCGGCTGCGGCAGGAGCTCCGGCTTGTGGCGGGAGGGGGCGCCCTTCCCCACGAACTGCTCCACCTCCTCCCAGGTCTCCCGGCGGAGGGGGCCGCCGAGTGCGTCGTCCCAGATGCGCGCCGTGGCGTCCGCGCTCACGGTGACGAGCCGCATCCCGTCGGGACTCCACACCGCCTGGTGGATGCTTCCGGCGTGGCCGGTGAGCGTCGCCAGCACCCGGCCGCTCTCCACGTCCCAGACCCGGGCCCGGGTGCCGCTCCAGGTCGCGAGGACGCCGCGCCGCCGGGGGTTCCACGCGAGCCCTCCGAGCGAAGGGCCCTCCGCGTGGAGGACATTCGAGAGGAGGCCCGAGTCCGCGTGCCAGAGGTGCACGGTCCCGGTGCTGGCCGCCGCGAGCCACTGGCCCTCCGGGCTCCAGGCCACGTGCTCCACCGCGCCGGGCGTCTCCAGCTCCTGCCGCGTCTCCAGCTCCCACGGCTTGCGCCTGTCGCCGGACCCGCGGAAGACGACGACCCCCTTCGCCCCTGCCGCGGCGAGCGCCGGCGCACCCGGATGCCAGGCCACCGTCAGGACCCCCGCCACGGGGAACGTCACCTGCCGGGTGACGGTGTCCCGGTGCTCGCGCCGCGTCACGCGCCAGACGCCCACCTCGTCGAGTCCGGCGGTGGCGAAGACCTTCCCGGTGGGCGCCCAGGCGGCGGCCAGCACCTCGGCGCACCGGGAGGGCTTCGTCGGCCCGGAGTCACACACCGGGACGCGCTCCTGGCGCGCCACGCCGAGCACGGCGGCATTCCGCGCGGTATCGCCCGGGTCGGCGCTGGCCTTGCCATCCGGCCCGAGCAGCAGCGCTTCGTCGGGCGAGAGCTGGAGCCCCCAGGGGTCGCGCGTCCCCTCGTCATACGTCTGGCTCAGCACGCAGGCCCCGTTCCTGCCCACCTTCATCACCCGGACCCGGGAGTCGTTGTCGCAGCAGGCCAGGTGGTGGCTCCGCGCGGCCCAGACCAGCGCCTTCACGCCGGGGGCGCTGGCGGTGGTGCCCGCATCGATGCGCGTGGGCTCCGCGCCCGGCGACTGGAGGTCCCAGAGGTGGACCCGCCCCGCCGTGTCTCCGGTGGCCAGGTGCCTGCCATCCGGGCTCCAGGCGGCGCAGAGGATGGCCGCGCGATTCGAGAGGACGCGCAGGCAGGTGCCGCGGCGCTCCAGCACTTCGCGCAGGACCCCGTCGAGC
>NZ_RAWB01000928.1 GCF_003612055.1 Corallococcus llansteffanensis
CACCGGCTTCGTCGCGCCCCAGAGCGCCCTGGAGCAGCAGCTTGCCTCCGCGTGGCAGTCCGTCCTTCGCCTCGACAAGGTCGGCGTCCACGACAACTTCTTCGACCTCGGCGGCAACTCGCTGCTGATGGTCCAGCTCCACACGCGGCTCCGCGAAGCCCTGAAGCTCGACGTCCCGCTGGTCGAACTCTTCCAGGCACCGACCATCCGCTCACTCGCGAAGCACGTCACGCAGCAGTCCGAGGCGAGCTCCTTCGAGCACAGCCAGGACCGGGCCACGAATCGCAAAGCCTCGATGAAGAACCAGCGGGCACTGCGCGAGCGCAACAAGACGACGAAGAAGTAACCCCGGGACCCGAGACCTCACGATGGACACCGCAGAGACCTTCAGTCACGAAGTCGCGATCATCGGCATGAGCGGGCGCTTCCCCGGTGCGCGGAGCGTCGACGCGCTCTGGGAGAATCTCTGCTCGGGCGCGGAGTCCATCTCCTTCTTCTCCGACGCGGAGCTGGCCGCCGCGGGCGTCGACGCCTCCGTGCGAGGCCAGCCCCACTACGTCCCCGCAAGGGGCGTGCTCGACGACGTCGACCAGTTCGATGCCTCCTTCTTCGGCCTCGCTCCCCGCGAGGCCGCCACCATGGACCCCCAGCAGCGCCTCTTCCTCGAGTGCGCCGCCGAGGTCCTCGAACGCGCAGGCCATGGCGCTCCCGCCCCCGACAACCGCACCAGCGTCTTCGCGGGCGTCAGCACCAACACGTATCTCCTCAACAACCTCTGCACCAACGCCGAGGTCATGAGGACGGTGGACAGCTACGAGCTCATGCTCGGCAACGACAAGGACTTCGTGGCGACGCGCGTGGCCTACAAGCTCGGCCTGCGCGGCCCCAGCCTCACCGTCCAGACCGCCTGCTCCACCTCGCTCGTCGCCGTCCACCTCGCGGCCCAGTCCCTCGCCAATGGCGAGTGCGACATGGCGCTGGCGGGTGGCGTCTGCATCCGCGTTCCGCAGGCCTCCGGCTACGTCTATGAACCGGAAGGCATCCTGTCGCCGGATGGCCACTGCCGCACCTTCGATGCCAAGGCCCAGGGCACCGTCAGTGGCAACGGGGTCGGCGTCGTCCTCCTCAAGCGCCTCTCGGATGCGCTGAACGACGGCGACACCGTCTATGCCGTCATCAGGGGCTCGGCCATCAACAACGATGGCTCCCTCAAGCCCGGCTTCACCGCGCCCAGCGTCGACGGCCAGGCTGAAGCCATCGCCGAAGCGCTCGCGATGGCCGACGTCGAGCCCTCGTCCATCTCTTACGTCGAGGCCCACGGCACCGCCACGCCCATGGGTGACCCCATCGAGCTGACGGCCCTCAAGCGCGCCTTCCGCTCCTCGTCGCGCGCCACGTGCGCGCTGGGTTCGGTCAAGTCCAACCTCGGCCACCTGGATGCCGCGGCGGGTGTCACTGGCCTCATCAAGACCGCGTTGGCGCTGCACCACCGCAAGCTGCCGCCCAGCCTTCACTACTCCGCACCGAATCCGCAGCTCGGCCTGGAGGACAGCCCCTTCTACGTCAATGCCTCACTGAAGGACTGGCAGCCTCCCGCGGGCGTGCCTCGCAGGGCTGGCGTCAGCGCCTTCGGCATCGGTGGCACCAACGCCCACGTCATCCTCGAAGAGGCTCCGGCACCTGACTCTTCCGAGCCGTCGATCCGCGCGAGCACGCCGCAGGTGCTGGTGCTGTCGGCGAAGACGGCCTCGGCGTTGGAGCGCGCCACCGCGCAGCTCGCCACGCACCTGCAGGCCCACCCCGAGCTGCCCCTGGCCGACGTCGCCTTCACCCTCCAGGTGGGCCGACGTCTGCTGCCCCACCGCCGCTTCCTCGTCGCCAACGACGCCCTCGAAGCGGCTCAGTTCCTCCAGGACTCCCAGCAGCCCCCCGCCTTCGTCTCCGGCTTCGATGAGTCCGATGAGCGGCCCGTCGTCTTCATGTTCCCCGGCGGCGGTGCCCAGTACGTCCTCATGGGCCAGTCCCTCTACGCCTCACTCCCCCTCTTCCGCGACACCGTCGACCGCTGCGCTTCGCTCCTCCTGCCGCTTCTCGGCCAGGACGTGCGCGCTGTCCTCTACCC
>NZ_RAWB01000929.1 GCF_003612055.1 Corallococcus llansteffanensis
GGGCAGGGGGGCCGGGAGTCGCCGGGCCTTCGTCTGGCGCGGGGCGCAGCGTGACGCCTCCGTTCGGGTCGGCGCAGGTCGCTGTTGCACCGGGTGGCTCGGTTCCTGGTGGTTCGACGCAGACGTTCGGGGCGGTGTCGGGCCCTACGCCGTCGTCATCAGGCGCATCGGAGGCCATCGGATCCACCCGGACGTTTGGCGCGGTCCAGGGGCCCACGGGTTCATCGTCTGGGGTGTCCGAGGCAATCGGATCCACCCGGACGTTTGGTGCGGTCCAGGGGCCTGCGGGTTCGTCGTCTGGGGTGTCCGAGGCAATTGGATCCACCCGGCCGTTTGGTGCCGTGTCGGGCCCTGCGGGTTCGTCGTCTGGGGTGTCCGAGGCAATTGGATCCACCCGGACGTTTGGTGCCGTGTCGGGCCCTGCGGGTTCATCGTCAGGCGCGTCCGAGGCAATCGGATCCACCCGGACGTTTGGTGCGGTCCAGGGGCCCACGGGTTCATCGTCTGGTAAGTTCGAGGCAGTCGGATCCACGCGGGCGTTTGGTGCGGTCCCGGGCCCTTCGTCTCCAGCGTCGGGGAACGCCGAACCCGGCGGATCCACGCGGGCGTTCGGTGCGGTGTCCGGCCCGGCGTCTTCGTCAGGTTCGTTCGCGCCCGTCGGGTCCACCCAGGCTTTCGGTGCGGTCCAGGGTCCCTCTGGAGTGGCTGAGCCGGGCGGCTCGACCCGTGCGTTCGGTGCGGTGTCTGGCCCCTCGGAACCGTCCGCAGCCCGCGTTCCGTCCCGTTCGTTCGGCGACATCTCGCCGGCGGGAGAGCCGCAGTCTCCGTCGTGGTCGGGCGACGCGGGCCCCCGTGCCCGGCTCGTTCCGGGCGGCCATGACAGCGCACCGTGGGCAACCTCCGCACCCACTTCGAGCGTCGCGCTGCCCGACGACCCGGCGGCGTTCGCCCGCACCGAACCCTCGCGTGCCGCCGCGCCGGGGCCGTCGCTGCTGGGGGGCGCGATGGATCGACCCCTTCCGGCCCGCATGCCTGCCGGGGGCCTGCCGCCGGAGCTGCTCGGGGCTTCGCGCCCCGAGCCCGTGGTCACCGAGTACGGGCCCGGGGAGTCGTCGCCGTCCACCGTGTCCCGCCTGCTCCTGGTGCTCGCGGTGCTGGCGGGCCTCGGCCTCGCCGGGTACCTGGCGTATCCCGCCTTCCGCGACCGCAACACCGCCATGCCCGCGGAGGCCGTGGCGCAGAAGGACCAGGCCGTGGCGATGCTGCGCCGCGATGACTCGGCTTCGCGCGAGCAGGCCATCCAGACCCTCCAGTCCCTGTCTGCCGCCCACCCGAAGTACGCGGAAGCCCAGGCCGAGCTGGCCGTGGCCCTCACCCTGCAACTGGGCGACCTGCTCGCGGAGTTCACCCGGCTGCGGAGCCAGTCGGATCAGCTCCAGCGACAGGTCGACCAGCTCACCACCGCCAGGCGCCCTTCGGACTGGAAGGACCGCGCGGACGTCGGGCGTGAGCTGATGCGCGACATCAAGCGCGAACAGCAGCCGATGCGCGTGGCCATCGAAGCGCTTCGCAAGCGGCTCGATGCCCTGATGCTCGCCGTCCGGGCCGCGCCAGAGGTGGAGCCCGCCGCCACCGTGGCCGCGCGCCTGAAGGCCCAGGCCCTGTTTGCCTCGGTGATCGGCAATGCGGAGGCGCTGGCCCTCGCCGAACGCCTGCGGCAGGTGGAGAGCGCCGCCGCCTGGAGCCGGTTGGCCCATGCCGAGTTCGCCCTCAGCTCCGGGTCTCCCGCGGCCACCCTCCAGACCGTCTCGCAGGAGCTGGAGGCGCTGCGCTCGGAGGACCCCGCCCTCATGCGCGCCTATGTCCTGGGCGCGCGGCTGGCCCTGCGTCAGAACGATCCGGCCACCGCCCGCACGCTGCTGGACGAGCTCCTGGCCCTCAACAACAAACACGAGTTCGCCAAGCGAATGCTCGCGCAGCTGCCCACCGCCGAGCCCTCACCCTGAAGCGTTGACCGGATCACCTCCCCGGACACCCTGGAGAAACTCCAGTCCTACTCCGGGGAGGGGCTGGCCCTCCCGCTCTGGATGCCCCGAGAAGCCCGAGGCATGAC
>NZ_RAWB01000092.1 GCF_003612055.1 Corallococcus llansteffanensis
CCCCCACTCCGCATGAGCCCCCTTCCTCCCGGTGCCTATCGTCCCCCGGCTGACCGCTGGGGCTCCTTCACGAAGCTCGCCGCCCGCCTGCCCGAGGGCAGCGTCGCGGTGGTGGACCGCACGGTCGCGCGCTTCCATCCCACGCTCCTCCCCACGCTGGAGGCCCGCTCGCCGCGCGCCATCATCCAGCTGGTCGGCGGTGAGCGCGCCAAGAGCCTCGCGTCGCTGGAGAAGGTGCTCGCGGGCGGGCTGAACCTGCCGCGCTCCGGCACGCTGGTCGCGGTGGGCGGTGGCACCGTGGGCGACGTCGCCACCGTGGCCGCGCACCTGCTCAAGCGCGGCGTGCGGCTGGTGCAGGTGCCCTCCACGCTGCTCGCGGCGGTGGACAGCAGCCTGGGCGGCAAGGGCGCGGTGGACCTCACCGTGCGCGGCCGCGTGGTGAAGAACCCCGCCGGCGTCTTCCACTACGCCGACGAGACGTGGCTGTGCCCGGAGCTGTACGCCACGCTGTCCGACGCGCAGGTGCGCGAGGGCTCCATCGAGGCGTGGAAGATGGTCGCCTCGCTGGACGCGTCCCTCTTCCGCCGCTACGTGCGCACGCCGCCCGCGCTGGAGAAGCTGGTGAAGGACGCCCGGGGCCTGAAGGAAGGCGTCTGCGCGAAGGACCCCTACGAGCACCAGGGCCTGCGCCGCGTGCTCAACTTCGGCCACACCTTCGGCCACGTGCTGGAGAGCCTGTCGCGCTTCAAGCTGTCGCACGGCGACGCGGTGGGCCTGGGCATCCTCTGGGCGCTGGACGTGGGCCGGCACCTGGGCATCACGCCGGAGCCCGTGGCGCACGAGGTGGAGCGGGCCCTCACCCGGGGCCCGGGCGTGCTGGGCCGCGACCACGCCGCGGAGCTGTCCCGCCGCGCGTCGCTGAAGGACGTGGCCGCCCTCCTGGACGCCGACAAGAAGGCCGGCGCGAAGGGCGAATTGCGCATGGTGCTGCTCACCGCCGTGGGCACCGCCGAAGTCGTGGATGTGATGCCGAAGACATGGCGCGCCCTCTGGCCCGCCTGGACCCGTGGAGCCCGCCCTTGAGCCACACCTCGCCGAGCCTCCTTACCGTCGACCCGAGCGCCCTGAGCGCCTCACCGCTCACCCCTCCCGTGTCGAAGTCGGACGCTCAGCGAGCCCTGGTACTGGGACACCTCACGGGTGCCTGGCCACTGCCGTCGGTGCAGGCGGAGTCGGACGAGGACCTTCCCGCCGATGTGCGCGTGCTGCGCCGGGGCGTGGAGGCCCTGCGCCTTCCCGCGGGCCCCGTGCGCGACGTGGACTGCGCGGACGGTGGCGCGCCCTTCCGCATCCTGGTGACGCAGGCCGCGGTGACGCCCGGCGCCCGCGTGCGCTTCACCGGCACGCCCCGCCTGGGAGAGCGCCCGCACGGCCCGCTCTTCACGTCGCTGCGTCAGGCCCTGGGCTCCACGGGCCTGACGCTCACCGAGGGCACCCCGTGGCCGGTGGAAGTGCACGCCCCCCAGGACACGTCGCGGGTGGAGCCGGTGTTCCGCGTGCCGGGAGCGCAGAGCAGCCAGTACGCCTCCAGCCTGCTGCTGGGCTGCGCGGAGCGGTTCCTGCGGGAGCGGCGCGCCTGGAGCGTGGAGATTGAAGGCGTGCTGACCAGCGCCGGCTACATGGACCTCACGGTGGCGTGGCTGCGCCGCTTCGGCTTCACCGTCGAGCAGTCCGAAAGTCACTATTCCGTGACGGCGTACCGGGCCCCGGCCTCCGTGCCGTCGTTGCCCGGGGACTGGTCGTCGCTGGGGTACCTGGTGCTGGTGGCGTGGCGCACCGGCGGCACGGTGGAGCGCGCGGAGCCGGAGAGCGCCCACCCCGACCAGGCGATCCTCCGGCTGGTCGCTGACGTGGGTTTGCGAATGGTCCCGGCAGGCGCGGCTAATACCTGGCGCTTCGAGGGCGAGGCAGGCGGGGAGCTGCGCGCGTCCGGCAAGGAGTGCCCGGACCTGCTGCCCACGCTGGCGGCGCTCGCGTGTGTGCTGCCCCGACCCACGACGCTGACGGATGTGGGCATCCTGCGGGTCAAGGAGAGCGACCGGCTGGAGGGCATCCGCACCCTGGTGGCGGCCTACGGCGGCACCACTGAATTGAGCGCCGGCCCCGAGGGAGAAACCCTGCGCATCGTCCCGCCGGAAGTGAAGCCCTCGCGCTTCGCCATCGACAGCCGGGGCGACCACCGCCTGGCGATGTCAGCGGCCACCCTGTGCGTGCTGTCCGGAGTACCCCTGGCGCTGACGGGGCCGGAGTGCGTGGAGAAGAGCTTTCCCGGTTTCTGGCGACAGCTGGCGCGTTCCGGCGTTCGCTATTCCTGAGTACGACGGGCGACGTCGCAGGTTCGCCTCTCTGACTTATCGATCTTTTTTGTTGAAAGCGTGCTCCGCCCTGTGAAATCTCCGCCCATGCCCAAGGACACGCTGACGATCACCGACAATCGGACCGGGAAGACCTACGAGGTCCCGATCGAGAACGGCTGTATCCGGACCCACGCCCTGCGCCAGATCAAGACCGGCGACGACGACTTCGGACTGATGGGCTACGACCCGGCGTTCCTGAACACGGCGAATTGTAAGAGCGCCATCACGTTCATCGACGGCGACAAGGGCATCCTGGAGTACCGCGGCTACCCCATCGAGCAGCTGGCGGAGAAGTCCAGCTTCCTGGAGGTGGCCTACCTGCTGCTCAACGGCGAGCTGCCGCAGCAGAAGGACCTGGATCAGTTCACCCACCTGGTGACGCACCACACGCTGGTGCACGAGAACATCAAGTCCTTCATGGACGGGTTCCGCTACGACGCGCACCCCATGTCCATGCTGGCCTCCACGGTGGCCGCGCTGTCCGCCTTCTACCCGGACGCCAAGCACACCCGTGACGAGCGCAGCCGCCGCATCCAGATCACCCGGCTCATCGCCAAGATGCCCACCATCGCCGCGTTCTCCTACCGGCACACGATGGGGCTGCCGTACATCTACCCGGACAACGACCTGTCCTACGTCGCCAACTTCCTGACGATGATCAAGCGCATCGGCACGACCACCTACAAGGTGCACCCCGTGCTGGAGAAGGCGCTGGACGTCCTCTTCATCCTCCACGCGGACCACGAGCAGAACTGCTCCACGACGTCCGTGCGCACGGTGGGCTCGTCGGAAGTGGATCCGTACTCGGCGGTCAGCGCCGGCGTCGGCGCCCTCTACGGCCCGCTGCACGGCGGCGCCAACGAGGCCGTGCTGCGCATGCTTCGCGAGATCGGCCACATCTCGAAGATCCCGGACTTCATCAAGCAGGTGAAGGGCGGCGAGGGCGAGAAGAAGCTGATGGGCTTCGGCCACCGCGTCTACAAGTCCTACGACCCGCGCGCGAAGGTCATCAAGCGCGTGGCGGACGAGGTCTTCGAGGTCACGGGCAAGAACCCGCTGCTGGAGATCGCGCTCGAACTGGAGCGCATCGCGCTCGAGGACGAGTACTTCGTGAAGCGCAAGCTGTACCCCAACGTCGACTTCTACTCGGGCCTCATCTACGAGGCGATGGGCTTCCAGGCGGAGATGTTCCCCGTGCTGTTCGCCATCCCCCGCACGGTGGGCTGGTGCGCGCAGTGGGAGGAGATGGTGAAGGACTCCGAGCAGAAGATCGCCCGGCCCCGTCAGGTGTACACGGGCTCCGGCCGCCGCGACTACATCGCGATGGACAAGCGCCCGAGCCCCCAGAAGTAGCCACCGCTTGAAGCGCCGTTGAAGCACGCCAGGGGCGAAGGACCTTCACCGGTTCCTCGCCCCTTTCGCTTGTCCGGCGTCAGTCGTGGGTGCCGGTGGCGCCGGCCGGCTCGCGGTAGAGCGCGTCGATGGCGCCCGCGTACTTCTCCTCCACCACCTTGCGGCGCACCTTCATGCTGGGCGTGAGCTCCCCGCCCTCGGTGGAGAACTCGCCGGGCAGCACGGTGAAGCGCTTGACCGTCTCGAAGCGCGACAGCTTCGGGTTCACCTCGCGCTCGAAGGCCTCGTGCAGGTGCTGCTGGAGCCGCGCGTCCGTCACCAGGGTGGCCACGTCCTCCGGCCAACCGCGCTCGCGCGCGAGCCTGCGGGCACGGTCCGCGTCCAGCGTCACCAGCGCGACGAGGTAGTTGCGCCGGTCGCCCAGCACCACCGCGTGGCCCACGGGCGACACGGACTTGAGCAGCTCCTCGATGTTCGCGGGCGACGTCTTCTTGCCGCCGGAGGTGACGATGATCTCCTTCTTGCGCCCGGTGATGCGCAGGAAGCCCTCCGCGTCCAGCTGCCCCACGTCCCCGGTGTGCAGCCACCCGTCCTCCAGCAGCTCCTGCGTGGCCGCGGGGTTGCGGTGGTAGCCCAGGCACACGTTGCCGCCCTTGACGAGGATCTCCCCGTCCTCCGCGATGCGGACCTCCACGCCCAGCATGGGCCGGCCCACCGTGCCCAGGCGGGCGCACTCGGAGGTGTTCAGCGTGGCGGGGCCCGTCACCTCCGTCATGCCCCAGGCCTCCAGGAGAACGACGTCGATGGAGGCGAAGAAGTCCAGCACGTCCCGGCCGATGGGCGCCGCCGACGTGGCGAACACCCGCGCGCGGTCCAGGCCGATGCGGGCCTTCAGCGGCGCGAACACGAGCCGCTGGGCCAGCGCGTACTTAGCCTCCATCAGGGTGGGCACGCGCTCCTGGTTGAGCAGCCGCGTGTTGCGCTCCAGCGCCGTCGCCCGCGCCCACTCCACCAGCCGGCGCTTCAGGGGCGGCTGCGCGGCCAGCCCCTCCTCCGCCTTCGTCTTGAACTTCTCCCAGACGCGCGGCACCCCGAAGAAGAGCGTGGGCCGGACCTCCTGGAGGTTGCGCCCCAGCGCGTCCAGGGAGTCCGCGAAGTAGACCTGGATGCCCATGAGCAGGGGGCCATGCAGGGAGACGACCTGCTCCGCGATGTGCGACAGCGGCAGGTAGGACAGGATCTTCTCGTCCTCCATGTCGCGGAAGGCCATCGTTTCGCCCAGCTTCTGCGCCGTCCAGGCCAGGTTGCGGTGGCTCAGGGCCACGCCCTTGGGCTGGCCGGTGGTGCCGGACGTGTAGATGAGCGTGCCCAGCCCGTCCGGGTGGAGCGCGTGGACGCCGTCCCAGTAGGGGCTCTCATCCGCCTGGGCCCCGGAGGCCAGCACGTCCGCGTACCGCAGCACGCCCTCCGCCAGCGGCGAGGGGGCGTCCATGACGAGGACGTGCTTCAGCGCGGGCAGCCGCTTCTGGAGCTCCAGGGCGGTCGCCAGGTGCTTCGCGTTCTCCACCAGGAGGAAGCGGGCCTCGCAGTGGCCCAGGATGTAGGTGAGCTGCTCCAGGCTGCTGGTGGTGTAGAGGCCCACCGGCACGCCGCCCAGGGCCATGGCCCCCAGGGCCGCCACGTGCCATGCCTCGCGGTTGAAGCTGAGGATGCCCAGGGGGTCCCCCTCCCGGAACCCCAGGCCGTGCAGCCCCAGGGCGAAGCGTTTGACGCGCTGGGCATAGTCGAACCAGGAGATGGGGACATAGGCGCCTCCATTCCGGGACCAGAGCGCCGGCCGGTGTTCCAGCCGTGCGGCCTGGTCATGGAGCGCGTGCAGCATCGTCTTGGGCAGGTCCATCCGATAGAACGTAGTGGAAGCGCAGGGGCAGAACCAACTCCGTGCGTCTCCGACGTTGACAGCATGTTCACCTGCTTTGTATGCCGCGCCCGACCATGAGCATCGACTTCACCTGTCAGAAGTGCGAGGCGAGCTTCGAGTTGGAAGCCCAGGACCTCATCGAGGGGACGGAGAAAATCGTCTGCCCCCACTGCGATACGAAGGCGCCCGCCAACCTTTCGGAGGACTTCGTCGCCGCGCTCACGGAGATGCGCGCGCAGATCGCCGTCTTGAGCAAGAAGTTCGCGGTCACGTTGACGCTCGAGGCCGAGGAGCTGGAGGACGAGCTCGACGACGAGGACGAGGATGAGGAGGAGACCGAGGACGACGACCTCGACGAGGACGAGGACGACGAGGAGTCGGAGGACGACGAGGACTACGACGACGAGGCGGAGGACGAGGAACAGGACCGCTAGTCGCCCGCTCTCTTCCCGCCTGGCCGGCAGCCCCCCAACCCGGGGGGCAGGGGCTCGGGGGCAGCACGCGGCAGCAGGAAGTCCGGCGCCCTCCCGATGAAGGGGGAGGTGCGTAGGTTAGGGATGTGAAAACGTCCAACCGCGCCGACTTCTTTGTTGCTCCGTTCACGGCCGTCGTGCTGGCGCTGGGAGGACTGCTCTTCCTTCCCGCGTTCGGCATCCCCGGCGCCATCGCCGCCTCCGGGCCGGCGGAAGGGAAGGAAAAACCCTGCCTGACGGAAAAGGGCAGCGATCCAAAGGCCTGCACGGAGCTGGTGGAGCTGGAAGTGAAGGACGTCGTGCCCCTCCTGGAGGCACAGACGCACGCCGTCGTGCTCTCCACCAAGGACGGGGAGACGGTGCTGCCCCTCTTCGTGGACGAGGGCGCCGCCGTGTCCATCGCCTTCCGGCTCGCGGAGCGGCTGCCGCCCCAGCCGCTGGCGCAGGACCTGCTGGACGACGTGGTGTCCAAGCTGGGCGGCAAGGTCACCGAGGTCCGCATCGACGACCTGCGCGACAACGTCTACTCCGGCCGCGTCTTCCTGCAGCAGGGCAAGAAGGAGATGGCGCTCGACGCCCGGCCTTCGGACTCCATCGCCATGGCCATGCACAGCAACGCCCGCATCCGGGTGACGCGTAAGGTACTGGCGCTGGCGGGCATCACCCGCGCGGAGATTGAGGCCCTGCAGCGGCAGGAGGGCATGGGCGTGGGTGGCAGTGGCCAGGGTGGGGAGATGGGTCCCCTGCCCCCGCCGCCGCCCATGGGCCCCAGCGCGGGTTCCCCGAAGCCGCCCTCGGAGGACATTGGCATGGACCGCTCCGCCACGGAGGAGCCGGTGATGGCTCCCGTGGGCAAGGGCCAGGAGATCGACCTCTAGCCCCACCCGGTGCCTGGAACGGCGAAAGCCCGGCCCCCCCTCCAGGGATGCCGGGCTTTCGTTCGTCTCAAGCGTCTGAGAGCCACGAATGGCGTGCACCGCTGGCGGATACTTTTCCGTCCAGGGCGTGAGCAAAGAGTTAGTCCGCCGGGCGCAAGCCTGTCAAGCCGCCCACCCCGTGGGGCTAGGATGCGCGGCCCTATGCGCAAGGCGAAGATCATCTGCACGCTGGGCCCGGCCTCGGACTCGCGGGAAGTCATCGAGGGGCTGGTCCGCGCGGGCATGAACGTGGCCCGGCTCAACTTCTCCCACGGTACGCACGACGAGCACCGCCAGCGCGTCCTGCGCATCCGCGCGGTGTCGAAGAAGCTGGGCGTGCCGGTGGCCATCCTCCAGGACGTCCAGGGCCCCAAGGTGCGCCTGGGCAAGTTCGAGGGCGGCCAGCTGCTGGTGACGGCCGGCGACACGGTGACGGTGACGACGCGCGCCGTGCTGGGCCAGGGGCGCACCATTCCCACCCCGGTGCGCTCGCTGCCCCGGGACGTGGAGAAGGGCCACGAGGTGCTCCTGGACGACGGCCGGGTGCGCCTGCGCGTGCTCAAGGTGGACGGCCGGGACGTGTCCTGCCGCGTGGAGGTGGGCGGCCTGCTCAAGGACCACAAGGGCCTCAACCTGCCGGGCACGGCCATGTCCGTCCCCACGCTCACGGACAAGGACAAGGTGGACCTGGCGTTCGGCCAGGAGGTGGGCGTGGACTACGTGGCGCTGTCCTTCGTGCGCTCCGCGCAGGACGTGCGGCAGGCCCGGGCGCTGGTGGCCCGACGCAAGACGCCCCTCATCTCCAAGATTGAGAAGCCCCAGGCGGTGGAGAACCTGGAGGCCATCGCCGCGGAGTCGGACGGGGTGATGGTGGCCCGCGGGGACCTGGGCGTGGAGATGCCCCTGGAGCAGCTGCCCGCCATCCAGAAGCGCATCGTGCGGGAGGTGAACCGCATGGGGGGCATCGTCATCGTCGCGACGGAGATGCTGGAGAGCATGGTGAACAACGCCCGGCCCACACGCGCGGAGGTGTCCGACGTGGCCAACGCCATCCTCGACGGCGCGGACGCGGTGATGCTGTCGGGCGAGACGGCCGCGGGCCGCTACCCCATCGACGCGGCGGCCACCATGGCGCGCATCGTGGAGGAGACGGAGCGCAGCGGGACCTCCGCCCTCGTGCACTCCCCCTTCGAGCGCTCCAGCGACCTGGGCACCGGCATCGCGGCGGCGGCGGTGGCGGCGGCGCGGCAGCTCGACATCGGGACCATCATCGCCCACACGGAGAGCGGCCACACCGCGCGCCTCATCTCCGAGTTCCGTCCCGGCGCGCGCGTCATCGCCCTGACGCCCAACGTGGACGCGGTGAACCGGATGGCGCTGTACTGGGGGGTGACGGGCCGCCTGGTGAAGCGCGTCACGTCCACGGACGCCATGCTCAAGCAGGTGCGCCGCATCTGCCACGAAGAGCGACTCTGTGAGCCGGGCACGCCCGTCATCGTCGTGGCCGGCGTGCCGCTCAACGTCCCGGGCAACACCAACCTCATGAGCATCCACCGCATCTAACGCGCGGTGGATGCCCTCGCGGCGGGCCCTGCTGACGTCACCAGGACGTCAGAAGGCCTTCTGCGCGAAGTCGTAGAGCTTCTCCACGGAGAGCTGGCGGTAGCGCTCCACGTTGAGGGCGCGGCGGGCGCACTCCCACACGAGGTCGCGGGGCGGGCGCTCCGGCTCCTTCTTCTTGCGGCGCTTCACCTCGGCCTTGATGGCCTTCAGGGCCATGGCCGGGTGGTAGCAGAAGGCGGAGGAGAACAGCAGGTGCCCGCCGAAGGGCACGAGCCGCGCCTCCAGCACGTCGCCCGTCTCCAGGCCCGCGATGTGACGGCGCTCCGTCACGTCGAAGTCCTTGCCGGAGAAGAGCTCGCGCAGGCGCACCACGCCCTTGCCCAGCTTGCGCACCTCGAAGAGGCCGTGGACCGTCTCCGTGAAGCTGCGGAAGGCGTTGGCCTCCTCCGGCGGCGCGGACTGGAGCCGCTGCTCGTACAGCTCCGCGGCCGGCGTCTTGCCGGTGAGCGGCGAGACGCGGTCGTAGAGGTAGTAGTCGAGGAACGACGCCATGCGCAGCTCGAAGAACTTGTCGTCCTCGAACACCTCGCCGGTGAGGCGGAAGTACTCCGCCTTCGCGTCGAGCAGGTCCGGCTTGCGCGGCTCCTCGCTGCCGAAGGCGATGAGCTGGTCCAGGTACGGCTGATACGACAACGGGGTCAGCGCGGTTTCCATGAGCGGTGGCGCCTCCTACCCCGCCATCAGCGTCGCGAAGCGGCTGAACAGGTAGCGCGCGTCGTGAGGGCCGGGCGAAGCCTCGGGGTGGTACTGCACGCTGAAGGCCCTCGCGTCCGGAACGGCCAGGCCCTCCACCGTACCGTCGTTGAGGTTGATGTGCGTGACGACGGCCAGGCCCTTGAGGCTGGCGTCATCCACCGCGAAGCCGTGGTTCTGGGCGGTGATCTCCACCTTGCCCGTCGTCAGGTCCTTCACGGGCTGGTTGGCGCCCCGGTGGCCGAACTTCATCTTGTACGTCCGGCCGCCCAGCGCCAGCGCCATGATCTGATGCCCCAGGCAGATGCCGAAGATGGGCACCTTGCCCAGGAGCGCCGCCACCGTGCGGTCCGCGCCCTTCACCGCGGCCGGGTCGCCCGGGCCGTTGGCCAGGAAGACGCCGTGCGGCTTGCGCGCCAGCACCTGCTCCGCGGTGGTGTTCGACGGCACCACCGTCACGCGGCAGCCCACGTCCACCAGGTACTGGAGCATGGAGCGCTTGAGGCCGTAGTCATAAGCCACCACGTCGTACTTCAGCTCCGGCGCCGGGCGCTGGTCGCCGGGCCCCAGGAACACGTCCGGCGACGGCGTGGTGAACACGTACGGCTCCTTGCAGGAGACGCCCGTCGCCAGGTCCATGCCCTCCATGCCCACGGCGCTCCGCGCGCGCTCGATGAGCGCTGGCGTGGAGACGTTCTCCGTGGAGATGACGCCCATCTGCGCGCCGTGCGTGCGCAGGTGGCGCACGAGCCGGCGCGTGTCCACGCCTTCGATGCCGGCGCGGCCGTGGCGCGCGAGGTACGCGTCCAGCGTCTCCTCCGAGCGCCAGTTGGAGGGCGTCCGCGTGAGCGAGCGCACCACCATGCCCACCGCGTGCGGCTGCCCCGCCTCCTCGTCCCCTCCGTTCGCCCCGATGTTGCCCATCTCCGGGTAGGCCATGGTGACGATCTGCCCGACGTACGAGGGATCCGTGAGGATCTCCTGGTAGCCGTACATGGACGTGTTGAAGACCACCTCACCCACCGTCTCGCCGGAAGCGCCGAAAGCGCGTCCTTCGAAGGTGGTGCCATCCGCCAGTGCGAGCACCGCCCGCTTCGTCATCACCGCGACTCCTTGAGCTGACCGTCCTCGAACACACACCGGCCCCCCACCCACGTCTGCGTCACGCGACCCTTCAGCGTGCGCCCGTGGAAGGGGGTGTTGCGACTGCGGGAATAGAACCGGTGGGCATCCACCGTCCACTCCTCCCCAGGTGATACGACCGTGATGTCCGCTGGTGACCCGGGCGCCAGGTGACCGCCCGGCAGGCCGAATACCCTCGCCGGCCCTTCCGACAGCAGCTCCACCGCCCGGCGCGGGGTGAGCACGCCCTCGTGCACCAGCGCCAGCGTGAGCCCCAGCGCCGTCTCCAGGCCGACGATGCCGTTGATGCCCTTCTCGAACTCCACCTGCTTGTCGGACACGCCGTGCGGCGCGTGGTCCGTGGCGATGGCGTCCACCGTGCCGTCCACCAGGGCCTCGCGCAGCGCCTTCACGTCCCCGTCGCCCCTCAAGGGGGGCGCCATCTTCGCGTGGGTGTCGTAGTCCCCCACCGCGCGGTCATCGAGCGTGAAGTGGTGCGGGGCCACCTCGCAGGTGACGCGCAGGCCCCGCTTCTTCGCCTCGCGGATGAGCCGCACGCTGCCCTCGCACGACACGTGCGCGACGTGCAGGCGGCCCTTCGTCTCCTCCAGGAGGATGAGGTCGCGCGCCACCATGGCCACCTCCGCGGAGGCGGGAATCCCGCGCAGGCCCAGGCGCGTGGACGTGGCGCCCTCGTGCATCGCGCCGCCCGCGGACAACGTCAGGTCCTCCTCGTGCACCATGACGGGCACGTCGAAGAGCGTCGCGTACTGGAGCACCCTGCGCATCAGCGCCGCGTTCATCACCGGGCGGCCGTCGTCGGTGAGGGCCACGCAGCCCGCGCCGATGAGCTCCCCCGCCTCCGACAGCTCCTCGCCCTTGAGCCCCTTGGTGATGGCGCCGGCCGGGTACACGTGGCACAGGGCCGCGTCCCGCGCGCGCGACAGCACCAGCTCCGTGACGAGCGCGCTGTCGTTGACGACCTTGGTGTTGGGCATGGCCACGACGCCGGTGAAGCCGCCCGCCACCGCGGCGCGACAGCCGGTGAGGACCGTCTCCTTGCCCTCCTCGCCCGGCTCGCGCAGGTGCACGTGCAGGTCGATGAAGCCCGGCACCACCCACTTGCCCGTGGCATCCACCACGCGCGCGTCCTTGGGCGCGGTGAGCTGCGCCTCCGACACCTGCGCCACCCGGCCGTCCGTGACGAGCACGTCCCGGATGCCGTCCACTCCGTTGCGCGGGTCGATGACGCGCGCCCGCTGGAAGAGCACCGACGTCATGATGCGCACACCTCCAGGATGGCCCGGCGCACCGCGACGCCGTTGGCCACCTGCTCCAGGATGACGCTGCGAGGCCCGTCCGCCACCACCGGCGACAGCTCCACGCCCCGGTTGATGGGGCCCGGGTGCAGCACGGGCGCGTCCGCCTTCATCCGCTCCACGCGAGCAGGCGTCAGGCCGAACAGCCGCGAGTACTCCCGCTGCGAAGGCAGGAAGGCCTCCGACATGCGCTCCGTCTGGAGCCGCAGGCACATCACCGCGTCCGCCTGGGGCAGCACGGCGTCCAGGTGGTGCGTCACCTCCCCGCCCATCTCCTCCAGCCCCGGGGGCAGGAGGGTGGGCGGCGCGCAGAGCACGACGCGGGCCCCCAGCGCCTTCAGGCACACGAGGTTGGAGCGGGCCACGCGGCTGTGCAGCACGTCGCCCACGATGAGGACCGTGCGCCCGTCCAGCCGGCCCCAGCGCTGGCGCAGCGTGAAGGCGTCCAGCAGGGCCTGCGAGGGGTGCTCGTGGGCGCCGTCCCCCGCGTTGACCACGGCGCACTTCACGTGCCGGGCGACGAGGTGCGGCGCGCCCGAGGAGCGGTGCCGGATGACGATGACCGCGGGGCCCATGGCCTCGATGTTGCGGGCGGTGTCCAGGAGCGTCTCCCCCTTGGACACGGAGGAGCCCGCGTGGCTCCAGTTGAGGACGTCGGCACCCAGCCTGCGGGCAGCCACCTCGAAGGAGGAGCGCGTCCGGGTGGAGTCCTCGAAGAAGAGGTTCGCCACGACCTTGCCGCGCAGCACGTGCGAGGCCTCCGGTCCGCCGGGCAAGTGCTCCTGTGCGCGGTCGAGCAGCGCTTCCAGCTCGTCCCGCCGCCAGCCTGCGATTCCGAGAAGATGTCTCATGGGCCGGGGCCGCCGCGTACCGCGCGCCGCACGTTGCGTCAAGCGTGGCGCGACGTGGCCCGCGGGAGACGTCGCTCAGCGCACCGGTTCGAAGAAGCGCTCCACCCGCAGGCCCGTGCCGCCAAACAGGTTGCCCAGCAGGCCGCCCCAGCCGAGCGACAGCCACACCACCATGGCCTTGCCCTTGATGTGGCCGTACGGCACGTAGGCGACCTCGTTGCCGGGCACGCCCAGGTTGTAGCGGCTGTCCGCGCTGTTATCGCGGTTGTCGCCCATCACGAAGACGCTGTTGGCGGGCACCGTGTAGGGCCCCTCGTGCTCGCGGCCCGGCAGGCGCATGGGGTTCTGCAGCGAGGAGTGCACCACGCCGGACAGGTCCTCGCGGTAGAGCACCTCTTCCTGGTCGAACCACTGGCCCGTGCGCTCGTCCCAGTTGTGCACCACGAAGTCCGGCGTCACCAGCGTGCGCGCCTGCGGCTCGCCGTTGATGCGCACCACGCCCTCGACGATCTCCACCGTGTCGCCGGGGATGCCCACCACGCGCTTGATGAAGTCCTTGGACTCGTCCACCGGGTTGTTGAAGACGATGACGTCCCCGCGCAGGGGCGCCCGCACGATGCGGAACGGCACCACGTTCATGAACGGGATGCGCACGCCGTAGATGAACTTGTTGACGAAGACCTGGTCACCAATCTGCAGCGTGGGCAGCATGGAGCCGGACGGAATGCGGTACGGCTCCACCAGCACGGTGCGGATGACGAGCGCGATGAGCAGCGCCTTGGCGAAGCCGCCCACGAAGTCCCACGCGGACTGCTTGCGGTACGCGCCCAGGTGCTCCTGGGTCAGCGTCTCCAGCGCCTTCACCTCCGCGCGCAGCGTGTCCACGTCGCCCGCGACGGACGCGCTCTCCACGCGCAGGGCCTGTTCGGTGAGGCGCTCCGCCACGGACGCGGGGACCTTGTCCTTCACGCGCTCCAGGATGCGCTCGTCCTCCGCGAGCAGCTCGCGCGCCTCGTGCCGGAGCGTGCGCAGCGCGGACTCCTTGCGGGACGCGTTTCGCCACACCAGGAGGCCCACGAAGGCGGCGACCATCAACAGGCCGAACCCCTTCATCAGGGGCTGCGCCCAGGACACCGTCGCGGGCGCCATCTCAATCAGCGTGACGTAGGGCACGAACGCCAGGCCCACGCCGCACAGGGGGGCCCACAGGCTGGTGAGCAGCTCGCGCCACGCCAACTGGCGGCGGGCCTTGAGCTGCTCGGGGGTCCGGCGCGCGGCCATGGCCGCTCCCAGCTTCGCGGAAGGACTGGCCGTGCTCATAGGGCTACTGCTCCGTCTTGAGGACCGCGAGGAAGGCTTCCTGCGGAATCTCCACCGTGCCCACCTGCTTCATGCGCTTCTTGCCCTCCTTCTGCTTCTCCAGGAGCTTGCGCTTGCGGCTGATGTCACCGCCGTAGCACTTGGCGAGCACGTTCTTGCGCATGGCGGAGATCGTCTCACGGGAGATGATCTTCGCGCCGATGGCGGCCTGGATGGCCACCTCGTACATCTGCTTGGGAATCACTTCCTTGAGCTTCTCGCACACCTCGCGGCCGCGCTGGTACGCGCGCTCGCGGTGCACGATGACGCTCAGCGCGTCCACCGGCTCCCCGTTGATGAGGATGTCCAGCTTCGCGAGGTCCGCCTCGGCGTAGCCCGTCAGCTCGTAGTCCAGGCTCGCGTAGCCGCGCGACACGCTCTTGAGCCGGTCGAAGAAGTCGAAGACGACCTCCGCCATGGGCATCTCGTACGTCACCTGCACGCGCGTGCCGCTGGAGCCCAGGTACTTCATGTCCTTCTGCACGCCACGCCGGTCCTGGCACAGCTTCAGGATGGCGCCCAGGTGCTCGTTGGGCACGTGGATGTGACAGGTGAGGATGGGCTCCTCGAACTTGGTGATGTTCTGCGTCGGCGGCAGCTTCGCCGGGTTGTCCACCAGGAGCACTTCATCCTTGGTGGTGGTGATGCGGTAGACCACCGACGGGGCCGTGGTGATGAGGTTGAGGTTGTACTCGCGCTCCAGCCGCTCCTGGACGATCTCCATGTGGAGCAGGCCCAGGTAGCCGCAGCGGAAGCCGAACCCCAGCGCCGTGGACGACTCCGGCTCGTAGGTGAAGGCGGAGTCGTTCAGCGTCAGCTTCGCGAGCGCGTCGCGCAGGTTCTCGTAGTCGGACGAGTCCACCGGGAAGATGCCGCTGAAGACCATCGGCTTGACTTCCTTGAACCCCGGGAAGGGTTCCGCCGTGGACCGCGCCTCTTCCGTGACGGTGTCGCCGACCTTCGCGTCCTGCAGCTCCTTCACGTTCGCGACGAGGACACCCACCTCGCCCGCCATGAGCTGCGTGACGGGGCGCGAGAACGGGCTGAACACGCCCAGCTCCTGCACCTCGAAGGCCTTGTTGTTGCTGAACATCTTGATCTTCTGCTTGAGCTTCAGCGTGCCTTCCAGCACGCGCACCAGCACCACCACGCCCCGGTAGTTGTCGTACCAGGAGTCGAAGATGAGGGCCTTGAGCGGCGCGTCCACGGCGCCCGTGGGCGGCGGCACCAGCTTCACCACCGACTCCAGGATGTCGTGGATGCCGATGCCCTCCTTCGCGGAGGTGGGCACCGCGGTGGACGCGTCGATGCCGATGACGTCCTCAATCTCCGAGCGCGTGCGCTCCACGTCCGCGGACGGCAGGTCGATCTTGTTGATGACCGGGATGATGGCCAGGTCGTGATCCAACGCCATGTAGACGTTGGCCAGCGTCTGGGCCTCCACGCCCTGGCTCGCGTCCACGACGAGCAGCGCGCCCTCGCACGCGGCGAGGCTGCGGCTCACCTCGTAGGCGAAGTCCACGTGCCCCGGCGTGTCGATGAGGTTGAGGACGTAGTTCTGGCCGTCCTTCGCGGTGTACGACATCCGCACGGACTGGGCCTTGATGGTGATGCCCCGCTCACGCTCGATGTCCATGTTGTCGAGGAACTGGGCCTGCGCCTCACGCTTGGTCAGCGTGCCTGTCTTCTCCAGGAGGCGGTCGGCCAGCGTCGACTTTCCATGGTCGATGTGGGCGATGATGCAGAAGTTGCGGATGTGCGCGTTTTCAGCCGGCATGTTCAGGGCGCTCGATCAGTCGCGAAGCGGGCGTAGGTAACACCGAACCGCCCGAAAATCCACGACCGTGCACACCCGTCAGCAGGGCGACCCACCCGCCTGGCGACAGCGGTTGCCGCAACACGGCCTCGCCCCCCGCCCTTCGCCCTCCGGGGCCAACACCCATCGGCTGCTCACCTCATCCGCCGGGCGCTGGGAGCAGCACCAGGGCGCGCGCTCCCCCGGAGTGAACGACAGGCTCCAAGCCGGGAGGCAACGAAAGGCTTGCCTTTCCGAGCACCGGGCACACGTCCTGACTTCCGGGTGGAACGGCTATCGAAGCTTTGGACAGTTAATCTGACTATACGATATTCGACGAGCACTCCATCCGCCGCGCAGTCCCAGGGGAACCGGTGCGACCCGGACTCCGTGGCCCTCGTGCGCGGCCTGCAAGGATCCAACGCGGACATGGCACTCACTCCTGAACAGAAGCGCGCACGGCTCGCCGAGCTGCTGCGTGTGAAGGCCCGTCAGACCCTGCGTGCCCCCGCCTCCTCCGCCCAGGAGCGCATGTGGTTCCAGGAGCAGCTGGCGCCGGGAGACGCCACCCTCCACATGTCCGTCGCCGTCCGCCTCACCGGGCAGCTCGACCCGGAGGCGCTGACCCGCGCGTTCAACGAGGTGGTGGGGCGCCAGGACAGCCTGCGCACGACGTTCGTCGAACAGGAGGGCGTCCCCATCCAGCAGGTCGCGCCCGCCCTGGAGCTCGCCGTGACCGCGGTCGACCTGCGCGCGCTGCCCGGGCCCCAGCGGGAGGCGGAGGCCTGGGGCCAGTTGCACGAAGCCGTTCGCGTCCCCTTCGACCTGGAGCGGGGCCCCCTGCTGCGCGCGGTGCTCTACCGGCTCTCCGACGCCGAGCACCTGCTGCTCGTGACCGTCCACCACATCGTCTCCGACGCGTGGTCCATGGGCGTGCTGGTGCGCGAGGTGGCGCACGTCTACCAGGGCCTCACCTCTGGCCCTTCCTCGGCCTTGCCCGCCCTGCCGCTCCAGTACGCGCAGTACGCGGCCTGGCAGCGGTCGCAGACGGACGCGCTGGAGGCACAGCTCGCGTACTGGCGCCAGCGGTTGGATCCGCACGCCGTGCTGGAGCTGCCCTCGGACCGCCCGCGTCCCGCCCAGCTCGACGTCCGCGGCGCGCGCCACTCCGTGGTGGTGCCCCCCGCCCTCACCCAGGCCCTGAAGGACCTGGGGCTGCGCGAGGGCCGCACCCTCTTCTCCGTGCTGCTGGCGGCCTTCGATGTCCTGCTGTACCGCTACTCGGGCCAGGACGACCTCACCGTGGGCACGCCCGTCGCCGGCCGCTCCCGCGCGGAGGTCGAGGGGCTCATCGGCCTGTTCGTCAACACGCTCGCGCTGCGCAACGACCTGTCCGGGGACCCCACCTTCCGGGAGCTGTTGGACCGCGTGCACGCCACCGCCCTGGGCGCCTTCGCCCACCAGGACGTCCCCTTCGAGAAGCTGGTGGAGGTCCTCCAGCCCACGCGCCGGCTGAACTCGTCGCCGCTGTTCCAGGTGATGTTCATCCTGCAGAACGCGCCGCTGCCCTCCACCCAGCTCCCGGGCCTGCGGCTGGAGTCGCGGCCGGTGGACGGGGGCGTGGCCAAGTTCGACCTGACGCTGATCGCGGCCGAGGAGGCCCAGGGCCTGCGGCTCACCGCCGAGTACCGCACCGCCCTCTTCGATGACGCCACCCTGGCGCGCCTGCTGGGACACCTGGTCACGCTGCTGGAGGGCATCACGCGCACGCCCGAGCGGCGCCTGTCCCAGTTGCCCCTGCTGGACGAGGCGGAGCGCCGTCAGGTGCTGCTCGGGTGGAACGGCCCGGCTTCCGTCTACCCGCGCGACGCGACCCTGCCCGCGCTCATCGAGGCCCAGGTGGAGCGCACCCCGGACGCGATCGCGCTCGACTTCGAGGGCCACACGCTCACCTACCGCCAGCTCGACGCGCGCGCCAACCAGCTCGCGTGGCGCCTGCGGGAAATGGGCGTGGGGCCGGAGGTGCGCGTCGGCGTCCTCCTGGAGCGCTCGCTGGAGCTCGTCGTGGCCCTGGTGGCCACGCTGAAGGCGGGCGGTGCCTACGTCCCCTTCGACCCCGCCCATCCCGCGCAGCGCCTGGGCTGGATGCTGGAGGACGCGCGTCCCGCCGTGCTGCTGGCGCAGGAGCCGCTCCTGTCGCGCCTGCCCGCGCACGAGGCCCGGGTGCTGTGCCTGGACACGCAGTGGGAGTCCATCGCCCTGCAGCCGCGCCACGCGCCGCCCCCCCGGGCCACCGCGGACGGCCTCGCCTACGTCATCTTCACGTCGGGCAGCACCGGCCGGCCCAAGGGCGCGATGAACGCCCACGGCCCCGTGGTCAACCGGCTCCTGTGGATGCAGGAGGCCTATGCGCTGAGGCCCTCGGACGTCGTGCTGCAGAAGACACCCTTCAGCTTCGACGTGTCCGTATGGGAGTTCTTCTGGCCGCTGATGACGGGCGCGAAGCTGGTCGTCGCCCGGCCCGGCGGCCACCAGGATCCGGCCTATCTGGCGCGGCTCATCACCGGGGCGGGCGTCACCACGCTGCACTTCGTGCCGTCCATGCTCCACGCCTTCCTGGAGGAGCCCGGGCTGGAGCGCTGCGCCTCGCTGCGCCAGGTGATGTGCAGCGGCGAGGCCCTGCCGCTGGAGCTCGCGGAGCGCTGCCTGCGGCGGCTGCCCGGCGCGCGGCTGCACAACCTCTACGGCCCCACCGAGGCCGCCGTGGACGTCACCTTCCACGAGTGCGTGCGCGGCGAGCCCCGACGCTCGGTGCCCATCGGCCGTCCCGTGGCCAACACGCAGATCCGCCTGCTGGACGCCCACCTGCGGCCCGTGCCGGTGGGCGTGCCGGGCGAGCTGTTCATCGGCGGCGTGCAGGTGGGGCGCGGCTACCTGGCGCGGCCGGAGCTGACCGCGGAGCGCTTCCTCCCGGATGCCTTCAGCGACACCCCGGGCGCGCGGCTGTACCGCACCGGCGACGTGGCGCGCTGGCTGAAGGACGGCGTCGTCGAGTACCTGGGCCGGGCCGACTTCCAGGTGAAGCTGCGCGGGTTGCGCATCGAGCTGGGAGAGATTGAAGCCGCGCTGGAGCAGCACCCCGGCGTGCGGCAGGCGGTGGTGGTGGCATGGGGGGACGCGGACAAGCGACTGGTGGCCTACGTGGCGCGCGCCAGCGGCGCTGAGGGCGTGGACGCGGAGGCGCTGCGCACGCGCCTGCGGGACAAGCTGCCCGAGTACATGGTGCCGGCCGCCTTCGTCGTGCTTCCCGCGCTGCCGCTGACGCCCAGCGGGAAGGTGGACCGCAAGGCGCTGCCGGCCCCGGAGGCCGTCGCCTCCACCGTGGAGCACGTCGCTCCGCGCACGCCCACGGAGGAGAAGCTCGCGGGCCTCTGGGCGGAGCTGCTCCAGGTGTCCCCGGTGGGCGCGCAGGACCACTTCTTCGAGCGGGGCGGGCACTCGCTGCTGGCCACCCGCCTGGTCTCGCGCATGCGCGCGGCCTTCGGGGTGGAGCTGCCCCTGCGCACCGTCTTCGAGGCCCCCGTGCTGGAGGCCCTGGCCCGGCACGTCGACGCGGCCGGGAGGAAGGACGCGGGCCCCCGGCTGCCGCCGCTGGTGCCCCTGCCCCGCGCGGGCGCGCTGCCGCTGTCCTTCGCGCAGCAGCGGCTGTGGCTGATGGATCAGCTGGAGCCCGGCAGCCCCGCCTACAACATCCCCGCCGCGCTGCGCGTGCGAGGCGCCCTGGACGTCCCGGCCCTGGAAGAGGGCCTGCGCGCCCTCGTCGCGCGCCACGAGTCGCTGCGCACCACCTTCGCCGTGGAGGCGGGCGAGCCCGTCCAGCGCATCCACCCCGCGGGGGACTTCTCCCTGTCCCTGGAGGACCTCTCGCCCCTGGGCGACGCGGCGCTCGCGGAGGCCCGTGGCCTGGCCTCCGCCGAGGCCCTGCGCCCGTTCGACCTCGCGCGGGGCCCGCTGCTGCGCGCGCGGCTGCTGAAGTTGGGCGCGGCGGAGCACGTGCTGCTGGTGACGATGCACCACATCGTCTCCGACGGCTGGTCCCTGGGCGTGCTCGTGCGCGAGCTCGTCGCCTTCTACGAGGCGCGCGCCTCCGGCCGGCCGCCCCGCGTGCGGCCCCTGCCGGTGCAGTACGTCGACCACGCCCTCTGGCAGCGCGAGTGGCTGCGGGACGACGTGCTCCAGGCGCAGCTGGCGTACTGGAAGCAGCAGCTCTCCGGCGCGCCCGCCCTCCTGGAGCTGCCCACGGACCGGCCGCGCCCGGCCGTGCAGTCACAGCGCGGCGCCTCGCTGCCGCTGCGCCTCCCCGTGGCCCTGTCGGACGCGCTCACCGCGTTCTGCCAGCGCGAGGGCGTCACGCCCTTCATGGCGCTGCTGGCCGTCTTCCAGGTGCTGCTGGCGCGCTACTCCGGCCAGGACGACATCAGCGTCGGTTCGCCCATCGCGGGCCGCACCCGCCAGGAGACCGAGGACCTCATCGGCTTCTTCGTCAACACGCTGGTGCTGCGCTCCCGCCTGGAGCCCGGCGTGTCCTTCCGGAGCCTGCTCGCCCAGGTGCGCGCCACCACCCTGGCGGCCTACGAGCACCAGCACCTGCCCTTCGAGAAGCTCGTGGAGGAGCTCCAGCCCCAGCGCAGCCTCAGCCACTCGCCGCTGTTCCAGGTGATGTTCGTCCTGCAGAACACGCCCGAGGCGGCGCTGGAGCTGCCGGGCCTGTCCTTCACCCCGCTGGAGCGCGACTTCGAGACCACCAAGTCCGACCTCACGCTGACGCTCACCCCGACGCCCGCGGGCCTCCAGGGAGCGCTGACCTACCGCGCCGACCTGTTCGAGCCGGCCACCGTCGCGCGCCTCGCGGAGCACCTGCGCACCCTGCTGGAGGCCGCGCTCGCCTCGCCCGCGACGCCCGTGGCGGAGCTGCCCCTGCTCTCCTTCACCGAGCGCCAGCTGCTGCTCGAGACCTACGGCGCCCCGCGCGCGGACACCGCCTCCGCGGAGGCGGTGCACGCGCTCATCGCGCGGCAGGCGGCCCTGCACCCGGAGCGGCCCGCCGTCGCCTGCGACGGCCAGGTGCTCACCTACGGGGAGCTGGAGGCCCGCGCCAACCAGCTCGCCTGGCACCTGCGCGGCCTGGGTGTGGACTCCGACGCCTGCGTCGCGCTCTGCCTGGAGCGCTCCGTCGACACCGTCGTCGCGCTGCTGGGCGTCTGGAAGGCGGGCGCGGCCTACGTGCCGCTGGATCCGACCCAGCCCTCCCTGCGCCTGCGCGCCTTCGTGCAGGAGGTGGACGCGCCGGTCGTCGTGACGTGGTCGCGCCACGCGGCCTCCTTCGACGCCTCCACCCGCCTCGTGCGGCTGGACGCGGACGCCGAGGAGCTGTCGCGCCAGCGCACCGACGCGCCCCCGGGCCCGGTGCACACGGATGCGCTCGCCTACGTCCTCTTCACCTCCGGGAGCACCGGCCGGCCCAAGGGCGTCGCCGTCTCCCACGCGCACCTGGCCACCTACGTCCACGCGGTGACGAAACGGCTGGGCCTGGAGGCCTGCTCGAGCTTCGCGCTCGTCTCCACCTTCGTCGCGGACCTGGGCAACACCGTCCTCTTCCCGGCGCTCGCCCTGGGGGGCCTGCTGCACGTCCTCACGCAGGAGCGCGCCAGCAGTCCCGCCGCGCTCGCGGACTACTTCGCGCGGCACCCCATCGACTGCATGAAGATCGTCCCCTCGCACCTGGCGGCCCTGCTGACGGCGCCGGAGCCCCGACACGTCCTGCCGCGCAAGCGGCTGGTGCTGGGCGGCGAGTCCTCCACCTGGCCCCTGCTGCAGACCGTCCACGCGCTCGCCCCGGACTGCGAGGTGCACAACCACTATGGCCCCACGGAGACCACCGTCGGCGTGCTTGCGGGCCGCGTGGAGCTGTCTTCGCCCGCCCCGGCCACCGTGCCTCTGGGCCGGCCGCTGGAGGGCACACGCCTCTACGTCCTGGACGCGTCGCTGCGGCCCGTGCCGCTGGGCGTGCCCGGGGAGCTGTACGTCGGCGGCGCCCAGGTGACGCGCGGCTATCTGCGCCGCCCCGAGCTCACGGCGGAGCGCTACCTGCCGGACCCCGCGAGCCTCGAGTCAGGCGCGCGCATGTACCGCACGGGCGACCGGGTGCGCTGGCTGGCGGACGGGCGCGTGGAGTTCCTCGGCCGCGCGGACTTCCAGGTGAAGGTGCGCGGCTTCCGCGTGGAGCCCGGGGAGATCGCCACCGTGCTGCGCGAGCTGCCCTCCGTGCGCGAGGCCCTCGTCGTTGCCCGCGAGGACGTGGCGGGTGATCCGAGGCTCGTCGCCTACGTGGTGCCCGCGTCCCCCGCCGCGCCGGGAACAGGCCCGAGCCTGGACCTCGCGGAGGTGCGCGCGTGGCTGCGGCAGAAGCTGCCGGAGTACATGGTGCCCGCCGCCTTCGTCCTGCTGGAGGCACTGCCCCTCACCCCCAACGGCAAGGTGGACCGCAAGGCCCTGCCC
>NZ_RAWB01000930.1 GCF_003612055.1 Corallococcus llansteffanensis
CTTCCCCACCGGGCCCACCGCCACGATGCGATTGCCCTTCACCACCACCACGCCCTCCTGCAACACCTCTTCACCCTTCATCGTGAGGATGCGCGCCCCCACCAGCGCCAGCGTCCCCTCCGGCACGTCCGACTTCCCGGAGAACGACACGTCCACCCCTTCGAACGAAGGCGGCGGCAGCGTCTTCGGCGCCCCGTCCACGAACGTGAACGCGTCCTTCAGCGCCCGCGTGAACAGCTTGGGCCCCAGCGCCCAGTGCAGCGACAGCCGCGCGCCGTCCCCGGACCAGTGCAGGTACTCGCCCGCGTCACGGCTCACCTGCGTCACCGGCATCGCCTTGGTGCCCGGCCCCACCATCGCCTCCTTGGAGCCGCGCGCGAAGGGCGTCACGTACGCGTTGAAGTCCTCGCGGAAGGCCACCCACCGGTCATCCGGCGACACCCGCATCTCCAGCGCCCCCGCGCTCTTGAGATGGGAGCGCTCCTCGCCCCCGGCCAGCGCGATGCTCTGGAGCATGCGCGCGTCCTCCGTCTCCTTCTCCTCCACGCGCAGGAAGTACACCCGGTCCGACTTCGCCCCGAAGTGCGGCTGCTCCCCGTCCCGCGTCAGCTTGCGCCCCACGCTCCCACCCGCGGACGGCACCACGAACAGCCCCGTCTCCCGGCTCCACGTCCCCGGCATCAGGTAGCCGTCACCCGTCGCCCGGTACACCACCCACTTCCCATCCGGGCTCAGCGCGGGCTCCACGTAGAAGCCCGGCTGCGCCGTCACCACGCGCCCCTCGCCGCCCGTGGCCGCGACGATGCGCACCGCGCCCAGCGCGTCGTCGTCCCACGTCGTGTAGACGATGGAGCGCCCGTCGCGGGAGAACGACGGGAAGAACTCCAGGTGCTCGTTCTGCCGCGTCAGCCTTCGCGGCGTGCCCGACGGCAGGTCCTTCACGTAGAGCCGGCCCAGCGCCTGGTACACCACGCGCTTGCCATCCGGTGACACCTGCATCCAGCGCAGCATCTTCACGTCGAAGCGGTCCGGCGCCACCGGCCGCGTGCTGCGCACCGCCTGGAACACCGTGCGCGCCCCCTTCACGTGGAAGGGAATGGGCGTCACCTTCTTCGTCGCCACGTCGATGCGGTGCAGCGTCCCGCCCGCCCAGAACACCAGCGACTTGTTGTCCGGCGTCCACGCCATCACCGGCGACACGCCGTGGATGGCCCACGTCTCCTGCATGTCCCGGTCGAGCCCGTCGTACAGCGGCCGCTCCGCCCCGGACGCCACGTCCGCCACGTACAGCACGCTCTTCGTGCGCACCCGCCGCACGAACGCCAGCTGCTTGCCGTCCGGTGACGGCGTGGGCCGGATGGAGCCGCCCGGGCCGGTGACGAAGGGCTCCACCTCCTTCGTCTCCAGGTCCAGCCGCTGGATGGCGTAGATCTCCTTGTTCGGATCCTTGTCGTACTCGAAGGACTTGCCCGGCGTGATGTCCTGGCTGAAGTAGACGTAGCGGCCGTCGGGGGAGAACGCGGGCTCGCCCAGGTCCTTCTGGTCGCTGGCGCGCTCGGTGAGCTTCAGGCCCTCGCCGCCCGCGCGGTGGTACATCCACACCTCGCCCGCGCCCAGCGAACGCCGGCCGGTGAAGTGCTTGCGCCCCACCAGGAACTGCCCGTCCGGGCTCCAGGCCGGGCTGTTGAGCAGCCGGAACTTCTCCTGCGTCACCGGCTTCGGGTCGGACCCGTCGCGGTTCATCACCCAGAGGTTGTCGCCGCCGCCCCGGTCGCTCGTGAACGCGATGGACTTCCCGTCCGGGCTGTAGCGCGGCTGCATGTCCCAGGACGCGCCGGACGTCAGGGCCTTCGCCTCGCCACCCGCGATGGGCAGCACGTACAGGTCGCCCAGCAGGTCGAAGACGACTTCATCCCCGCGCGGGCTCACGTCCACGTTCAGCCACGTGCCCTCGCGCACGTCGATGGGCACCTGCGTGGCCTGCGCGCCCGGGGGCGCCTCCACGCTCCAGACCTCCTTCTTCTCGTCGGGCTTCGGGGCCTCGGCGGTCGCGGGCGTGCCGCCGTCGACCTCGCTCGCGCGGGCGGCTTCACGCGCGGTGTCCTTG
>NZ_RAWB01000931.1 GCF_003612055.1 Corallococcus llansteffanensis
CCTTCACCCCAGGCGCTCCATGCCATCTCCGAGCCCACAGCGAACGAACGCCGGACACCTGCCTGGAACCCGCCCTCTGCCATCCGTCCCGTCGACATAAACACTCCTGTGGGCTTAATCTGGTCTTTCAATTCTGGGAGAGACGATGCGACATCTGCTGAAGAGCCTGCTGATCACGGGACCCCTGTTGCTGACCGCGTGCGGTGTCGAAGCCGGGGACACCTCCACCGCGCCGGACCTGGACACGGCGGAGCAGGCCATCCTGCCGCAGTGTCGCGTGGGACAGAACACGCGGATCTACTTCTACAGCGACAGCGCGAAGACGGTGGAGGTCGGTCGGCGGACGTGCGCCTGCGATG
This sequence comes from Corallococcus llansteffanensis, assembly GCF_003612055.1. Taxonomy (GTDB): domain Bacteria; phylum Myxococcota; class Myxococcia; order Myxococcales; family Myxococcaceae; genus Corallococcus; species Corallococcus llansteffanensis. The sequence goes on from NZ_RAWB01000931.1 coordinate 360, forward strand.
GCACCATCACCAACTCCGGCCAGATGACTTCCATCTGGAACTCCTACGCCACGGCCTGCAACTAACGTCCCGCCGCCCGCGCCTGTCGGTCCCACTCCGCCGGCAGGCCGATGTTGAGGAACACGGGGAAGCGCAGCCCCGGGTACGCCGCCTCGATGCGCCCCCGGATGCGCTCCGCCGCCGCGTCGTTGAACGCGCCCTGGGGCTTCTCCGCCGCGACCTCCGCGATGACGCGCTCCAGGTACTGCCGCTCCTGCGCCAGCAGCCCCGCGTCTCCTGACGGCCCGCGCCCCGGATGCACGGCCTTCGGGCGCAGCGCCTTCAGCTCCTCCAGCCGCTCCAGCCACGCATCCGTGCGGCCAATCTCCAGCCAGCTGTGCGCGTCGTTCGCCACCAGGTCGCCGGGGAACACGTGGCCGTCGAACTCCACCACCACGTGCGCCTCGCTGCACCCCGCGCCCAGCACGTGCGCCTTCACCGTCACGCCGCCCGCGCTCAGCTCCGTCGTCTGACTTCCAAAACTGTCCGGCAGCGGCAGCGCCGTCGGGTAGTCCGGCGCATACCGCACGGCGAACGCCCGCGTGCGCTTCTCGTGGATGGCCGGGATGGACGCGCGCACCTGCTCGCTCGTCACCACGCGGATGCCACGCTTGCGCAGCACGTCCGTGCCGTTGAACTTGTCCGGGTTGGCGTGCAGCACGATGGCCAGCTCCGCCTTCTTGCCCGTCACCGACTCCGCCCAGGTGACGAACTCCTCCGCCGCGGACGGCAGGAACTGCGTGTCCACCAGGATGAGCCCCGTGGGGCCCTCAATCCAATACGACGCCGTGCTGAAGCCCCACGGCGACGACACGTAGGTGCCCACGCGCGCGTCCGCGTGGGAGGCCAGCGTCACCTGCGCCCCTTCCAGACGGCGCGGGGACGACGCACAGCCGGCGGACAGCACGGCCAGGAGGCTGAGGGCGAGAGCGGGACGGCGCATCACGGGGCAGGCCTTTCCTTCGGGAAGAAAGCGCGCACTGCCTAACCGGCCCCCCGCCTGCTCGCAAGCCGGGTCACCCCGTGGGCCGGTACCCGGGCATGAGGAAGTTGTCGTGGTCCGCGTAGGCCGGCGCTTCCGACTCGCCGGTGAAGACGCGCAGGGTGCAGTACTCCGGATAGGAGGCCTGGATCGTGACCTGGTCCCCCGCCTGGAACACCACCTCCCCGTGAGGGTGCAGCGTCTCCTCGGCGCCCCGGATGAGCGACAGCGCCAGCCCGCCGAAGCGATCCCTCACCTGCGACACCGTCAGGCCCGGCAGCCCGTCACGCACCACGAACAGCGACACCACCATCAGGTGCTTGCCAATGCGGAACGAGTGCACGAGCCGCGGATCCAACGCCGCCAGCGCCATCGCGGGCGCCGCCAGCGAGGAGCTGGACAGGGCCTCCGCCTTGAACGTGTCGCGCACCTTCGCGCCCAGGTCGTCGTCGAACAGGCGGATGACCACCCGGATGCCCGGGTTGAGCCGCCGCGCGTCCAGCGCGATGTTGAGGTTCGCCAGGTCGTCGTCCGTCGCGCAGACGATGGCGGACGCCTTCTTCACGTGCGTGCGGGGCAGGCACAGCGGGCTGCGCGTGTCGTCGATGAGCAGCGGCACGTTCTCGTCGCGCAGCGCGGACACGAACGTCGCGTCCTCGCGCTTCTCCACCACCACCACGTCCTTGCCCATCTCCCGCAGCTGCGTCACCACGCGGTAG
>NZ_RAWB01000932.1 GCF_003612055.1 Corallococcus llansteffanensis
CCTCCAGCCCGGTGAGGCCGCGCGCGTCTTCACCGGCGCCCCGCTCTCCGCCGGCGCGGATGCCGTCGTCCGCCAGGAGGCCGCGCGCCCCACCGACGACGGCGGCCACGTGGACCTCTTCATCTCCGTCCTTCCCGGCCACGACCTGCGCCGCGCCGGAGAAGAGGTGCTGCCGGGCGCACCGCTGTTCCCCGCCGGCCAGCGCGTGGACGCCACCGTGCTCGGCGTGCTCGCGTCCCTGGGGGAGGCCACCGTCCTCGTGCGCCCCGCGCCGCGCGTGGCCGTCATCGCCACCGGCGACGAGCTCGTCCCCCCGGGTGAGCCCGCCTTGTCCCACCAGGTCTTCGAGAGCAACCGCGTGCTCGTGGCCGCCCTCGCCCGCGAGGCCGGCGCGGACGTCACGCACCTGGCCCGCTCGCGCGACGACGAAGAGGAGCTGCTCGCGCACCTGGAGCGGCTGGCGCCCCGGGTGGACGTGCTCATCACCACCGGCGGCGCGTCCGTGGGGGACAGGGACTGCGTGAAGCGCGTGCTCGCGCGGATGGGCGCGCGCTTCCTCGTGGATGGCGTGGCCCTCAAGCCCGGCAAGCCCGTGGCCGTGGCCCGCCTGGGCACCACCGCCGTCGTCGTGCTGCCCGGCAACCCCGGCGCCGCCACCGTCGCGTTTGATCAATTCGCGCGCCCGCTCCTCTTCAAGCACCAGGGCGTGCGCGAAGAGCGCCGCGTCGTCCGGGCCCGGCTCTCCGAGGGCCGCCACAAGCAGGCGGGCCTCACCTACCTCGTCACCGTCGCCGCGCTCGAGACCCGCGACGACGGCCCCGAGCCCTGGGCCCGGCTGCGTCCCCAGGGCGCCGGGCAGATCCTCCAGAACGTCGCCGCCCGGGGCTGGGCCGTGCTGCCCGCGGGCCGCGCCGACTTTCAGGCGGGCGACTCCGTGGACGTGCAGCTCTTCGACCCGGCGGACTTCCACGCCGTGGAGGCCGCGTGAAGCCGCCGCCCGCGCTCGGCATCATCGGCTGGTCCGGCGCCGGCAAGACGACGCTCCTGGAGCAGCTCGTCCCGGAGCTGGCCTCGCGCGCCCTGCGCGTGGCGTGCGTGAAGCACTCGTCGGAGGACCACCCGCTCCACCGCGCCGGCAGCGACACCGCGCGGGCCCGGAGCGCGGGCGCGGTGCTCGTCGGCTTCGCCACCCCGGACGGCACGCAGCTCACCACCGCCGAAGCCCTGTCCCCCGCGTACCTCGCCCGCTACGCGGACGCCGTGGACCTGGTGCTCGTGGAGGGCTGGAAGGACGGGCCCCTGCCGAAGCTGGAGGTGTGGCGCGAGGGTCTGGGCCCGCCGCTCGCCGCATCCCGCCCGAACGTGCTCGCGGTGGTGACGGACGCGCCCACGCTCCCGGAGTCCCTCGCTTCACTCCCGCGCCTGCCCTCCCGCGACGCGCGCGCCATCGCGGACTTCATCGTCGCGTGGATCCGCGAAGCCGCGCCCCCGCCGCGCCCCTCGCGCGCCGATCCCCGCGGCCTCACCCACCGTCCCGTGCGCCGCTTCGACGGAGCGTCCCTGCGCGCCGCCGAGGACGACCGCATCGCCGTGGAGGAGCCCCTGGAGATCCGCGTCAGCGGCGACACGGTCGCCACGACGATGCGAACGCCGGGCCATGATCGCGAGCTCGCGGTGGGCTTCCTCTTTGGCGAGGGCATCCTTATCGATGGAGACGACCTGGGCAGCCTCTTCCACTGCGGCCACCCCGGCGAGGAAGGCTTCGGCAACGTGTTGGAGGTCACCCCCGCGTCCGGAGCCGTGCTCGACCTGGAGCGCGTGGCCGCCACCCGCCGTGGAACGCTCACGACCTCCGCGTGCGGCGTGTGCGGCCGGCGCACCGTGGACGACCTGATGGCCACCTGCGCCCCCGTCGCGCCCGGCCCCGTGCTCTCCGCCCACACCGTGGCCCGCGCCACCGAACGGCTGCGCGCCGTGCAGCACAACTTCGAGCACACCGGGGGCGTCCACGCCGCCGCCGCGCTCGACGCGAACGGCGAACTGCTCGCGGCCAGCGAGGACGTGGGCCGCCACAACGCCGTGGACAAGGTCGTGG
>NZ_RAWB01000933.1 GCF_003612055.1 Corallococcus llansteffanensis
GCCCCACGCAGGAGCAACTGGAGCAGTTCGAGCGCAGCCTTCCGCATCCCCTGCCCGCCGACTTCAGGGCGGTCCTGGTCCGGTACAGCGGTGGTGCGGACCTGGGCCCCTGTTCCACCGGCCTGCGGGACGGGCTGGAACGGGAGGTGCGGATCGACACGCTCCATGGCCTGCGGGAGGGGGCCTTGGACGCGCTCGAGTACGGGGACAAGCACATCCCGTCCGACGTGCTGGTCTTCTCGCATCAGTACGGCACCATCAACCGCTTCGGCATCCAGCTCGCGGACCGACCGGAGTCTCCCCGGGGAACGGTCTGGTTCTTCGACAGCGACGCGCCCACCGAGACCGAGGACCTGTACGTCCCGTCAGCGTGCGCGGCGTCCTTCAGCGCGTTCCTCGCCCAGCTCACGCCGCTGGTGGAGGCCGTCCCTGATCCGGAGGCGTCGGACTCAGCGCCAGGCTCCTCCTGGCACCCTCCCGAGGTGCGCGAGAAGGCCCCCGCGGACGCACCCACGCCCGAGAAGCCGCTCGTCCTCGCGGGCCAGGCCCATGCGGTCGTGTCCGCGCGCCTGGGCATCCAGGTCAACACCTGGATCCCGGACGCGGAGTGGCGCGCGTACGGCTACCATCCGGACCGGGCCACGGTGCGGTACTGGCTGGAGCTCGAGGGCGCCGACCAGGAAGGCGAGGATGGCGCGCCCGCACCCGGCGCACAGGACCTCCCGGTGGCCCGGGCGAACGGAGGGCGGCATCCGACGCTCGCGGAGTGGTCGACGCTCGTCGTCGGTCCGGAGGGGGACTGGGACGCGTGGTACGGCAACGACGCGCCGGCCCTCGTGGAGAACCGGCTGACGGTGCTGGGCCGCTCCGGCGCGGACCTGATGCTGCGCTGGGAGGCGAGCTATTCGGAGTACGGGCACGACCTCACCTTCCTCTTCGAAGGTCCGGTCCGCTTCGACGGGATCCGCTTCGACGTGGAGGACCCCGCGGACATCGAGCGGGTGCTCGCGTCCGCGTTCGGCGGCGCTCACCGCCCCGGGGAGTGGACGCGGCAGGTCGGCGAGCGACGGAGCCTGGGGGCGGCTCCCGCGCGCTCCGTCCTCCCGGTCACGCTCGTGCCCCACGACGCCTCCTGAACGGCGGAGCGAGCTTCGGGAGGCGGGCGTCCCTCAGGGCAGGTGCACGACGAGCTCCACCTCCGGGTGCTCGGCGGAGGGCCCGTCCAGCAGGGGCGTGGGGCGTGCGCGCACGTGCTTGTCGAAGAAGGCGCGCACGTAGGTGTTCACCAGGGTGAAGGCGCGCTGCCCGTCGAGGGTGCCCAGTTGGTACTCGGTGGCGGTCGCCTGCGGCGAATAGAAGCGGATCAGGGGCAGGGCGAGCACGAGGTCGCTGAAGGTGAGGTGGCCGGCTCCCTGGAGGTCCAGGTCGTAGCCCGTGGCGCCCAGATGCTGGAAGAAGAGGCCCCGGCTGGGGTCGCTCTCCGCGCCCTCGCTGTTCATCACGAGGAAAGGGACCTGGACCTGCACCTCCAGGTTCCCGTGGAAGGTACCGTCCTGGTTGAGTCCCGCATGGACGCGCGCATCCGTGCGGCAGAGCTCCGCCGCCGCCGAGCCGCCGAAGGAGTGGCCGAACGCGCCGATGCGGCCCAGGTCCAGCCTCCCGGTGAAGCGCCCCGCCGGGTCGCTGGAGTCCAGCGCCGTCAGCCGGTCGAGCACGAACCGCGCGTCCGCCGCCCATTGGGCCTGGACGCGCGTGTTCAGGGCGGGGTCGAGAGGGGTGAGCTGGACGAGTTCATCCACCACGCGGCCGTCCGGGAAGACCAGCGGGCCGCCTCCCCGGGTATGGGAGATGGCCACCACCACGTAGCCCTGGCTCGCCAGCTCCTCCGCGACCCCGCTGTACAGCGCCGTCGCCGTGCCGTAGCCGTGGGAGAAGAGCAGCACGGGGAACCGCTCTTCCCCGTCGGCCAGGGGCACGCCGCGAACCGCACCGGCGAAGAAGAAGCTGAAGAGCGACGGCGGCAGCCCGTCCCTCCAGGCGACAAGCTCGCCCTCGCGCCACGTGAGGAAGTAGGAGGCGGGTTGGGCCTGGGGG
>NZ_RAWB01000934.1 GCF_003612055.1 Corallococcus llansteffanensis
GGCTGGAGCCGTGCGATGACAGGGAGCGCTGTCTCTTCGGCCGACCCGCCGCGGGACTGACACGCGCTGGCGAACAACCCCAGCCCCCCGAGCAACAGCAGCCTTCGCATTCCCTGGCGCATGGCACCCTCCTCGCGTGGGTCCCTCCCAAGATGGGCTGGAAAGGCGCGCCGACAAGCGCCCCGGGCAGGGAGTCCCAGCGCAGTGTCGCCCCGGTCACGGCGGCCGTGGCTCCCGGGGGAGGGGAGGCTAGTCCGGCCCGGACGCGAGCCCGTGCTTGCGCAGGAGCTTGCGCAGGTAGACGCGGTCGATGCCCGCCTCGCGCGACGCCTTGGACACGTTGCCGCCGCACCGCTCCAGGAGCGTCTTCAGGTAGTCGCGCTCGAAGCCCTCGATGAGGCGCTCCTTGGCCTCCTTGAAGGGCAGGTCCAGCGCCAGCGACTGCGTCTCCTCGGGGTCCGCGCCCGCGGCGGGGGTCGGCCGGGAGGGCGTCTCCGGCAGGTCCGGCAGCGCGGACTCGCCCAGGCTCACCACCCGGTCCACCACGTTGCGCAATTCGCGCACGTTGCCCGGCCACGGGTACTGGGAGAGCAGGGCGCGCGTCTGGTCCGACAGGGCGCTCGGGGGCTTGCCCATCCGCTCCAGCACGGTGTCGATGAGCAGCGGGATGTCCTCCGGGCGCTCGCGCAGGGGCGGCAGCATCGCGCGCAGCACCGCGAGCCGGTGGAACAGGTCCCCCCGGAAGCGGCCGGCCTTCACCGCGCCCTCCAGGTCCTGGTGCGTGGCGGCCACCACCCGCACGTTCACGGCGCGGTAGTCGTTGGCGCCCACCCGCTTCACCTGCCGGCGCTCCAGCGCGCGCAGGAGTCGGGGCTGCACCTCCAGGGGCAGCTCCCCCACCTCGTCCAGGAAGAGGGTGCCGCCGTGCGCGCGCTCGAAGGCGCCCGCCCGGTCCGCCTGCGCCCCGGTGAAGGCGCCCTTCACGTGGCCGAACAGCTCCGACTCCAGCAGCTGCGGCGCCACGCCCGCCAGGTCCACGATGACGAAGGGCCCCTTGGAGCGCGTCCCATGGGTGTGCAGGGCCTCCGCGCACAGCTCCTTGCCGGTGCCCGTCTCGCCCTGGATGAGCACGTCCGACTCGCCCTGCGCCAGCCGCTCCAGCAGGGTGAACAGCTCCCGCATGCGACGGCTGGAGCCCACCAGGTTGCCGAAGCGTTCGCGGGTGGACAGCGGCATGGCGCGCGCCTTCTCGCCCTCCGGCACCAGCTTCAACTCCGTGGTGCCCAGCGTGAGCACCGCGCCCGGCCGCACGTCCAGCGTGGTGAAGCGCATGCCCTCGCAGAAGGAGCCGTTGCGCGAGCCCACGTCCACCGCCTGGATGGAGTCCTCGCGCACGTCCAGCAGCAGGTGGCTGCGCGACACGGCCCGGTCCGCGATGACGATGTCCGACGCGGGATCCGCCCCCACCCGGTAGCGCCCGGGGGTCAACGGGAAGCTCTGGCCCGCGTCCGGACCGGACAGCACCATCAGCCGCACCCGCACCCGCGTCATGCGCAGGGCCGGAAGGGCGTCCGTGCGGAGCAGCCGGTCCTCGTCCCGATCCTCGTCTTCGAAGCGCGCCACGGGGCGCACCATAACATGTCGAAATAGAAAGGCCCGGTCTCCCCGCGCGCGTCGGATGGCAGCGCGTGCGGGAGGATCAGGCCTTCAAGCGAAGCGGTGCGACCGCGGAGTGCTACTGCGCGGCCGGCGGCTTCGCGTGCTTGTAGAAGAGCACAAGCGTGTAGCAGTGGAACTCGTTGTCGGAGGACTGGCAGACGACCCGGTCCACGATCTCGAGATCGGAGTTGCTCTTGATCCAGCGGGTGACGTTCTCACCCAACTCTTCCCGCTCCTTGGCCTTCGTAGCGGAGAAGACCTTCACGCCCGTGAACATCGCCTGCCACTCCTTGTGCGGTGGTGAGAAAAGGCTGACCGGGAGTTATCGCACATGCCGTTTCAAGGTGTCAAAAATGCGGCGCCCCAAAAGTGGAGAAGTGCGAGGGGCCGGGGGACCGCGGGAGGTGGGGGTTTGCACGCCAACCGGCATGCAT
>NZ_RAWB01000935.1 GCF_003612055.1 Corallococcus llansteffanensis
CTTGAGGCGGCTCGCCGTGCGCTTCTGGCTTCGCAGCACGAAGGCCATCGGCCCGAACGGATGCGCCCGGGGCCGGCGCCGGTCGAACAGGTGCACCAGCACGGGGATGAGCGCACCCAGCGCGCCCTTCCACCGAGGCGAGGCCGAAGCGCCCGACGCCGAGCGCCTCATGCGCAGCCGCTACAGCGCCTTCGCCCAGCGCGACGCCGCCTACCTGTGGAAGACCCTGCACCCCGACCACCCCCTGCGCGCCCGGCCGGAGGCGGACGTCGTGCGCGAGCTGCGAGCCTTCGCCCAGGCGCACCAGTACCCGGGCCTCACGGTGCTGGGCCACCAGCCTCCGGACGCGTCCGGCCTGGCGCGCGTCCTCTTCTTCGCCCGCGTGTTCGAGAAGGGCCGGGACCAGTCCTTCGTGGAGCGCTCCGACTTCCGCCACGACGGCACCGGCTGGCGCTACCTGGAGGGCGTCCTCAAGCTGCCGCGCGACCTGCCCGTGCCGCCCGAGTCCCTCACGCTCGACACCTTCCCCGCGGACTGACGCGCGCGAAAATCCGTTGTCAGGACTCTCGCGGCCCCGCGTCCTTCACCGTGCTGCCCGGCCGGAGAGGCCCCACACGCCCTGGTACAGCCCCCTTCACGGGGGGCTGCGGTTCGAATCCGCCTTGGCCCGGAAGGGTCACCCAAATCCGCGGCTTCTCCACTCGGGCAGCACCCTTTTCTCCTCCTTCACCGCGCGGACGCATCGTCCAGGTCGCGTGACGAGAGGTCCCGGTCGTCGCCGTCCCCGCCCGGCGCGCCATCCGCCCCGAGTGACACGATGACCGGCGTGCTCCGCTCCAGCGTGTACGCGTAGTCATTGCCCCACGGGTCCTTGGGAAGCTTCGGGAGGATCTGCTCGTCCACCAGCGCACGCAGCCCCGTGGCCGTGTCCGGCAGGCGGCCCTTCTTCACCGCGTACAGCTGCAGGGCCTGCCCGAGCGACCCGAAGTCCAGCCCCACCCGCTTCTCTTTCGCCGTCCCCAACTGTCCCATCACCGCCACCCCCACGGCGGCGGCGATGAGCCCCAGGATGGTGATGACCACCATGATCTCAATCAGCGTCATGCCGCGCTGACGCCGCACCCGCGACCTGCTCTGGTCCATGTCTGTCCTTCCGACACGGCGCCTCACGCGCCGGTTCAGGAAGGACGGGATTGCAACCCGCGCGCCGCCAGGCTCCTGCCCCGTGTCACACGGCACGACGCCCTCCGCACCGGACAGAATGACGGGCGCGTCCGCTGCGTCGCGGGACACGGCGTCAGCAGGCCCGCCGCGCCTGGAAGGCACACCGCTCAGGCGTCTTCCGGCGTGTGCGCCACCAGCCACAAGGGCGCGTCCCCGCACTGCACGAGCAGCTCGTCTCCCTGGCGCGCCAGGAGCGTCCCCGGCACCGCCCGCGGATCCTCGCCCCGCCACGCGCGCGTGCGCTGCACCCGTACCCACCGGCCCCGCAGCACCGCGCGCGCATCGCCATTCCCCTCGCGCCAGGCGGCGAAGCGGCACGCGCGCACCTTGAGGTGCACGGCCCGCGCGGTGTCGTTCCAGTCGATGTCCCGGTACGCCAGGTCGAAGAAGGGCGCGGGCGTGGCCTCCGCATCCGACTGCGGCTCGCCCACGTCGCCCCGGGCCACGCGCTCCAGCATCCGCGGCAGCAGGCGCCGCGCCGCGAGCATCATCTTCTCGAAGAGCGTCTCCTCCGTGTCCTCGTCGATGACGGGGAACGTGCCCTGCACCAGCACCGGCCCGGTGTCGAAGCCCGCGTCCATGCGGTGGAACGTGAGGCCCAGCTCCCGCGCGTCGTCGCGCAGCGCCCAGCCCAGCGGACACGGGCCCCGGTAGCGCGGCAGGAGCGACGGGTGCACGTTGATGGCCCCTCGCGGCGCCACCGCCAGCACCTCCGGCGTGAGCTTCCACGGGAAGAAGAAGGCGAGGACGAGGTCGGGCTTCAGCGCCGCCAGCTGGAGCGGCAGCTGTGCCCGCTCGCCCACCCGCAGCACGTCGAGCGGGGGCGTCGCGGCCCCGAACAGCCCCTCCAAT
>NZ_RAWB01000936.1 GCF_003612055.1 Corallococcus llansteffanensis
AGCTGAACCCCGGGGAGCTGTACCCGGTGACGCGCTTCCTGGAGATGGCGGCCCGGGCGACGCAGCTGCTCCGCCCGCAGCTGGGGGACTGGGCGCAGTCGCTGCACTACATCGGGACGCAGGCCACGGTGGACTTCCTGGCCTCCATGTTCGGCCGGGAGCTGATGCAGGCCTCGCGGCGCGACCCCCGGCTGCTGCTGCAACACCTGGCCAACGGCTACCGGACGGCGGTGAGCTATGGCGAGCGCACCGTGCTGTGGACCGGGGACCGCAGCGCGCGCTTCGTGATGCGCCGGGACTTCATGCCCGCGCCCTACCACGAGGGCGTCCTGCTGGGGGCGCTGGAGGCGGTGGGCGCCCAGGACGTGCGGGTGCACGGACGCCAGCTCTCCCTGCTCGACAGTGAATACGACGTTTCCTGGTAGTCCGGGTCGCTCCCGGCTGGGGCGGAGGACGGGGGGCGGGACGTTCACCAGCCAGCGGTCGGAAGCGAACGTCCGGCATTTCTCCCGGAGGTGTGACAGGCAGGGCCACTAGCATGCGTGGAGCAGGCCCGTCGCCGGATGCTGCGGTATTTCCGGCCCTACACCCGGGAGGAGTCACGCGAATGGATGCAGCACAAGGCTCCCGGCCGGCGCGGCGGTGGGCCCCCGGGCGGAGCGCTCCCGGCACGGCGCCCGGCCGTGTCCAGGTCCCTCTCCAGGTCGCATCCCTCCGGGTGGCGGTGACGGCCGGGGCACGGGCATGACGCCCTTCCGGCTGCTGCTGGTGGAGGACAACGCCAACGACGCGGCGCTGGTGATGGCGGAGCTGGAGCAGGCGGGCTACCGGCCCACGACGCATCGGGTGGAGACGCTCGTGGGGCTTCGCGAGGCGCTGGCCACCGACGACTGGGACCTGGTGCTGTGCGACTACCGGCTGCGGGGCTTCAGCGCGCTGGACGTGCTGGGGGTGCTCCACGCGGTGGGGCGGGACGTGCCGCTCATCGTCCTGTCCAGCCAGCTCAGCGAGGAGCAGGCCGTCACGCTGATGAAGGCGGGCGCGCGCGACTGCTTCTCCAAGGACCGGCTGGCGCGGCTGGGGCCGGCGGTGGCGCGCGAGCTGGAGGAGACGCGCGTGCGGCGCGAGCGCGCGCGGGCGGAGGTGGACCGCGAAATCCTGGCCCGGGCCAGCGAGATGCTCAGCGCGTCGCTGGAGCAGGAGGCGCGGTTGGATCAGCTCGTCCAGCTGGTGGTGCCCCGGGTGGCGGACTGGAGCGCCTTCTTCCTCCACGACCCGGAGCGGGGCGGGCTGAAGCTGGTGGCGCTGGCGCACCCGGACGCGGCCCGGCGCGCCCTGGCGATGAAGCTGCACCAGCGCTACCCCCTGGAGCCGCAGGCCACCGGGGGCCCCATGCACGTCCTGCGCACGGGCACGTCGGAGCTGGTGGCGGACGTGCGCCTGCGCGCCGAACCCATCCACGGGGACGCGGGGCACCAGCGCGGGCTGGAGGAGCTGGGCCTGCGCTCGGTGGTGAACGTGCCGCTGCCCGGCCGCGACGGTGTGCTGGGCGTGCTGTCCCTGGGCACGCTCGGCGAGCGCACGCTGGGCCGGGTGGACCTGTCGCTGGCGCAGGAGCTGGCGCGGCGGACGGGCCTGGCCCTGGAGAACGCGCGGCTGTTCCAGGAGGCGCGCGAAGCGGTGCGCCTGCGCGACGAGTTCCTCACCGTGGCCGCGCACGAGCTGCGCACCCCCCTCACCACGCTGCGGCTGCAACTGGGAACGCTGCTGCAGCGCTCGGAGGCGCACCGCCTGGATCCGGAGGTGGTGGCGCGCCTGGAGCGCAGCGTGCGCCAGGTGCGGCGGCTGGGCACGCTGGTGGAGGGGCTGCTGGACGTGTCGCAGCTGAGCAGCGGCGAGCTGTCGCTGATGCCGGAGCGCTTCGACCTGGAGGAGCTGGTGGCGGAGGTGCTGGAGCGCTACCAGGCGGAGGCCGCGGCGGCGGGGTGTGAGCTGCGCCAGTCGCCGCGCCGCGGGCTGTGGGGCACGTGGGACCGGCTTCGGGTGGACCAGGCGGTGGCGGCGTTGATATCCAA
>NZ_RAWB01000937.1 GCF_003612055.1 Corallococcus llansteffanensis
GCCGGAGGTGGCGTCGTCTGTGCGGGCGCGTCCGGGGCCAGCACGCAGAGGCAGGCACCCAGGGGCGCGGCGAGGAGGGCACGGCGGACGGTGGGCATAAGGCTTGGGTGGACGGGCCAGTGTTGAATGGTCAGCGGCCCCTATACACGGAAGCCGTCAGGTGGTGGGTGCCCGTGGGGTGCCTGTCTGGACGATGCCTCCCGGGGCGGTCTAAGGGTGACGGAAGGATATCTCCCTGGTTCAACTGCTGACGGTGTCGCCAGCCGTCCCACTCCGGGTGCAGGACGCGCCCGAGAATGCGTGTCCGATGCGTTTATTCCTGATCGGTGTGCTCTGCCTGACATGGGCGGGTTGCTCCAAGGGCGATGACCTGAAGGCCGGAGCACTCAGCGTCAAGGTCGCCTTCTCCGGCTTCCGTCCTGGCTGTGTGCAGGTGAGGGTCGCGGACCAGGAGGACGCCACCCTCCAGACGTCGTCGCAGGTGCGGGTGCCGCCGAACCAGAAGGAAGGCACCCTGTCGGTGGCGGTGTACCGGCAGGCGGGGTGGAGCCGGAACGTCCTCGTCCAGGCGTGGGCGCAGGAGCGGGACTGCGAGGGCGCGAAGGTGGCCGAGTCCGCGGAAGCTCCGGGGAGCATCCCGGAGGAAGGGGCTTCCGCGCCCGTGAACCTGTCGCTGGACGCGACCGACTTCGATGACGACGGCTACGTCAGCCAGGTGAACGGCGGCACGGACTGCGACGACAGCAACCTGGCGGTGAACATCCCGAGCACCTGGTACCAGGACGAGGACAACGACACCTACGGGGCCGCGCCCGTCACGGCGTGCGTGCAGCCCGCCCGGACGGTGAAGCGCGCTGGGGACTGCAAGGACGGGGATCCGTTCGTCCACCCGGAGCAGGGCGAGCTCCGCTGTGATGGGCAGGATGACAACTGCAATGGTCAGAATGACGAGCTGATCGAGCTGGGCACCCGGTGCTCCGACGCCTTCGGCTGCGAAGGCACGAAGGCCTGCGACACGACGGATGGCGGAATCGCGTGCACCGGCCGTCCCCCGCCCGTGGCCTATTTCGTGGACGAGGACGGCGACGGAGACGGGACGGCGGGGCGGGACGGAGGCGTGACCTGCCTGCCGCAACCCCGGGGCACGTCGGGCTTCGCGACGGACTGCGATGAGAGTTCGCGCTTCCGGTCGGGCAATCTCGCGGAGGTCTGCGACCGGATCGACAACGACTGCGATGGCACGGCCGATGACAACCTGCCGTCGTGCGACCTGACCTGGCAGCAGCCTCCTGTAGGGGGTGGGACCCAACCCAAGTGGAGCGCCATCGCGACCCTGGGACAGGAGCGGGCGTGGCTCGCGGGCACCGGCGCCAAACTGGCCGAGCTGGGGGAGACCGGAAACCTCAGGTACGTGACCTGCGACGGCAACTGGAAGGCGGCCTGGGTGAGCGCCTCCGATGAGGTCTTCCTGGCGGGCGAGGCAGGAAGATTGGCCCGGGCGCTTCCCAACGCGACGGTCTGCACCTTGACGGACCTGGGAAACGGCGAGTCGTTCAACGGCATCGTGGGCTTCAACGCCACCGATGGAGGCTCGCCGACCCTCTACAGCGTCACGAGCACCGGGGGCATCTACCGCTGGTCGCCGCCGGCAGCGCCGGAGGAGGTGGACAACCGGAGCGTCAACCTGAAGAGCATCCATGGCACGACGGACCCGACCACGCTGCTGGCGGTGGGACGTGATTCTGTCGTGGGTATCGGACTCGGGCCTCGGGCGTACCGGTTCAATCCGGATGGCGGCGCCTGGCTGGCGGAGCTGCTGCCTCCCCTGGACAGCAGCACCTACCTCTGGGGGGTCCATGTCGTGGACAGCCATTACGCCTATGCGGTGGGTGACAACGGGGTGGCGCTCCAGCGGATCAACGGAGAATGGAGCAAGATGCCCGCGCTGCCCTCCGGGAGCGCCTCCACGAGCCTCCAGGATGTCCTGTCCTTCGGCCCGACCGCGGTCTACGCCGCCACGACGGCGGGCAGCGTCCTGTTCTACAACGGGGTGAGCTGGAGCACGGCCTACCC
>NZ_RAWB01000938.1 GCF_003612055.1 Corallococcus llansteffanensis
GCTTTCCGCCCCCGCCGCCCACCACGGTGGAGGTCCGGTTCGACGCGCCGGTGCGCACCGTGCTTGGCCGGCCGGGGGGCGGAAAGCTGCCCATCAACCAGGTCGTCGCCCTGGCCCCCGGCCCGCTTCGCGTCCAGTACACCTGTCCGGGAAAACGAACACTTCCGCGTATCGAGACCTACAACATCCGACCCGTAACCGGGGAACTCCAGACGTTGCGGGTCCCATGCCGGAGGCGACGCTAATCAGGACGGCCACTTGCCCGTATCCGGCATCCGCACCCGGCTGCGGACACGTAGGACCGGGTAAGCTTGAGTGCCCTTAAGTCGTTGGAATTCCTTGGCTTTCCACCAAGCGGGCGCGTTTACACATGTCAGAGGGGTCCGTAGACTCCGGCCCCTCTATGGCTCGCGCGAAGAAGCAGAAGAACATCATCCGACAGAGGACCTACCCCGCGGGGAGGGTGGCCCGGCAGCTTCCGGTCGCCCCTGAGCCCAACCGCCTGTTGAAGGTGTGGCGGCGCGTGCTGGAGCGGCGGCTGCGCACGCGGCTGCGGGGGAAGGTGGCGGTGGAGATCCACGACAACACGCACACCATGTTGACGTTCCAGCGTCAGCGCGCGCTGTGGCGGCTGCGGCTGCACCACATGTTCCTGGCCGCGCCGGACGACGTGCTGCAGGCGCTCGCCAGCTTCGTGCGCAAGGGCGACGCGGACGCGAGCGCGCTGCTGGACAAGTACATCGAGCGCAACCGCATCTTCATCCGGCGGCTGTCCCCGGCGCAGATGCGCAAGCGGCTGCGGCTGTCGCCCGTGGGGCGCTACCACGACCTGGCGCGCATCTACGAGCGGCTGAACGAGCGCTACTTCCAGAGCCGCATCGACGCGGCCATCACCTACGGGCCGGCGCCCCGGGTGAACGGTCCGCGCAAGAGCATCAAGATGGGCTCCTACTCGGCGGACTCGAAGGTCATCCGCATCCACCCGGCCCTGGACCAGCCGCTCGTGCCCCGCTACTTCGTCGAGTGGATCGTCTTCCACGAGATGCTGCACCACGTCTACCGGGCCCGCCGGGGCGACGATGGCCGCCGCTGCATCCACCCGCCGGAGCTGATGGAGCACGAGAAGCGCTTCCACGACTACCAGCGCGCCGTCGCGTGGGAGCGGGAGAACCTGGACCTGCTCCTGTGCGCCCGCGCGGAGCAGCCCTGAGGCCCCGCGGCCCTGGATTGCCGCCCCCTCCCCGGGCGCGCCCCGCTGGCGTCAGGGGAGGATGAGGCCGCCCGGGCTGCGCCGCTCGTTCGCGGGCGCGGCCGGGGCAGGGGACCCGCCCGGAGCGTGGGGCCCCGTCGCCGCCGCTGCCTGGGCCTGGGCGCCCGCGGCGGCCAGGACGACGACCTTGGCGAAGAGCGTCTCCGCGAAGCGGGAGAACGGCTCGTCGAGCCCGTGGAAGAGGCGCCTGGCCTCGCCCCGGGCCATGTCCGCCTGCAGGGGGCGGCCGGTCTCCGTGAAGTAGGCGGCCATCCGCCACAGCCGGCGCGCGTAGCGCTGGCGCACCTCCGGGGTGAAGAAGGCCCGCGCCGCGTCCCGCACCCGGTGCTGCACCTGTTCCTGCCGCTGCGGCCCGCTCAGGGCCAGCGGGCTCGAGGCCAGCGCCTGCACCGCCTCCATCAACCGCCGCACCTCCGCTTCGGGCGGCATCCACTCGGCGATCTCCGGCGTCGCGTGGAGCTGGTCGCCCTCCAGGACGTGACGTGCGTCGTCGGGCTCCGGGGCGGGCAGGGGCGCGGGCTCGGTGAGGGGCTGCACGCCGTGGTGGCGCAGCGCGGCCTCCAGGTCCTCGGGGAAGGGCGTGCGGGTGCGCAGGTTCAGGGCCGCGGCCTCGGCGAGCAGCGTGGCGCCCTCCTCGCGGGAGACCTCGACGCCGAAGCGGTTCTCCCGGGCGTGCTTGAGGAGGCGGCGCAGCTCGCCCCGGCTCACCTCGGAGCGGGTCAGCTCCAGCACGCCCTGCTCATCCGACGCGATGACCTGGAGCAGCTCCACGCCTCCGCGC
>NZ_RAWB01000939.1 GCF_003612055.1 Corallococcus llansteffanensis
CCTGGAGGGTGCTGCTGCCGACCCTCACGCTCCTCCTGGCCATGGGGCTGCCGTTCCGGCGCCTGGAGCTGGCGGCCACGGACATCACCGCGCTGCCCGCGGACACCGAGGCGCGCCGGGGCGCGGAGACGCTGGCCCGGCTGTTCCCGCGCGAGGCCGCCACGCGGGTGCTGGTGGCGGTGGAGTTCCCCCAGGGCAACCCCTTCACGCCGGAGCGCGCCGGTGCCCTCCACGACGCGAGCCGCCGGATTGCGTCGCTGCCCGGCGTGGTGGGCGTGGAGAGCGCGGTGGACCTGGTCCCCGGGATGGACCGGGCGACGGTGCAGCAACTCGCGGGTGCGCCCCTCCAGGCGCTGCCGCCGGAGCTGCGAGCGGCGCGGGCCGCGTACCTCACCGGCACGGTCGCGGTGCTGCAGGTGCTGACATCCGAGCCGCCCAGCAGCCGCGAGGCGCGGGACCTGGTGCGGGCGCTGCGCTCGGACCGCGCGGTGGGGGACGGGCGGCTCGTGGTGGGCGGGCAGACGGCGACGGACGTGGACGCGACGGCCTTCATCCGGCGGCACACGCCCGCGGCGGTGGCCTTCGTGATGGGGATGACGTGCGCGGTCCTCTTCGTGCTCCTGCGCTCCGTGGTGCTGCCGCTGAAGGCGCTGCTGATGAACCTGCTGTCCCTGGCCGGCTCGTTCGGGGCCCTGGTGTGGATCTTCCAGGAGGGGCACCTGCGCCGGCTCCTGGACTTCGAGCCCGGGCCCATCGAACCGTCGCTGCCCATCCTGTTGTTCTGCGCGCTGTTCGGCCTGTCCATGGACTACGAGGTGCTGCTGCTCAGCCGCATCCGCGAGGAGTGGCTGCGCACGGGGGACAACACCCACGCGGTGGCCGAGGGGCTGGAGCGGACCGGAGGGCTCATCACCAGCGCGGCGGCCATCATGGTCGCCGTGTTTGCGGCCTTCTCGCTGGCGTCGGTGGTGGTGGTGAAGGCGATGGGAGTGGGCATGGCCATCGCGGTGGCGCTGGATGCCACGCTGGTCCGGGTGCTCATCGTCCCCGCGATGATGCGCCTGATGGGGGACCTGAACTGGTGGGGCCCCGGCCACTCCGCGCACTCCAGACACCCGCCTGCGCGGGGCAGGGCGCGGGAGGAGACGCCATGAACACGCGCGACGTGGGCTGGGCGGCGGTGAGCGCGGCGGCGCTGGGCGTGCTGCTCCAGGGGCATCTTGGCCTGATGGCCGGCCTGCGACGGCGTCCGGCGCTGGCCGCGAGGAAGTTCGACCCTCCCTCGGTGACGGTCATCCGCCCCATCCGGGGCCTGGATGTGGAGGCGCGGCAGAACGTGCGCGCGCTGCTCGCGTTGGACTATCCCGGCGAGTGGGAAGTGCTCTTCGTCTTCGACACCGAGGACGACCCGGCGTTCGCCCTCACCCGCGAAGAGCTCGCCAACGCTCCGACGCGCGCGACGCGGGTGGAGCTGCTCGTGGCGGGCGAGCCCCCAGAGGGGCTGACGGGGAAGATCAATGCCATGCAGGTGGGCGTGGCCTGCTCGCGGTGCACGCTGCTGGCCTTCAGCGACTCGGACACGCGGCCCGCGCCCGGAGCGCTGACGGCGCTGGTGGGAGCCCTGCTGGAGGATGCGCGGACGGGCGCCACGTTCGCGCCCGTGTACGCGGCGGCGGACGCGCCCCTGGCGGGGGACGTGGGCTACGGGCTGCTGGTGAATGCGTGGTACGGCGCGTCGGTGGCGCGCACGTCGGGGCCGGATGGCGCGCTGCCCTTCATCATGGGGCAGTTGATGGTCTTCCGCCGCGAGGCGCTCGCGGCCATCGGGGGCGTGGGATGCGCCGCCGGCCAGTTCGTGGATGACATGTACCTGGGGCGCCGGCTGCACGAGGCCGGGTGGAAGAACCGCGTCATCCACGCACCCCTGCGCATCGTCACGGGACACCTGGAGCTGCGCGCCTTCCTGCGCATCTTCCGGCGGTGGATCCTCTTCTCGGAGTCGGGCCTGCCCTGGGCCTTCACGCGGCCCAACTGGGTGCGGGGG